>NZ_JACBZA010000001.1:4364554-4676307 GCF_013408535.1 Actinopolymorpha cephalotaxi
TCCGCTCCCCGGGAGCGAACGCCTGGGACATGGCCAGGTCGTCGGCCATCACCCGCGGCAGGGCGGCCAGCCGCTCGTACCCGCGTTCGCCGACCCCGACCACACCCCGGCCGAACAACCCTCGGCGTACCTCCGGCAATCGTTCCCACACGCGGTAGTACCAGCGCACCGCCCACGGCCGTCCGGACGTTCGCAGCTCCCGCACGGGGCCGGCCGCGAGCACGTCGGAGGACGTCAGAACCCTTGCCAGAGCACGAATGTCGTCCGGGCCGAGCTCGACGTCGGCATCCACGTAGATGCGGGGAAAACCGCGCGCGGCCTGGTCGCCGATCCGCAACGCCTCGGCCTTGGACGCGCGGTCGGTGTCGATCACGCGGACGGGAAAGGAGGCGGCGATCCGCGCGGTGTCGTCCGAACAGCCGTTGGGAACCACGACCACGTCGAACTCACCCGATGGCACGTCGCGCAGCAGACCCGCCAGCAAACGGCCAATCACCTGCGCCTCGTTGTGCGCGGGGATCACAATACTGATCACGTTCGCAGTATGGGCGACGCGCAGATGGTGCGCCGCCGAATCACTTGTTCCACAGGAACTGTGGGAGCTCTGGGGGGAATCGTGGGTGGAGGACATCGTGGGTGAGGCACGCGTGCATCCCGGCGCGGACGTCGACGAGCGGGCCACGCTCGGCGCGGACACCACCATCTGGCACCTGGCGCAGGTACGCGAACACGCCGTCCTCGGCAGCGACTGCATCGTCGGCCGGGGCGCCTACGTCGGGCCGGGCGTGCGCATCGGTGACCGCGTCAAGCTGCAGAACCACGCGCTGGTGTACGAACCCGCCGTCCTGGAGGACGAGGTGTTCGTCGGCCCGGCCGTGGTGCTGACCAACGACCTCTATCCGCGGTCGGCCGACGTGGACGGCAAGCTCAAACGGCCCGACGACTGGGACGCGCTGGGAGTCACGGTGCGACAGGGCGCGTCCATCGGTGCGCGCGCCGTCGTGGTCGCCGGTCACACCATCGGCCGCTGGGCCCTGGTGGCCGCCGGCGCCGTGGTGACCAGGGACGTGCCGGACTTCGCGCTGGTGGCCGGCGTGCCCGCCCGGCGGATCGGCTGGGTGGGACGTGCGGGCGAACCACTCACCCCGGTTGACGATTCCGGAGACGGCGTACGCCACTGGAGCTGCCCGCGCACGGGCGAGCGTTACCTGGAGCGCGACGGCTACCTGACGTACGACGAGGCGTGACACCGAACGCGGAAAGGTGGCCTGGGTCGGCCACCACCGCGCTGGCTCACGACATCGCGATGTCACTGCTGTACGTGACGATTCGATCCGATTCCACGAAAACGCCTCCAACGGGGCGAACGGTGTCCGAAGATCGTCGCAGTGACCACGGGGCCGAGCTCACCGCGCCGGACTCGTGGGTTCCTGCCCGCGGCAGTCGATCCTGACCCGGCAACCACCGATGCACCTCCGAGCGTCGCCGCGGCGTGCCCGAACGACGACTCGGCACACCTGAGAACGCAGCAAAAGAAGGGACTCCGATGAATCCCATCGGCCTGGCTGTGATCGGCGCCGGTTACTGGGGACCCAACCTGGTGCGCAACGCACAGGCCACTCCTGCCCTTCGGCTGGAGTGGCTGTGCGACCTGGACACCGACCGCGCCCGGTCCGTACTCGGCCCCTACACCACGGTCGGTACGACCGACTCCTACGAGCAGGTGCTCACCGACCCGAACGTCGCGGCGGTCGCCATCGCCACCCCGGCGGCCACCCACTTCGACCTGGTGCGGGCCGCTCTGGAGGCCGGAAAGCACGTCCTGGTGGAGAAGCCGCTCACCCCGTCGTCCGCGGACGCGGCGAAACTGGTCGACCTCGCCGAGCAGGCCGGGCTGACGCTGATGTGCGACCACACCTACTGCTACACGCCGGCGGTACGCAAGATCCGCGAACTGGTGCACGGCGGTGAGATCGGCGAGGTGCAGTTCGTCGACTCGGTACGCATCAACCTGGGCCTGGTGCAACCCGACGTCGACGTGCTGTGGGACCTCGCCCCGCACGACCTGTCCATCCTGGACTTCGTACTTCCGCCGGCGATGCGCCCGGTCGCGGTGGCCGCACAGGCCGCCGACCCGATCGTCGCCGGACGTGCCTGCGTCGCCTACCTCACGGTGTGGTTCGGCGACCAGACGTTGGCGCACGTGCACGTCAACTGGCTCAGCCCGACGAAGATCCGTACGACGGTGATCGGCGGATCGCGGCGCACCATCGTGTGGGACGACCTGAACCCGCAGCAGCGGGTGACGGTGCACGACCGCGGCGTCGACCTCACCCCGGCGAGCCACCTGGGGCCGGAGGAACGCCGGGCCGCGCTGATCTCCTACCGCGTCGGCGACATCCAGGTTCCGGCGCTGCCGGAACGGGAGGCACTGCGGTCGGTGATGGAGGAGTTCGCCGCGGCGATCGGCGAGGGCAGGCCCGCGTTGACGGACGGGCGAGCCGGCCTGCGGGTCGTCCGGTTGCTGGAGGCCGCGTCGCGCAGCATCGCGGCCGGTGGATCGAAGGAACTCGTCGAGGGGGACGACTGATGATCGAGGGAAGCCGCTGCCTGGTCACGGGGGGCGCGGGCACGATCGGATCGACGATCGTGGACCAACTGGTGGCGGCGGGGGCCGCCGAGGTCGTGGTGCTGGACAACCTGGTGCGCGGGCGGCGGGACAACCTGACCGCCGCGCTGGAGTCCGGCCGGGTGCACCTCGTCGAGGGCGACATCCGCGACCGCGCGCTGCTGCGCTCGTCGATGGCCGGCACCGACCTGGTGTTCCACCAGGCGGCGATCCGGATCACCCAGTGCGCGGAGGAGCCCCGGCTCGCGCTGCAGGTGCTGGTCGACGGCACGTTCGAGGTGATCGAGGCGGCCGCCGATCTCGGCGTACGCAAGCTGGTGGCCGCGTCGTCGGCGTCGGTATACGGGCTGGCCGAACAGTTCCCGACACCGGAAACCCAGCACCCGTACGACAACGACACGTTCTACGGCGCGGCGAAGGCGTTCAACGAGGGCATGTTGCGCAGCTTCCACGCGATGCGCGGACTCGACTACGTGGCCCTGCGCTACTTCAACGTCTACGGCCCGCGGATGGACATCCACGGCCTCTACACCGAGGTGCTCATCCGCTGGATGGAGCGCATCGAGTACGGCAGGGCGCCGCTGATCCTCGGCGACGGCCTGCAGACGATGGACTTCGTCTACACCGACGACATCGCCCGGGCCAACCTGCTGGCGGCGCGGGCGGACGTGACCGACCAGGTGTTCAACATCGGGTTCGGCGCCGAGACCAGCCTGCGGGAGCTGGCCGAGGCCCTGATGCGGGTGATGGACGCGGAGGACCTCGGCTTGGAGTTCGGCCCGGCGCGCGCGGTGAACGGCGTGACGCGGCGGCTGGCCGACATCTCCCGTACCCACCAGGCGCTGGGCTGGAAGCCCGAGGTCGACCTCGAGGAAGGCCTTCGCCGGCTGGTGGCCTGGTGGCGGGCCGAGCGGCGGGTCCCTGCGTGATCGTCTTCTTCGCCGGCTCCGCGTACGACGGGGTGGCCGGCACCGACCGGCACCTCGCCGACGAGCTCAGCCGGCAGCGGCCGGTGCTGTACGTCGAACCGCCGTGTTCGGTGCTCACCCCGCTGCTGCGTGCGCGCCCGGTGGCAGCGATCCGCGCGAGCTCGATGCGCAGTCCGGCGCTGCGGGAGGAAAGACCTGGGCTGTGGCGGCTGGTACCACGGGTGCTGCCAGGTGCGCAGCGTCCCGGCATGCACCACGTCACCACCCGGTGGACCCGTGCCAAGGTGCGGCGCGCGGCGGCCCGGATCGGTCAGCCGGTGACGGCGGCGATCGCCACCGTCTCCGAAGACCTGCTGGATGCGGTCGCGGGCGTGCCCACGATGTACTTCGTCACCGACGACGGTGCCGCCGGTGCGGAACTGCTGGGACTGCCGCGCCGGCGGCTGCTCGCGGCCGAGCGGCGCCAGGCGGAGGCAGCCGACGTGCTCGCCGTGGTGTCGCCGGTGCTGAGGGAACGCTTCGCCGCGATGGGACTGGACGCGGCGGTGGTGCCGAACGGCTGCTCGCCCGATGCCTACGAAGGAGTGGACGAGGCGCCCTGGCCGGACGACGTACCACGCTTCGACCGACCGGCCGCGGGGTTCGTCGGCAACCTCAACGGCCGGCTCGACCTCGACCTGCTGGAAGGGGTCGCCGACGCCGGGCATCCCCTCCTGCTGGTCGGCCCGCGGCAGCCGTCCTGCCCGGCGGAACGGTTCGCCGCGCTGACCGCGCGCCCGAACGTGGTGTGGACGGGGATGCGGCCGCACACCGAGCTGCCGCGTTACCTGCGGGCGATCACGGTGGGGTTGACGCCGTACGTCCTGAACGACTTCAACCGGGCGAGCTTCCCGCTGAAGACGCTGGAGTACCTCGCCGCCGGGCGCGCGGTGGTCTCGACCGCGCTGCCGGCGACGGACTGGCTGCGCGAGGACGCCGAGGGCGCCGCCCTGATCAGGGTGGAGTCCTCACGGGAGGCGTTCGTCAAGGCGGTCGGCGACGAGCTGGCCGCGGCCGCCGAGTCAGGCAACACCGAACCAGGCAAACCTGAACAGAACAAGGGCGAACACAGCATGGCCGGTCGTCGTCGCGCGTACGCCGCGCGGCACGACTGGAAGCATCGGGCCCGCGAGATCGCGGGCCTACTGGACCAAGTGGGGGGACCACGTGATTCCGGTGATCAGGCCCGTTCTGGGCGATGAGGAGGCGGCGGCGGTCGCTGAGGTGGTGCGCTCCGGATGGGTGGCGCAGGGCCCGCGGGTGGCCGCGTTCGAGGAGGCGTTCGCGGACCGGATGGGCGCCGCGCACGGCGTGGCCACCTCGTCCTGCACGACCGCACTGCACCTTGCGCTGCTGCTGGCCGGGGTGGGGCCCGGCGACGACGTGGTGGTGCCGTCGTTCTCGTTCATCGCCACCGCCAACGCCGCGCGCTACGTCGGCGCGCAGCCGGTGTTCGCCGATGTCGACGCGACCACCGGCAACGTCACCGGCAAGACCGTCGAGGCGGTGCTCACCGAACGGACCCGCGCGGTGATCGCGGTGGACCAGGCCGGGGTTCCGGTGGACCTGGACGAGCTGCGAGCGGTGTGCGACCCGCGGGGCATTCCGATGGTCGAGGACGCCGCGTGCGCGGCCGGCTCGGTCTACCGCGGCCGCCCGGTGGGGGCCGGTGCCGAGCTCACCGCGTGGTCGTTCCACCCCCGCAAGCTGCTGACCACCGGCGAGGGCGGGATGCTCACGCTGGCGTCGGAGGACGTCGCCCGGCGGGCGCGGCGGCTGCGCGAGCACGGGATGAGTGTCAGCGCCGCCGACCGGCACGCCAGCGGCACGGTCGTCATCGAGGAGTACCTCGAGACCGGCTTCAACTTCCGGATGACCGACCTGCAGGCCGCACTGGGCCTGGTCCAGCTGACCCGGCTGACCGAGGTGGTCGAACGCCGCCGGGACCTGGCCGCCCGCTACCAGCGTCTGCTCGCCGACGTGCCGGGTGTTCTCACCGTGCGCGACCCGCTGTACGGGCGGACCAACTACCAGTCGTTCTGGATCGAGCTGCCGGAGGACTTCCCGGTCGGCCGGGACGCGTTGCTGGAACGCCTGCTGGCGGCCGGCATCTCCGGCCGGCGCGGGATCATGGCCGCGCACCGCGAACCCGCGTACGCCACCTCGGCCTCGGGCCGCAACGCCGACCTGCCGGTGACCGACCGGCTCACCTCCCGGTCGCTGATCCTGCCCCTCTTCCACGAGCTGACCGAGGAAGAACAGGACCGCGTGGTGCACGTGATCGCCACCGCGGCCACGCGATGAAGGTCCTCGTCTACCCGCACGCGATGGAGCTCGGCGGCAGTCAGCTCAATGCCGTCGAACTCGCCGGGGCGGTCCGTGAGCTCGGCCACCAGGTGACGGTGATCAGCGAGCCCGGTCCGCTGGTGCAACGCGTGGTTGACATCGGCCTGGAGCACCTCGAGCTGCCCGCCGAACGCCGGCGGCCCTCCCCCACCACCGTGCGCCTGTTGCGTTCCCTGATCACCGAACGCGGGTTCGACGTCGTGCACGGGTACGAGTGGCCGCCCGGGGTGGAGGCGTACTTCGCCGCGGGCCGGTGCCGCGACGTCGCCGCCACCTGCACGGTCATGTCGATGTCGGTCGCGCCGTTCCTGCCGGCGGACCTGTCGCTCGCGGTGGGTACGGCGCAGATCCGGCTGTCCGTGCTGGAGCAGCGCTTCCAGCGGCGTGGCGGAGGCCGGCACTCCGGTCGCGGCTTCGACCCCGCCCTGGTGAACCTGCTCGAACCACCCGTGGACCTGGCCGCCAACCGGCCCGGCCATCCGGCTGACGGGTTCCGTGCGCAACACGGGCTTGACGACCCCGCCGACACCGGTCTGCTGGACGTGGTGGTGGTCTGCCGGCTGGTCCCGGAGCTGAAGCTGGAAGGCGTTCTGACCGCGGTCCACGTGATCGGTGAGCTGGCCCGCGAGCTGCCGCTGCGGCTGGTGGTCGTCGGCGACGGGCCCGCACGCGAGCAGGTGGAGGCCCGGGCGGCCGCCGCCAACAAGCGGGCCGGCCGGCGCGCCGTCGTACTCACCGGCGCCCTGGACGACCCGCGGCCCGCCTACGCGGCGGCGTCGATCACGCTCGGCATGGGCGGCTCCGCCCTGCGTGCGCTGGCGTTCGGGCAGCCGCTGATCGTGCAGGGCGAGGACGGGTTCTTCGAGCTGCTGACCCGGGAGTCGAGCAGGAGGTTCCTGCGCCAGGGGTGGTACGGGCTGGGCGGGGACGGCGCCGCCACCCTGGCGCGGATCCTGCGCGAGCTCGCCACCGACGAGGCGCGGCGAAAGGACCTGGCCGACTTCGGCCTGCACCTGGTCACCGAACGCTTCAGCCTCGAGGGCGCCGCGCTGCTCCAGGAGGCCATCTACCTGGACGCGCTGGAGCGCGCGGCCACCGGGCGGCCGAGGGCCGCGCGGGAGGCGGCACGCACGATCGGCGGCGTCGTCACACACAAGGTCCGCCGGCGGCGGGATCGGCGCCGCGGGACCGCGGCCGCCGACGACTTCAACCAGCTGAGGGATCGGGGGAGCCGGCGGTGAGGTTCGCGATCCGCGAGGACGACCCGTTGTTCGCCCGCGCGTTCCGGGCGGTCGGCTGGAGCTTCGCCAGCACCGCCGTGTCCCGGCTGGGCACCCTCGTGATCGGGATCGCGCTGGCCCGCATCCTCGGGCCGCACGAGTTCGGCGCGTTCGCGGTGGCGATGGTCGCGTTGCTGGCCGTCGTCAGCTTCAACGAGCTCGGCGTCTCCCTCGCGATCGTGCGCTGGCCGGGTGACCCGAGGGAGATCGCGCCGACCGTCGCGACGATATCGGTGGTCGCCAGCGTGCTCGTGTACGTCGGCTGCTTCCTCGGGGCGCCCGCGTTCACGGCCGCGATGGGTGCGCCCGACGCCGCCGGCGTGGTCCGCGTGCTGACCTTCAACGTGGTGATCAACGGGCTGGTGGCGGCGCCGGTCGCCGGTGTGCAACGTGCCTTCCGCCAGGACCGCAAGATGATCGCCGACCAGGTGAACAACTGGGCCGGCGCAGCGGTGTCGATCGGGCTGGCACTGCTCGGAATGGGAGCGATGAGCCTGGCGGTCGGCCGGCTCGCCGGCGCGCTGACCTCCGGTGTGCTGTACGTGCGCTTCTCGCCGCTGCCGCTGCGGCTCGGGTTCGACGCCGGGGTGGCCCGCAGGCTGCTGCGGTTCGGCCTGCCGCTGGCGGGTTCGAGCCTGGTGCTGTTCGCCGTGGGAAGCATCGACCAGTTCGTCGTCGGCAAGGTGCTGGGCGCGACAGCACTCGGTTTCTACGTCCTCGCGTTCAACCTGTCCAGCTGGCCGGTGCAGATGTTCTCCCAGCCGGTACGCGGCGTCGCCCCGGCCGCGTTCGCCCGGCTGCAGGGCGACCTGCCGGCGATGCGGCGTACGTTCCTGTCCACGGCCGGGCTGCTCGCCGGCCTCACTCTTCCGGTCTGTCTGCTGCTGAGCGGGTCCGCAGAGCCGCTGATCCGCTTCGTGTACGGCGATTTCTGGTCCACCGCCGCGCACGGGCTGGTGTGGCTCGCGCTGTTCGGCGCGTTCAGGATCCTGTTCGAGCTGATGTACGACTACTTCGTCGTGCTCGCCCGCAGCCGGGCCGTGTTCACCATCCAGCTGCTCTGGCTGGCCGCGCTGGTGCCCGCCCTGGTGGTCGGTGCCCGGCTCGGTGGCATCGCGGGGGTGGGCGCCGCACACGTCCTGGTCGCGGCGGTGCTCGTACTCCCCCTCTACCTGTGGGAACTGCACCGCCACGGCATCCGCCTCGCCGCCGTCACCAGAGGGCTCGGCCTGCCGGTGCTGGTGTCCGCCGGGGTGGGCGGGGCCGCCGCCCTCGCCCACCGGATTATCCCGTTCGACCTGCTCGCGCTGACGTTGGCCGGAGTGGTCGCGGCGGTCGCGGTGGCGGCCCTGCTGTATCGCATGCGTGGCGTGCTCACCGATCTCAAAGGGATGGAGCAACCCGATGCCGGCACCCCGTGACCTGGTGATCGTGGGCAGCGGCGGCTTCGCCCGCGAGACCGCCCAGCTCGCGGCCGTCCACCCCGGTTGGCGTCTCGTCGGTTTCTGTGACGACGCGCCGGCGACGCACGGCACCGTCGTGGACGGCGTCCGGGTGCTCGGCCCGGTCGACGAGACCGTCGAGAGGACGGTCCGGCGTACGGACGCACAGCTCGTGGTGTGCGCCGGCAACCCGCGCGACTACGGCAGCCGTGCCCGGATCGTCGCCCGGCTGGACCGGCTGGGAGTCCGGGCCGACCGGTACGCCACCCTCGTCCACCCGGCGGCCTCGGTCGCGCCGTCGTGCACGCTCGGGCCCGGCTGCGTGCTGCTGGCCCAGACCGTGCTCACCGCGTCCGTACGGCTGGGTGCACACGTCGCGGTGATGCCGCACGTCACCCTCACCCACGACGACGTGGTGGGCGACCACGTGACCATCGCGTCCGGCGTACGCCTCGGAGGGGGCGTCCGGGTGGGCGCCGGGGCCTACCTCGGTGCCGGTGCGATGGTGCGGGAGAGGCTCGAGATCGGGCCCGGATCCCTTGTGGGCATGGGCTCTGTGGTCCTCGACGACGTTCCGGCCGGGCAGGTCTGGGTGGGCTCGCCCGCACGCTTCCTGCGTACCACCACGTCACCAACGCAGCACGCACACACCATCTCTGGGGGGATGACATGACCACTGTTCCGTTCGTCGACCTGCGGGCGGCGCACACCGAGATCGACACCGAGGTGCGCGCCGGCTTCGACCGGGTGCTGGCGGCCACGGCGTTCGTGAAGGGACCGGACGTCGCGGCGTTCGAGGAGGAGTACGCCGCGTTCAGCGGAGTCGCGCACTGCGTCGGGCTCGGCAACGGCACCGACGCGATCGAGCTCGCGCTACGAGCCGCCGGGGTGGGCCCGGGCACCGAGGTCGTCGTACCCGCGAACACCTTCGTGGCCACCGTCGAGGCGGTCGTGCGCGCCGGCGCCCGGCCCGTCCTGGTCGACGTCGACAAGGACACCCTGCTGATGGATCCCGGGTACGCGGCGGCCGCGATCGGCCGGAGGACGCGCGCGATCGTGCCGGTGCACCTGTACGGGCGGCTGGCGCCGGTCGCCGAACTGCTCGACCTCGGCCCCACGGTGGTCGAGGACGCGGCCCAGTCCCAGGGCGCGGTACGCGACGGTCGCCGGACGGCCGGCACGCTCGCGGCCACCAGCTTCTACCCGGGCAAGAACCTCGGCGCCTACGGTGACGCCGGTGCCGTGGTGACCGACTCCGCCGACCTCGCCCGCGCCGTGCGACTGCTCGCCGACCACGGCAGCGAACGCAAGTACGTGCACGAGACGCTCGGGTTCAACTCCCGGATGGACACCCTGCAGGCCGTGGTGCTGCGGGCCAAGCTGCGCCGGCTGGAACGCTGGAACCGGCTGCGTGCGGAGGCCGCGGCGCGCTACGGCGAGCTGCTGGCCGGGCTGCCGGGACTGGTGCTCCCGGAGGCGGGTGCCGACGGCGAGCACGTCTGGCACCTGTACGTCGTACGGGTGCCCGACCGGGAAAGCGTCACCGCGGTGCTCGGCGAGCTGGACGTGGCGTACGGCATCCACTATCCGGTCCCGGTCCACCTGACCCCGGCGTTCCGGTCGCTCGGCTACGGGGCAGGCGACTTCCCCGTCACCGAGGAGGCAGCCGGGCAGATCCTGTCGTTGCCGATGTTCCCGCAGATCACCGTGTCCCAACAGGAACAGGTTGCTCAGGCCGTCCGCAAGGCGCTGGGCTGAGCCCCGCGATGAGACGCCTGCGCGTTCGGGCCGCGACCGTGGTGACCCTCGCCGCGGTCGCGGCCCTGGCCGGATGCACCGCCGACGCGGCCGAGCGTCCCCGCGTACGGCTGCCCGCCTCTCCCCCCGCGCACTCCACACCTCCGGTGGCGACACCTCCGGTGGCGCGGCCGGGTGTGAATCCCTGGCCTACAAGGGCGGAGGTCGGCGTACCCAAGGGCACCCGGCTGACCCCGACCGGTCCGTTGCGGATCACCCGGGACAACACCGTCGTCGACGGGCACCTGGTCCGGCAGGAGATCAGCGTCGAGGCCGACAACGTCACCGTCCGCCGCACCCGGCTCATCGGGGCCGGCGAGTGGGGAATCATCCAGCGTGAAGGCTTCTCCGGCCTGCGGGTCGAACGCAGCGAAGTGCGCGGCGACGGCCGGCACAAGATGCAGGTCGCGATCCTCAACTACGGTGGCGCGCTGACCGTCCGCGACAGCTACCTGCACACCACCACCGACGGCATCGACACCCCGCACGGCCTGATCGACCACAACATCATCAGCGGGCTGAAGTACTTCCCCGGCGACCACAACGACGGCATAGCCTCACCGAGCGGGCCGGCGAGCGGGAGGTCGCTGGTGATCCGGCGCAACGTCATCGCCAACCCGCTCGGCCAGACCTCCGCGGTCGCGTTGTTCCAGGACTTCGGCCGGCAGTACCACGTGACGGTGGAGCGCAACCTGCTCGCCGGTGGCGGCTACTCGGTGTACGGCGGTGCCGGGAGGTACGGCCGGCCGACCGACATCCGGATCGTCGGCAACGTGTTCAGCCGCACGATCTTTCCCAAGGGCGGCTACTGGGGCCCGGTCACCGCGTACGACCCCCGCGGCCAGGGCAACGTGTGGCAGAACAACACCTGGCCCGACGGGAGGCCGGTCCAGCCCTGAGAGGTCAGGCCCTGCGATGCCGACCGGGTGGCAGTGTCACCCGCGGCTCGGTTGCCGGCTCGGCCCACGGCTCGGCCGGCGAAGCGGAGCTGTCCGGGCTGTCCGGGCTGTCCGGCACCAACCCGCCCGCGGGATCCTCACGGGCCAGCCGCCACATCGCCGCGCAGCAGCCGACCACCAGGAACGTCAGGTTGGTCACCATCGGGAAGCCCAGCGCGTCGAACGTCCCGAAGGAGAACGCCGCCACCGCCACGCTCGCGGCGAAACACTGCGCGAGGTGGCGGACCTCGGGGTTGGTGCTGGCCCGGCGCGCGCCCCGGGCGAGCAGCCAGCCGGCCGCGAGCAACGCCAGCAGTGCCACCAGGCCGACCAGCCCGGTCTCGACCACGGAGCCGAGGTACTGGTTGTCGAGGATGCGGTAGGTCCCGGGCAGGTAGGTGCCGAGGCCCTGGCCGAACCACGGCCGGTGGGCGAACGCGGTCAGCACGGCACTGTAGTCGTCGGTGCGGGCGTTCGTACTCGAGTCGTTCCCGATCGAGGTGACCAGGTTGCGGATCGTGCCCATCAGGCCGGGAACGACCGCCTGCATGGCGATGGTCCCGCAGCCCAGCACCATCAGCGAGACCACCCGGACCTTGCCCGACCACACCGGCACCATCACCACGGCGGCCACCGCCATCCCGAGGATCGCCGAACGGGAGACCGTCATCGGGATCGTCGCCAGCAGCAGGAACACCTGGATCCGGTGCCGCCACACCGTGCCCGGCCTGGCGTGCAGCAGTCCGTGCACCGCCAGCGGCAGCACCATCGTGAGCACCACGCCGAGCTCGATCGGGTGGGTCGCGGTCGCCATCGGCCGGTTGAACTCGTCCCGCCGAAGCACGGTGGAGAAGTCGGAGTTCGCCGTCAGCCCGGGCACCGCGAGGTAACCCGCGATGTCGATCCCGCTGAAGAACTGCACGAGTCCCAGGGCGGCCACGATCGACCCGCCCGTCACCAGCCGCCGGCGCAGCACCTCCAGGCGTTCCAGCCCGGAGATGCCGTCGGCGGCCAGCAACGCGACTCCGGCCCAGCCGGCGACGAGGATCAGCCCGCGGTCGGCGCCGTTGATCTCCAGTGCCGGCCTGGGTTCGGCCTGCATGACCGCGTAGCTGGCGAGCGCCGACACCACGAAGAACACCACGACGGCACGCAGCGGCTGACGTCCGCGTACCGGCGTCGTGTCCGGGGTGATCAGCGCGCTGAGGTACCACAGGGTGCAGGCGACCGCCATCAGACCGGCCGGGGTGCCGGCCGCACCGAGTGGGCCGAGGACGTACCGGCTGGGCAGCAGCATGAGGATCGCGACGAAGACGCTCAGCACCGTGGTCGGATCGATCCGGCTGGCGACGGCGCGGCCGACCTGACCGGCCCGCCCGGCGCGGTCGGCGCTCCCCCCGCCGGCGCCCGGCCGGTGACCGGCCAGTGGAGCGAACAGCAGGCTGGTCACCACCCGGCTCAAAGGTCCTGCTCCGGGGACGCGCTTCGGGGAGTGACGACCGGCGCGCGGCCGGACCGTACGAGATGGTCGGCACGGGTCGGCCGGGTGGCCCGCGGCGGGGCGCTCCACCCGTTGGCCGGGTGCGCGGTCTCCACGGGCGGCCGCACCGGAGACCGGCCGTTCACCTGTCGCGTTCCGGTCGAGGTCCGGGGCGTACGCCGCCGCCTGGCCGCCATCGCCTCCGCGGACAGGGGCACCACGATCGTGGTGACCAGCCCCGCGAACAACGCCATCGCGAGCGTACGAAGCTTGCCTTTGGCCTGTCGGGTGGGCGGCGTGGTGGACACGTCGGTGATCCGGATCCGGGCCTGGCTGTCCACCCCGGCCTCGGACTGGATCCCGGCCAGCCGCTGGGTCACCAGCTCGGTGACGGCGGACTGGGTGGCGCGGACGTTCTCGCGGTCGGATCCGGTCACCTCGACCGACAGCACCGGTCCGGCGGTGTCGGGCGGCACCTTCACCTCGTACTCCGAGGTGAGCTTGCGCGCCTTCAGCTGCTCGGCGATGTCGTTGCCCATCACCTCACGCCCCACGACCTCGGCGGTGACCGTCAGCGAGCCGTCGAACAGCAGGTACGGGTTTCCGCCCGCCTGCTTGGACTGGTAGGGAGAGGCCAGCAGCACCACCGTGGACTGGGCCTGGTAGCTCCACGGGAGCACGAAGTATCCGGCCACGACCCCGGCGATCGTCAGCACCAGAAGCGGGACGGTCAGCATCCATCGCCGTAGCAGGATGTTCACCGAGTCGAGCAGGTCCACCAGGCCCCCCTAGCTTGGACCCGTCTTGTCGATCCACCGACAAGATCGCGGGCCATCACCGATGATACGAAGAGCGCGGTTCGCAACCGGGTGAAAAGCCAATAAAGGTTGCGGATCGCGTACGTGCGAACGGCAGGTACGGGCGCGGCAACGGCCTTGGGGGGACCATGACCTTGCGGGACATCTGGACGGCCGCGTTGCGCCGGCCCTGGCTGGCACTTGCCGTGGCGGCGTTGTGCGGACTGTGGAGCTTCCACCAGGTCGCGGCGCCGACCGTCTACGAGACGCGGGCGGTGGTCACGATGCTCAGCCCGAAGACGAAGTTCCCGCGCAACGCCTACGCCAGCTTCTCGCAGGGACTCGTGATGCTCGCGGAGGCTTCGGCGCAGTCGGCTGCCAACCCGGCGACCCGTGAGCTCATCCGCCGGGCGGGTGGCACCGGCGAGTACGCCGTGGTGCTGGACAACCGGGGCAGCGAGGAGCTTCCGATCCACGACCAGCCGTACCTCTGGGTGTCCGCCAGGTCCACCGACGCCGGCGAGGCCCAGCGCACCCTGGCCGCCACGATGGGGGTGCTGCGTACGCAGCTTCGGCAACGCCAGGAAGCGGCCGGGGCCTCCACCGCCTCCCTGGTCACCTGGCGGGTGACCGGTGGCAGCGGAGGCCCGGTGGCGTTGCACGGCAGCCGGATCCGGCAGCTGGCCGGGCTGGGCCTGATCAGCGTCCTGGTCACCGCCTACGCCGTGGTGCTGGCCGACCGGAGGAGCCGATGGCTCCCCCGGTCGTTCCGGCTCTCCCCCTCGTCCCGGCTCCCGAAGCGGCAGGCCGGGTAGCGTCACAGGTACTCGACCAGCGGACCGGCCATCCGGTGCCGGCAGTCGATGACCAGTGACGCGTGCCGGGCGATCAGGTCGTAGTCGAACCCGTCGTGGTCGGTCAGCAGCACCACCGCGGTGGCGGCCGCCACCTCCTCGGCGGTCGCCTCCACCCGCTCCACCAGATCGTCCACCGGCGTGGGCTCGAGCACGAACGGGTCGGCGCCGCGCACCTCGGCACCCAGGCTGGACAGCAGGGTGACCACCCGGACGGCGGGAGACTCCCGGGCGTCGCCGGTGTTCTTCTTGTACGACAGGCCGAGCAACAGGATCCGCGACCCGTTGATCGAACGCCGCCTGCGGTTGAGCGCCTGACCCACCCGCCGTACGACGTAGTCCGGCATGTGCTCGTTGATGTCGTTGGCGAGCTCGACGAACCGGAAGCTCTGGCCCAGTTTGCGTTCGACGTGCCAGGACAGGTACGACGGGTCGATCGGCAGGCAGTGCCCTCCCACGCCCGGCCCCGGCGTGAACCGCATGAAGCCGTACGGCTTGGTCGAGGCTGCCTCGATCGCCTCCCACACGTCGATGCCCAGCCCGTCGGCGAACATCGCGATCTCGTTCACCAGCGCGATGTTGACGTGCCGGAAGGTGTTCTCCAGCAGCTTGGCCAGCTCGGCCGACTGCGTGCTGGAGACCGGGATCGTGGTCTCCACCACGGTGTCGTAGAACGCCTGGACCGCCTTCTGGGACTGCTCGTTCACCCCGGCGACGATCTTCGGGGTGTTCAGCAGCGTCCAGGTCGGGTTGCCCGGGTCGATGCGTTCGGGACTGTAGCCGAGGAAGAAGTCCTCCCCCGGCACCAGGCCGGATCCCTCCTCCAGCAGCGGCGCCACCAGGTCGGCGGTGGTGCCGGGATACGTCGTCGACTCCACCACGACGGTGGCGCCCGGGCGCAGGTAGCGCGCCAGGGTACGGGCCGCGGACTCGACGTAGCCGAGGTCGGGAAGCCCTTCCTGCAAAGGGGTCGGCACCGCGATCAGCGCCACGTCGAAGCCGGCGAGGTCGCGCGGATGCACGGTGGGCATCAGCTCCCCCGAGTCGACCAGGCGTTCCACCAGATCGGTCGGGACGTCCTCGATGTAGGAACGCCCCGCGCACAACGACTTGACGCGGTTCTCGTCCAGGTCGAACCCGATCACCCGGTGCCCCACCTGTGCCGCGCGGACGGCCAGCGGCAGCCCGACGTAGCCGAGCCCGACCACGACGACCCTGGCGCCGGCCACCGGCCCCTCGTACTCATGTGTCTCGTTCTCGTTGGTGCTCATGGCCCGCGCTCCTCAGGTCGCTTCGTGGGCGGAGGTGATGTCGGCACCGAGCGGCGCCGAGGGTGGGCGGTGCCGAAGCTCGCTCGTCACCATGCGGAGAAACGCGGTGTTCGTCGCGAGGTAACGCGGGCCGAGGCGGCGGGGTTCCTGCAGCGCTCGGAAGAGCCACTCCATGCCGTTGCGCTGCCACCACTGCGGTGCGCGCTGGATGTGCCCGGCGAGTACGTCGAACGACCCGCCGACACCGTGCACCACCGACGCGCCGGTCGCGGCGCCCCACTTCTCGACGAAGTACTCCTTCTTCGGTGAGGACACCCCGACCAGCAGGAGGTCCGCGCCGGACTCGCGGATCCCGGCCACCACGTCCGCCTCGTCGCCCGCGTCGAAGTAGCCGTTGCGACAGCCCGCGATCGCAAGGTCCGGGTGCCGGCGCCGCACCTCCGCCATCATCCGTGCGAGGACCTCCTCGGTGGCGCCGAGGAAGTACACCCGGTGCCCGCGCCGCTCGGCCTCGGGCAGCAGCCGCATCATCAGGTCGATGCCGGCGACGCGTTCCTGGACGGGCTCGCGCAGCAACCGCGCCGCCCACACCACCGCCTGGCCGTCGGCCAGCACGAGCTCGCAGCTCATCACCGCGCGCCGCAGCCGGACGTCCTCGCGCATCCGGACGATCTTCGCCGCGTTCAGCATGCCGATCCGCACGGTGCGGTGTTCCTCGACGGCCTTGACGCACTCGGCCACCGACTCGTCCATCGTCAACGGGTCGAGACCGACCCCGAGCAGCCACCGGCGGCCGGTGTCCCCTCTGCCCGTCGTTCGCCCGGCCACCTCTGTTCCCCCGGTCATCGCGTTCCCCCCTGCGACGCGTTCAGCCAGGTGAACAGCAGCCAGCCGAACTCGTACGGCCTGCATTCGGTGTCGACGGCGTTCGGCGGTACGACGCGGTCCAGCGCGTCGACCCGCCAGCCGGGGCGTACCCGGGTGGTCATCGCCCGGGTGCCCCGGACCGCCTTGCGCGGATCGCGTCTGGCCACCTTGCGCCAGGTGACGCCGAGGTCGTCCAGGATCAGCGGACGGTCGGTCTCCGGCGCGTCGGCCATCCAGCGCAGGCCCCGCCGGATCGCCTCGGCGTGGTCGGTCCCGCCCGCCTCGGCGAGGTCGAGCAGTGCCATCGGCGCCATCGCGTGCTGGTGGACGCTGTAGACCGGGTATCCCTCGACGACTCCCCCGGTGCGCGCGTCGTAGTGCCACCACCACTGGCCCGCGTCGCCCTGCGCGGTACAGATTCTTTCTGCCGCACGGTCCGCGACGCGTACGGCCTCCTCGTCGCCGGCCCGGGCCAGCGCCTGGATCGGGTACACCTGGTCGGCGAAGCAGCCGACGTGCGCGCGGTAGGACGGCACCAGGCCGCGGCCGTTCACCTCGTGGGCGAACAGCCCGCCCTCGCGGACACCGAGCAGCAACCGGCGGCGGGCCCACTCGTAGTGCGACCGCAGGTCCGGTACGCCGACGACCTCCCGGGCGGCCGCCAGCGCCGACAGCACCCAGGCCGCGTCCACGGTGAACACCGCACCTCCGGCGTCCATGGCGGCCAGCCGGGCGAGCACCCTGGGCAGGTCCTCGTGCTCACAGGCGGCCGCCGCCCAGCACACCAACGCCACGTCGCCGAGGGAGGTCACCGCACCGGTTCCGGTGTCGAGTACGCGGGAGACCAGGCCGGCCACCAGATCGTCGACGCTGACCCCGCCGAGCACCGCGCGCTGGCGGTCCTCGGGGAGGAGGCGAGCGCCCAGCGCGGTGATCGCCGTGTAGCGCAGGCTGCTGCCCTCCGGCAGCACCCGCGGCCGACCGGCGGCGTCGTACACACCACGCATGGTGAAGACGAACCCGTCCCCGACCCGCATCGCGGGCAGGCCGCGAAGTGCGACACCGATCAGGCGGTCGACCAGGGCCGCCACGTCGTCGGGCGTGCTCGCCGGGCCGGTGAGCACGTCCACCCGCGAAACCGCTGCCTTCATGACTGCCTCACCGCCACCAGGGACTTCGCGAGGCCGGCGACCTTCTCGCTGCGCAGCTCCGCGTCGGGGAAATAGGTACGCATCTCGGTGCGACTGAGCAACTCGACGCCGAGTACTGCGCCCAGCGCCTGCTCGTCGCTGTCCAGCGGGGTATGCACGAGTGGCCAGTGCCGCACCAGGCGGGCCCGCGCGGCGACGGGCAGGAACTGCACGCCGGGGCAGAGCCAGTGCGGCTCGACCGGAAAGTATCGGTAGGGCGTCTGCACCCAGTAGCGGTCGGCGAGACCGCTCACCGTCTCCGCGAACCGCCGGCGGCGGTGATGTCCTCCGACGTGCTCGATCACCGAGTTCGACACGACGAGGTCGTACTGTGTGGCGGCGATTCTCCCGGGCAGGTCACAGGCGTCGGCCAGGTCCGCGCGCAGCCAGGGCGGCAGGTCCGCCGGCGGTTCCTCCAGGTTGACGACGTGAACGGCGGCCGGTCGTACCGGTGCACGGAGCCAGGAGTCCGCCGTTCCCCCCAAGTCGACGACGGACATCTCCGGCAACTGTGGGAACGTTTCCAGCAGCCACTGCCAGCGGCGTGCGCGGAAACGCTGACCCATGGAGTCGGGGGCGTCCACGAACCGTCTGCGAAGCGCGTGCAGGTGGTCGGGTCGGTGTGTCCAGGTCTTCGGTGAGGAAGCAGCGCCGCTGGACTCTCCGCGGCTGGTCAGGACCGTGTCGTGGGTCATGGGTTGGTTACTCCTGCTCTGCTCTGTCTGCTTCGAAGAGACCGGCCGGCCAAGGACGCGGGATACCGCAGGGAGTGGTCAGGTCGGCGGGTTCGGTGCGGTGGCACCGTCGCCCGAGTACCCGGTCAGCGGTCCGTCGTCAGACGAGCGGACACACCGGGGTGAGGAGTTGCGAACTGCTTGGTACCAACGCGGATGGCCGGGGAGCTCGTCCCGTCACCTTGTCGGTAAGAGTGGCCCGAAGGGCTCGCGCACCAACGTAATGGGAACGTTCCCAGTCCGTGGTGGGAACGACGAAAGATCGTCTACCGCCGGGCGTTCGAGGCTGTTGTTCAGCTTCACGGGCGACACGACGGACGGCACGACGCCTTGTCAACGTGTGCCTGCGCGCCGCCGGGCGGCGAGACGATTCACCGGCAACCGCAGGTGCCGGGCGCTTCACCCGGCGGAACTTTCGAAGTGAGGTCACAGCGCTCCCCCCAGATCGCTGAGGCGAGCATAGGCGAGAATTCGATCAATGGAGCCGGAATCGGCACAAGATCGGAACTTGCTGACCTACTCCGACGATCTGTGCCGTATCGCCTCGTGAAACGCCTTGTGAGACTAGGATCTCGCGGATACGCCGGTTGTCCGGAGCCAGTCCGCGGCGGCCAGCACCGCGCGCGCGACCTCGGCGACGTCGCGCCCGTCGGTGTCGACGCGGAAGTCGGCGACGTCGTCGCGTTCGAACTGCGCCGACAACTCCGCGGCCCGTCGCGTCAGCTTGTCGAGGTCGGCTCCGCGCTCGCGGCCGCGGCCGACGATGCGAGCCGCCAGTTCCTCCTGGCCCGTGTGCAACCTGCACAGGACCGCAGCGGCGTTCGGAACCGCGTCCGCGTACATCGCGAGGCCGTCCCGCGACTCGACCACCCCGGCGGCCAGCACACATCGCGCCCCCGCGGCTCGGTAGTTCCGCCACATCGCGCCGAGGTTGCGGGCCTTCATCCGCTCGTTGTACGGGTCGTCGCCGGGAACGGGCCGGCAGGCGCCGAGAAGGTCCAGGTCCACGAGCGCTGGTGCGTCGCCGGCGTCGACGAGCTGCCCGAAGATCTCCCACGCCACCGTTGTCTTGCCGACGCCGGGTGGACCGGAGATGAACAGGATCGGCACCGGGTGACCACGCATGGCGAGGACCGTATCCACTTCCCGGGCATCCGAACGATCCGTTTTCCGTCCGTACGCCGTCCCGGCGCCGGCCCGCGCTTGTTTCGTACTCTCAGCCGACCCGTCGGTTCAGTGGTAGTTGAGCTTGGACAGTTCGACCGTGCCACAAGAAACGACCATGGTTCTACGGGTTGAGGGGTACCAGGAATTTCCTTGTGGACAAGGGTTTCCCGCGAGCGAGAGTCGGTCTTGTGCGGTAGAATCGAACGCATGAGCGACGGCGGTGGATACTTCGGCGGTGACCTGGGCGATGGTCCGGGTCGTCGCCGGGTGCTGCCGGGCGGGTTCGCTGATGTGCCGGGTGGGCCGCGGCTTGCGGTGCTGCTCGCCTCGGTGGATCGCGGGGTGTGTAACGGGTTCGAGGTGGAGGAGCGGGCCAGGGCGTGGCGGCGGCTGATCGGCTGGGCGGAGGCCGAGTGTCTGGCCGAGGTGAACGAGCTGGCCTACGCCGAACCCGGTATGCCCGACGAGCCGGCGCAGCGCAGTCCCGAGATGGACCCGATGACCCAGGCCGTGCTGGAACCTTTGCTGCGGTGGTCGGGCTACCACGCCAGCTGGTATCTGGCGCTGGCCCTCACCCTGCCCCGCCTGCCCCGGACACGAGCAGCGCTGGCGTCCGGGCAGTTGGAGCTCCCCGACGTGCGGGCGATCGTGGACCGGATCACCGACGCGAAACCCGACCTGTGGGATGCGATCGAGGACGCGATCTTCCCGAAGGTGCTGGAACTGCGGGGCGGGCTGTTGCGGGCCAAGGTCGAAGCCGAGGTCGTCAAAGCCGACCCCGAGGCTGCCGGTAAACGCCACCGCGCCGCGCGGACGGGGCGGAACGTCGCGATCTGGCCCGCCGTGGACGGTGTCGCCGACCTCGCGATCCGCGGCCTGTCCGCTGATCAGGCCGCGGAGGCGTACGGGTACATCGACGCGATTGCCCGTGCCGTCAAGTCCGCCGGTGACCCGCGCAAGCTGAGCCAACTACGCGCCGACGTCGCCTACTCCCTGCTCAGTGGTTCCGCCGACCTCATCGACTGCTCGGCTCCGGTGAGCAAGGACAACCACGCCGACCAGGGCCAGAGCACGCAGGACCACGCCGCGCAGGACCACGCCGCGCAGGACCACGCCGCGCAGGACCATGCCGCGCAGAGCCAGGCCGCGCAAGACGAGGCGCAGGACGACTCCGGGCAGGACGACTCCGGGCAGCAGCCCGCGGACGGTGACACTCCGCAGGAGCGGGCCGGCGGCGAGCAGGTCGGCGGCGAGCAGGTCGAAGACGAGCCGCAGGCCCAAGAGGACATGCGGCCCGCGAGCGAGAACGAGCGGGCGCAGGACGAGACCGGGCAGGGTGGGGAGGGGCGCTGTGCCGTGCACCGGTTCCCCGACCACGACCTGCACGACAGCTGGTGTGAGTGCGGGAACTGTGCTCCGGCACCGGTGGCCAGCTGCAGCGTGTGTGGTACGGCCGCGATGAACGGGGTCCGAGTCCACGACACCGCCGCCCACGAGGCCGCAGCCCGCAACGCCGAGCCGCCGGATCCGCCGGATCCACCTGATCCGCCGGGTCGGCCTGATCCGCCGGATCCGCTGGGTCGGCCTGATCCGCCGGATCCGCTGGGTCGGCCTGATCCACCGACAGACGAGTCCACACCGCCGCCACCGCCGTGGACCTCTTCGCAGCCGAGCTGGGGTCCGATCAAGACGCGCGCCAAGGTGCAGCTGAACATGCCGCTGACCACCCTGATGGGGCTGTCCACCCAGCCCGGCGAACTCGGCGGGTTCGGGCCCATCATCACCGAGGTGGCTCGCCGGATCGTGGCGAACCACCTCGACAACCCCGAAGCCAGATTCAGTGTCGGGGTCACCCACCCGGTCACCGGACGGTTACTGCACCTGCACCCGATCCCGGCGAGGTTCCTGCGCGGACTGCAAGCCGAGCTCGTCCATGCCCGCGACCAGCGCTGCGTATGGACCACCTGCCGAAGACCAGCCGCCACCTGCCACCTCGACCACAACACCGAGTACGCCGACGGCGGAGAAACCTCCGTCGACAACATCGCGCCGTTGTGCCCACGCCACCACAAGGCCAAGACCGAACGGGACTGGAAACTGAAGCAGACCGGACCCGGCGAACACAGCCTCACCGACCCGTTCGGCCGCCAGTACCACAGCGGAGCGCCCTCCCTCACCGACCCGGTGGTGCCGGCCGAGCCAGAAGCCGCCACCGCCGGTGCGAGGAGGGCCGAGGATGACCTGCCACCGTTCTGAACCTCCCGTGGCCGGTGGTCAACATCACCTTGACGTCGAGGGGTTCCGTCGGGTGCGGTGGGCAGCCGAAGCCGATGACGATCCAGGCGGGAGGACCATGAACCACCGCGGCGAGGGGCGCCCGCCGGACGAACCACCGCAGCTGCCGAGGTTCGGTCCGATCCGACAGGTCCCGCCGGACGGCGTACTGCGGGCGATGCCCGGGGCCTCCTCCGGGACCCGATGGCGGACGGACCGGTTCGGCGGCGACGAGGACCACTATCCGAACGGCGGCATCTGGCAGTTCACGGCGCGCCCACCGGCCTCCGAACCGACTTCCGAACCGGCCGCCGACGCGTCGTTCAGCACGATGGTGAAACGCACCGGAGTCAACCACCTCGGCACCGACCCGGTGTGGCGTGGCCGGCCCGATCCGGCGGATCCGCAGTGGTGGGGGCGGGAGGCCGCGTTCTACGAGTCCGACCTCGCCACCTCCGGATGGGCTCCCGGCGTGCGCGCCGCCCACTGCTATGCGGTCGACGACCACGACGGCTGTCGCGACGTGTGGCTGGAGACGGTGAACGTCCCGGCGACCCTGGACGTCTGCGAACGCGCGGTCGCGGGCCTGGCCCGGTGGCAGGTCGCCACGGCGAGCGCCCGGCACTCCTGGCTGTCCGAGGACTGGATCCCCACTCACGTCCGCCGTCGCGATCTGGACAACGCGCGTACGCTGGCGCACCCGGCCTGGCCGTCGGCGATCGAACGCGGTCTCGACCCGGCCCTCCGCGACGTGGTCGCGGACAGGATCACCGACCCGGCGAGGATTCGCCAACTTCTCAAGGGGTTTCCGCGGGTCCTCACCCACTACGACTTCCACAACGCCAACCTCGGCCTGGTCGCGGACAAGGTCGCGATCATCGACTGGGCGTACGTCGGCTGGGGCCCGATCGGGCACGACACCGGCCACCTGGCGGCGGACGTCGCCGGCCGCGAACTGCCGCCGGACAAGGTGTGGGAGGTGCTGCTGTCGGCGTACTGCGACGCCCTCACGGAGGCAGGTTGGACCGGTGACCCGGCCGTCGTGCGCCGGGCGACGACGACGTCGAACGTCCTGCGCCTGGGCTGGCAGATCGACCACGTCCTGAGCATCGTCGAGGATCTGCGCGACGACGCGATCCCCGCCGTGAACGCCAGACTTCGGCTGTTCGCCGAGCTTCAGGCCTCGCCGGAGATGATGCGGTGAGCCGAAAGAGGCGGCAGGTCACTTCTCGTACCAGTAGGTGAAGGTATCCGCCGCCGCGCCACGTCCGGGGCCGTCTGTCGTCGCAGCGTCCGCCGCCTCACCGTGCTCGGGGACGAAGGTGAACACGCCATGACCTCGCAGCCCGGTCAGCTCCCGGGTGGCCGACCCGGGCACGACCTCCCAGTGCCCGTGCACGAATCCGGCTCCCGTGGTGTATCCCTGCGCGGTGAGTACGAACGACCCCGGCCGGCCGTCGAGCGTGCCGTCGAACCGCTCGACGCCGGTGAAGGTGTCGGTGCCGTCCGCGCGTACCACCCGGACGTGGTCGGCGACCCCGGTCCCGGCGAGGGACCCGGTGAACTGCTCGGTCAGCACCGTCGACACCAGCGAGATTCCACTGTCGTCCGCCGGGCTCACGACCCTGAGGTCGTAGTCGACCACCACCACCGTGCTCTGGCCAGTTCGCTGACGTTCTGGTTGCTCCACGCTGTTCGACATGGAGTCCAGGATCACGCCAGTGACCCCTCGTCCGCCACCACGTGGCCAGGGAGGTTCCGGCCGTCGTCCCGATCGGTTCCGGACCGCGACGATGGCCGACGAGCAAGCCGTGCTTGACGACGCCTCGTCAAAGCGCCGTTGACAGGTGACACGTCACGTTCAGGGACGCGTCACAGCCTGTCCTTGGTGTCCTTCGTCCCCACCACCATCACCAGCGCGGCGAAGACGAGCGCCACGGTCATGAGGGTGCGGTGGTGCGCCTGGAATGCCCACAGCGCAAAGGCGAGAGTCGCGATCCAGTAGATTCCCCACCGTGTCATGTCAACTCCAGTGTTCATCTTGCTGGCATCGTGACACCGGGGCGGAAGCCGCGCCACGCTTTTACCGAAGTACGGGGACTCGGTGCATCCCAGCCAATTTCGTCCGGCAGTTGCCGCATTCCTGAGGTCGAACCCCGCGCGAGGATCGACGGCACGCCCGCCCGTCTTGACAGCCCGGACCCCTGAGGCGTATACAACTCCCTAGTTGTACAACCAGTGAGTTGTTTACTGCCCAGGGGGCATCCATGCTGATGGATCTGATCGCCGCGGAGCGCGCAGCGCTGACCGAGGTCCTGGCCGGTCTCGATGCCGGCCAGTGGCGTGCACCCACCCTGTGCGCCGGATGGACGGTGAGCCACGTGGTGGCCCATCTGACGATGCCGTTCCGGATCTCCGAGCAGGAGTTCATGGACGCGATGCGACGGGCCGGTGGCCGGTTCACGGTGATGTCGGACGAGATCGCCGAACGGGACAGCCGGCTTCCGCCGGAGCAGCTGGCCGCCGCGTTGGGCGACAACGTGCACACCCCGTGGAGCCCACCGGGCGGCGGGCTGGCCGGAGCGCTCAGCCACGACGTCATCCATGGCCTCGACATCGCCCGGCCGCTCGGCATCGAGTACCCCATTCCGGACGACGCGCTCACGACGGTGCTCGACCTCATCACCGGCCCCGAGCACGCCAACACCGACGGCACCAATCCGTTCGGCTTCCGGCTGGACGGCCGCCGCCTGTCGGCCACCGACCTGGACTGGTCCGCAGGGTCCGCAGGGTCCGCAGGGTCCGGTGAGCTGGTGGCCGCGCCGGCCAGGGACCTGGTGCTCCTGGCGGCCGGTCGGCGACTGCCGTGACGGCCACCGACGACCTCACGGTCACCTTCGCCGCGCTGGCGGACCCGACCAGGCGGGCCATCCTGAGCCGGCTCGTCGACGGAGAGGCCACGGTCAACCAGCTGGCCGAACCCTTCGCCCTGACCCAGCAGGCGGTGTCCAAGCACCTGAAGGTGCTGGAGCAGGCCGGCCTCGTGTCACGTACGCGGACCGGCCAGTCCCGGCCGTGCCGGCTCGAACGCGACCGGTTCGACGCCGCGGCCGACTGGATCGACCGTCACCGCCAGGTGTGGCAGGACCGCTACGACAGGCTCGACGAGCACCTCACCGACCTACGGGACGACGACCAGGAGTCCGGCACATGACCCAACCCGGCGAGTTCACCTACCGGCGCGTCCATCGAGCCGGCCGCGAGCTGCTCTTCGACTGCATGACGAAACCCGAGCACCTGGCCCGGTTCTGGGGACCGGCCGGCACCTCCACACCCGTCGACGGCATCACCATCGACCTTCGGCCGGGTGGCGCGTTCGAGACGGTGATGGTCAACGACAGCGACGGCAGCCGCTACACGATGCGCGCCGTCTACGTCGAGGTGCGGCGGCCGGAGAAGCTGGTGTGGACCGAGCCCGACGTCGAAGGCGGCATGACGACCACGATCACCTTCGTCGAACTCGACGACGAGCGGACCGAGGTCGTCACCCACCAGACCAACGTCCCGCCGATGTTCAGCCGGCCCGAAGCCAGGGACGGCTTCCTGACCAGCCTCGACCGCTTCGCCGCCTACGTCGGGACCCTTCCGGGAGCCGTGTCCGGCTGACCGAGACCGGCTGACCGGGACCGGCCTCGCCACCCGGCCGCCGGTGAGCGTTCACGCCGACGTCGCCCCACGGCGGTCCGTACGGACTTACCATCGGCTCTTGTTGATCAACAGCCTGGAGGGGTGGTCCGACCGTGCCCGAGAACCTGAACCGACGGAGTCTGCTGCGCGCGGGTGGTCTGCTGGCCGCCGCCGGCGCGACCACCCAGATGCTGCCCGGGGTCGCGTTCGCCGCCCCGGCGCAGGGTGAGACGCAGACGACCCGGACCGTCACCGGCACGTTCACCCCGAGCATCCCCGACTGGTACTACCTTCCGGTCGAGGTGCCGCGCGGGGTGAAGCAGATCGACGTCGTCTACTCCTACGACAAGCCGTCCGTGCCCGACGGCTACCGGAGCAACGCGCTCGACATCGGCATGTTCGGTCCGGAGGGCTTCGAGCTCGGCAACGCCCGCGGGTTCCGTGGCTGGTCCGGTGGCTTCCGGGACCGGTTCTCGATCAGTGCCTCGGCGGCCACGCCGGGCTACCTGCCCGGCCCCATCAGGACCGGCACCTGGCACGTGATCCTCGGGCCCTACACCGTCGCCCCGCAGGGGCTGAACTACCGCGTCGACATCACGCTGACCTTCGGCCGCGCGGACGCGCCGTTCCGGCCGAACCCCGCTCCGGCGTCGGCACCAGCCAAGGAGCGCGGCCGGGCGTGGTACCGCGGCGACTCCCACCTGCACACGGTCTACTCCGACGGCCGGCGTACGCCTGACGAGCTGGTCGCCGACGCCCGCGCCGCCGGGCTGGACTTCATCGTGTCCACCGAGCACAACACGACCAGCGCCCATTACATGTGGGGCGAGCACGCCACCGACGACCTGCTGATCGTCAACGGCGAGGAGATCACCACCCGGTCCGGCCACTGGGCGGCGATCGGGCTGCCGGTCGGTAAGTGGATCGACTGGCGCTACCGCGCGAACGACCCGCAGGACTTCCGCACGTTCGTGGACGAGGTGCACGCCAACGGCGGCCTGGTGACCGCGGCGCATCCGTTCGCGAGCTGTTTCGCGTGCAGCTTCGAGTTCAGCTACGAACTCGCCGACCTGGCCGAGGTGTGGAACGGCCCGTGGGATCTGGAGGACGACCGGTCCGTCACCACCTGGGACGGCCTGCTGCGTACCGGGCGGTGGATCCCGGCCATCGGCGACTCCGACGCGCACAGCCCGGCCAACATCGTCGGCCTTCCGCACACCGTCGTACTCGCCGACAGCCTGCGCTCCCGCGACCTGCTCGCCGGGCTGAAGGCCGGCCGGTCGTACCTGGTGGAGTCCAAGGACGTCGAGGTGACGTTCACCGCCAAGGCAGGTGGGCGTACGGCGAACATCGGTGGCCGGCTGCCCGTCGACACCGGTACGCCGGTGGCGGTCGAGGCCACCGTGTCCGGAGCTCCGGGAACGACGCTCACCCTGCACGACCAGAACGGCCCCAAGCGGAACCTGACCGTGCCGGACTCCGGCACCGCGACCCTCGCCTGGACGACGTACTCCCGTTACAGCCAATGGGTTCGGGTCGAAGTACGCCGCGCCTCCGGGGGTGTCAACACCACAGTGCCGAACGCGATGGTGGCGATGACCAACCCGATCTTCCTCGGCAACAACTGAGGCGGGCTTGCCGCGCAAGGTGGACTTGCACCTCGACGCAAGTCCGCCTTGCGCCCGGCCCGCGCAAGGTGGACTTGCGCACGTGCGTGCGCGCTGGACACCGTCTCGTTGCGTGCCGTTCATCCGGCCGCGTTAGCGTCCCCGCGTGCAGGCAGAGCGGTGGCGCCCCACCGGGGGTCGACACGCGGCCCGACCCGAGGGGCCGCGCGGTTCTTCCGGCAACGCCGATCGCTCCGCCGACCACGCCGATCGGACTGCCGGCCAGACCGATCGGTCTGCCGGCAATGGCGCTCCGGTTCCCGGCAACGCCGCTCGCCTTGCCGGTGACAGTGCTCGTACGACGAGATGGCTGCGGCACCCCGGCACCGTCGATCGCGTCGCGGCCGTGATGTACGAGTCCCGCACCGGGCGGAGGTGGCTGTCCGCGGCGGAGGTCGACCGGGTCGGCTACCTCGCCAACGCCCGCGCCGTCCTCGAGTTCCTTGCCGCCGAGCACCCCTCCTGAGGCGCCGCGCCCGCGTGGGCAGGCCTCCCCTGCGGGCCTGCCCAGCCTCGGCAGTTCCAGCGGTCTCGCCACCGGTCAGGCCTGCTGCGCGTCCAGGAAGGCGAGGACGGTGGTGGCCCACAGCGGCGAGTCGACGATGTTGTAGTGGGTGAGCCCGGGCAGGATCGCCAGCGCGTGCCCGCCCTTCGGCCGCCCCTCCCCCATCCAGCCGCCGTCGCGCAGCCCGCCGTCGAGGAGCTTGAACACCTCGACGTAGTGACTCGGCGGCGCCATGTCCGCGTCGCCGGCGACGATCATCGTCGGCACCTGCAGGCCGCGCACCTCTTCGGAGTAGTCGAAGTCCTGCGCCATCGCCACGCCGATCTTGTCCAGCAGCCGGCCGAAGTCCTCCGGGCGCGGCGCCACCCGCTGGTAGAGCTCGTACATCGGGGTGTCCTTCATGAACTCCGCCGCCGCCGCGTTGACCTGGCCCTGCTGGGCGAGCATCTCCGCCGGGACGGCGTTCCGGCGGACGTGCGCCGAGGTGACGACCGCGCGGCCGACCTTCTCGGGGTACTTCGCGGCAGTGTGCAGGGCCACCCCGCCGCCGACGGAGAAGCCCACGACGTCCGGGCGGTCCAGCCCGAGGTGGTCGATCAGGGCCGCGATGTCGTCGGCCATCAGCGGGATCTCCAGCGGGCGGTCGATGTCGGCCGTGCGCCCGTGACCCTGCAGATCGGGGAGGATGACCTGGTGGTGTTCGGCGAGCGCCGGAAGGACCTCCGGCCCGAACATCTCGCCGGACCCGAGACCGCCGTGCAGCAGGACCATCGGGCGACCGGTCCCGTGCGTCTCGTAGTAGAGGTTGAGGCCGTTGACCTCGGCGTACTCACCGGTGCCACTGGACTTGGAGTTCCACTCCATGCTCACAGGTGTGCTCCTCACGCTTTCGTCGAGTCGGTTGCTCTTCAGTTGCCCATCAGACCGGGCACCCATCCTGAACTCATCGGTGGATCGGGGGCAGTTTCACCGAAGTCGTGCCGCACCCGCGCGGACGCACCGAGCGGGGCGCCGAAAGCCGTATGGTGACCGGCAGACCCCGTTCGTCTCCTGGAGGCACCCCGTGAGCGTCGACAATGCCCGAAGCATCGGCTCGCGCCGGATCGGCGACGAGGAAAGGCACATCTGCGCCGACCTGCTGGCCGACCATCACGCCCACGGCCGGCTGACCCAGGAGGAGTTCGAGGAGCGGCTCGGCGTGGCGCTGACCGCTCCGACGGCGCGCGAGCTGGGACGAGTGCTCGCCGACCTCCCGACCAGCGCTCCCGACCGCCCGCTTCCGACGTCGACGTCGGTGGAGCCGGCTCCCTCACCGGAGCCGCTGGCGTGGTCACTGTTGCTGATGGGAGGGACGGCGCTCGTGGTCTACCTGCTCAGCGTCATGATCTGCATGACGATTCCCGGATTCGGGATGGACGCGGCAGCAACGCTGGCGGTGGTGCCGAGCCTGCTCGGGGTGGTGGGCGGCTTCCTCGTCGCCAAGGGTCTGCCTACCCGGCCGAAATCGGACTGACCGGGGTGCACTTCCAGGTCGAGCTCGACGGACGTGGGTGACCCGGCGCCAGCATGCTCACCTCGGTCACGCCCCCGGGTCCTCCGTGACGGGCAGGCACTCAGCGAGCAGGTCGACGACGTCGCGCCAGGCGCGCTGCGCGTGCCGTGGGTGGTAGCCGACGCCGGGGACTGTGGGGTGGTCGACCGGCGGGTGGTGGAAGGCGTGCAAGGCGCCGCCGTAGACCGCGAGGCGCCAGTCGACGCCCGCGGCCTGCATCTCAGCGGCGAACGCGTCCCGTTGCGCGGGCGGCATGATCGGGTCTTCCGACCCGACCCCGGCCCACACCGGGCAGCGGATGCGCGCCGCCTCACCCGGTCGGCCCGTGGTCACTGCGTTGACTGTCCCGATCGCGAGCAGGCTGACGCCGGCACGCCCGAGTTCCAGCCCGATGGCGCCCCCGGTGCCGTAACCGACGGCGGCGATCCGGTCGGGGTCGGTCCGCGGTTCGGAGCGCAACACCTCGAGCGCCGCATGGCCGATGCCCCGCATCCGGTCGGGATCGGCGAGCAGTGGCATGCAACGGGCCAGCATCTCCTCGGGGTCACCCAGATAGCGCCCGCCGTGAAGGTCGAAGGCCAGCGCTACATATCCCAGCTCGGCGAGAGCATCGGCCCGGCGGCGCTCGACGTCGCTGAGCCCCGTGCCCTCCGGTCCGAGCAGCACCGCGGGCCGGCGGTCGACACCGGCCGGGAGCGCGAGGTGCCCGACCATCGTCAAACCGTCGGCCGGGTACTCGACCGTACGCGTCGTAATCGTCGTCATGAGACCGGACTGTAGTGAGGCTCAAGCCCGGTCCGGCCGCTTTTCTGCCGCAGGCAGAACAGCGCGGGTGTCCCTCTGCAACAGCCGACCCGCGTCCGGGGCGAGCACCTCACCGACGACGCGCGCGCCACAGGCTCCACGGCAGCACCACCGCGACCGCGACCGGCATCACCCACCAGGCCGGCGAGTCGGTACGCGCGACCACGGCGGTCACCGCCAGTGCGACGACGACAGCCACCGCGACCCGCCAGTCGTCGCCGACCACGAAGTCGTACCAGAACGCGCCGAACGTACGCAGCCGACCGATCACGACTCACCCACCTCCGCCTGCACGGTGGCCGGCGCCGTGACCGGTCCGCGCACACCACGCATCACGAACACCAGGCCGATCGCGAACACCGCTACCGCCGGCACGACGACCAGCAGAGCCGCGTCGGCGCCGGGCCAGTGCGCGCCGGCTCCCTCACTGCCCCAGAAGATTCCGAACGAGGTCAGCATCACGCCGACGACGAACTTCAGGGTGTTCTCCGGGACCCGCGCCAGCGGGGCATGGACGGCGAAACCCGCCCCGGCGACCAGCACGATCGCCAGCAGGGCCGCGAGGGCAGCCAACGGAACATCGTGCTGGTTGGTGCCGAACGTGACCGCGATGAACGCGACCTCGAGCCCTTCGAGCAGGACACCCTTGAACGCAAGGGTGAACGCGTACCAGTCGCCGACCAGGCCGCGCCGGCGTGCGCCGGCCGACCGGGCCGCGGCGAGTTCGGTCTGGAAGATGGCGGCCTCGTCGTGCAGCGCCTTGTGTCCGCTGGCGCGCAGGACCGCCTTGCGCAGCCACTGCAGGCCGAACACCAACAGCAGTCCGCCGACGAAAAGTCTCAGCCCGGTCAGGGGGATCACGGACAACGCCGGCCCGAGCACCGCGACCACGGCCGCGAGCACGACCAGCGCGGCGCCGACGCCGAAGCCGGCCGATCTCCACTCCCTCGCCGTCCCCGCAGCCAGCACGATCGTCAGGGCCTCGACGGCCTCGACCGCGCAGGCAAGGAAGACCGCGAGGAAGAGCGCCCCACTCGTCACATCCATCTCCCGGCAGGACGGCAGCATCACGCAGTACGCGGAGATCCTAACCACCGTTGAATTCGTTCGGTGAAGTGCCGGGTAAAGGTTTGCCCATACGTACTTCCGAACGTTCTGCCGGATTCGGCACGCTTTCAGGCTGTTGTCAGGACCGCACCCGGAGCCTGTGTGCCATGACGAGTGAGACACGACTGAAACCAACCGAAACCCCACTGCGGACCATGCTGAACAAGGTCCCCGAGGTGACGCTGTACTTCTGGATCATCAAGATTCTGTGTACGACGGTCGGTGAGACAGCCGCGGACTACATGAACGACACGCTGGGCTTCGGCCTGGACAGGACCTCCTATGTGATGAGCGCGGCCCTGGTCATCGCCCTGGTCTTCCAGTTCCGCGCCCGCCGGTACGTCCCGGGGATCTACTGGCTCTCGGTGGTCCTGATCAGCGTCGTCGGCACCCTGATCAGCGACAAGCTGGCCGACGACCTGGGCGTGCCCCTCGTGGTCACGACGGTCCTCTTCGCGGTGCTGCTCGCGATCACGTTCGCCGTCTGGTACGCCAGCGAGCGCACCCTCTCGATCCACTCGATCGTGACCCGTCGGCGGGAGACCTTCTACTGGCTGGCGATCCTGTTCACCTTCGCCCTGGGGACTTCCGCGGGTGACCTGTTCGACGAGAAGCTGGGCGTGGGGTACTGGCCGACGGTGGGCATCGTCGCCGCACTGATCGCCCTGATCGCGGTGGCGCACCTCGGGCTGCGGCTGAACGCCGTCCTCGCGTTCTGGGCCGCGTACATCCTCACCCGCCCGCTCGGCGCCTCGATCGGTGACGGCATGTCCCAGCCGGCCAAGAACGGTGGCTTCGGTCTGGGTACCACCGGCACCAGCTTCATCTTCCTCGCCGTCATCCTCGCGCTCGTCGTCTTCTTGTCCGTGACCAGGGTGGACCGCACCGAGGCCCAGGCCGGGGATCCCGACGAGTTGGACGAACGCGACTCCGTGGCCGTCTGAGCCTCCTGGTGGGCGGGTTGGTTTCCCGGCCCGGTCTCCCACCCCCCGTCGCGGAGGGTGACGATGCTGATAATGGCGCCCGTGAGCAAGCCCCGGGTACTTGTCGTCGAGGACGACCACGAGCTCAGGGACGTGCTGGTGCGTGGTCTACGGGAGGCCGGCTTCACGGTGACGGCGGCCGTGGACGGCGCGGCCGCACTCCGGACTCCGACCGAGACGCTGGACGCCGCGGTGATCGACATCGGCCTGCCCGACTCCGACGGCCGGGACGTCTGCCAGGCCCTTCGCGCACGCGGAGTGACCGCGCCGGTGGTGTTCCTCACCGCCCGGGATGGTCTCACCGACCGGCTCTCCGGATTCTCCGCCGGGGGCGACGACTACCTCGGCAAGCCGTTCCACTTCGCCGAGCTCGTCGCCCGGCTGCGAGCAGCACTGCACCGATCCGGCCGTGATGCCGGACCGGTGGTGGACGACCTCGCGCTCGATCCGGTGAACCACGAGATGAGCGTGCGGGGGGTGGTGGTGTCGCTGACGCCCACCGAGTTCCGGATCCTCGCCCGGCTCGTCTCGGCCCGCGGATCGGTGGTGCGCCGACACCAGTTGCTGGCCACCGGCTGGCCGGACGGCGCGATGGTCGCGGACAACACCCTCGACCAGTACGCCGCCCGGGTACGCCGCAAGTTGAGGGACGTCGGGTCGACCCTGGAGCTGGAGACGGCCCGCGGACTCGGATACCGGCTCAGGTGATCCGCCCGGCCACGCTGCGCGGACGCCTCGCGCTCGTCGGAGTGCTCACCGTCGCCGCGTGGGTGGCCGTTCTGACGGTGGGGTTCAACGTCGGCCTCACCCATCGGCTGCACAGCCAGGCCGACGACCTGCTCCGGGCCCGGGCCGAGGCGACGGCGGCCACGGTCGACGTCGGTCCCGGTGGCCGGATCGACGTACGGGAAGTTCCCAACGACACGGCGCTGGACACCGGGATCTGGATCTACGAAGGCCACCGGCTCGTCGAGGGCGACAACAGCCCGGTAGTCCTGCGTGACGACACCGCCGCCCTCGCCGGGCAGGGCGAACGGTTCCGCGATGCTCGCTCCACCACGCCGACCCGCTTGTACGCGCTACCGCTGAGTCTGGGCCATCACCAGGTCGGCACCATCGTCGCGGCGACGTCCCTCGATCCGTACCAACGCACCGCGCGACTGGCGCAGGTGGGTTCGATCGTCCTCGCCGCGCTGCTGCTCGCCGGCGTCTATGTCATGGCGCGGTTGACAGTCACCAGGTCACTCGCGCCGGTCGACCGGATGGCCGCGCAGGCAGCCGAGTGGAGTGCCCACGACGCCACGCAACGGTTCGGAACCGCCTCCAGGCCTGACGAACTGGCTGCCCTCGCCCTCAGCCTGGACGGCCTGCTCGACCGGCTGTCCGCCGTACTCCGGCACGAACGACAGCTTTCGGCGGAACTCTCCCACGAACTCCGCACGCCACTTGCGCACATCGTCGCCGAGACCGAACTCCTGATCGGCAGGGAGCGCTCGGCGGAGGAAGCCGCCCGCGCCCACGGCGCCATCCGGGACAGCGCGGATCGCATGGGCCGGATCATCGAGACGCTCCTCCTTGCCGCCCGTGCCGACATCGTGGAGACCCCCGGACGGTGTGCGGTGGACGAGGTGCTGGCCTCCATCGTGGCCCGGCGACGTGCGGAGTGTGCGGTGTCGCTGTCGTTGTCCGTCGAACCGTCCCCCCTCTACTGCGGCATCAGCACAGACATCCTGGAACGGATCGTCAGCCCGGTCCTCGACAACGCGGTGCGGTACGCGTCCGGACAGGTGCGGCTCACCGCGCGGCGAACGGAGAACCTCGTCGAGATCCGGGTCCGTGACGACGGACCGGGACTGGCCCGCGACGACGCCGAACGCGCGTTCACGGCCGGCTGGCGCGGCGACCCGGCCGACCTGCACGACGGCGCCGGGCTCGGCCTCCCCCTCGCACGGCGGCTCGCGCGATCCGTGGGCGGCGATGTCGGGAACGTGCCGGTCGGGAAGGGCGCCATCTTCCTCGTCCACCTGCCCACCGGCTGATCCTGCGGATCCGGCATACGATCGGTACGGGTGACCAGGTTGCCGACGTCGGGAGGTCACCATGGTTGTCGCGATTGTTCTTGTGCTCGCGTTTGTCCTGATCGCGTTCTTCGCGAGCGCCCGGGTCGTACGCCAGATCGAGCGTGGCGTGGTGTTCCGGCTCGGCCAGGTGCTCTCCCCCGCACGGCAACCCGGCTTCACGATGATCATCCCGTTCGTCGACCGGATGCGTAAGGTCAACACCCAGGTGGCGACGATGCCGGTGCCCGCGCAGGAGGGGATCACCCGTGACAACGTGACCGTACGCGTGGACGCCGTTGTCTACTTCAACGTCGAGGACCCGATCCGCGCGATCGTCAACGTCCAGGACTACGACTTCGCCGTGTCGCAGGTGGCGCAGACGTCCCTGCGTTCGATCATCGGCAAGAGTGAGCTCGACGACCTGCTCTGCAACCGCGAACGCCTGAACGAAGGGCTCGCGCTGATGATCGACAGCCCTTCCGTCGGGTGGGGAATCACCATCGACCGGGTGGAGATCAAGGACGTCGCCCTGCCCGAGACGATGAAACGGTCCATGTCGCGGCAGGCCGAGGCCGAGCGCGAACGCCGTTCCCGGATCATCACCGCCGACGGAGAGTTCCAGGCGTCGAAGAAACTCGCCTCGGCAGCAACGGAGATGGCGGACACGCCGGCGGCCCTGCAGCTGCGCCTGCTCCAGACCATCGTCGAGGTGGCCGCGGAGAAGAACTCCACCGTCGTCCTCCCCTTCCCGGTGGAGTTGCTGCGGTTCCTCGACACCGCTGCCGGCGGACTGGTCCAGCAACTGTCCACTGCCAAAGGGGAACGCACGCCCGACAGCGGGCCGGCCGAGGTCGAGTCGACCCCGTCCCGGCCGGCCGTACCCCGCCAGACCCGCTCGGACGAGGCCGAGCAGCACCCCCACAGCTGACCCCGCCCCGCTCCGGCCTGGCAGGATCGTCCGGCATGAGCCGGACAGCGTGGGGTACGCATGCGGTCGAACTCGGCGACGACCAGGTGACCAAACGATTCCCCGAGGCCGACGGCGGGCGTGCGGAACGTGAATGGCGGGCGCTCACGATCCTGCACGAACACGCCCTCGGTCTCGTTCCCCAACCACTGAAAGCTCAGCTCGACGTGCACGGGTCGACGGTGGTGATGTCCCGGCTTCCCGGCACTCCGTTGCGCGGTCTCCTGCTGACCGGCGAGCAACTCGCGGCACTGGCGGCAGCCATGCGGAAGGTCCATACGGCGGTACCTACCGACGTGCTCCGGCACGTGCCGATCCGGCCCAACCAGCAGGCCGGACTCGTCACCCACATTCACCGGTGGGCCACCGAGAAGCCGGTCCAGGTCGACGACCAGGTGCGACGTGCAATGGCTGCCGGGCCGGCGTGGTTGGAACGTTCGGGTCTCGAGGCAGGAGGCGCCGCAGACGTTCCGCCGGTGTTCGGGCCAGGAGACGGCAACCTCGCCAACTATCTGTGGGACGGTTACCAGGTCCGGATCGTCGACTTCGAGGACTCCGGCCGCAGCGACCGGACGTTCGAACTCGCGGAGATCACCGAGCACGTCGGCAGCTGGGTGGAGCACCCCCTGGACGTCACGGCGTTTCTCGGCAACTTCGAGTTGACACCCGTCGAGTCCGTACGCCTGCGTGAATGCCGCCGGCTCCTCGCCCTCGTCTGGCTGTACTTCCTGACGTTCGACGTCGACAACCGCCGGAACCCGCCGGGCACAGTGGAACACCAGGCCGACCGCCTCATGGCGTTGCTCGGCTGATCCTTGTCGGCGCCTGCTGACCCGGGACGGAGCAGCCGCGACCTGCCTGCCTCCGGAGCGGGTGTCCGAGAGCGGCCGTTCCAGCCGGATTCGCGCTGTCCTGCTTGCCATCCCCGCGGACCGGGTGCAGGCTGCGTCATCGTCGTGCACCGCGACCAGGGAGGCCACCATGTCCCGTTCACGTGCTCCACGATCCGTCCTTCGACGCGTCCTCCTGCCGGTCGCGGCCGCCGCGCTCGCGGCGGCGTTCTCGGCCGCCGCACCTCCTTCCGCGTCGGCGTCCGCGCCGGTCACGACGTCGGCCACGTCCGGGGCCGTGTCCAGGGCCGTCGCGACGGACACGCGTACGCCATCGTCACAACCTGGCTGGCGGCGGGTGTGGGCGGACTCGTTCGACGGCGCGGCAGGCAGCCGGGTCGACGCGGACCGGTGGACGTACGACGTCGGGCCGGGATCGAACTTCGGTACGGGCGAGATCGAGACCGCCACCGACTCGACCGACAACGTCTTCCAGGACGGCCGAGGCAACCTCGTCATCAGGGCACTGGGTTCGGACCGCACGTGGACGTCCGGCCGGATCCGTACGCCACGGCTCTTCGGGGCCCCGGCCGGTGGCGCCATGCGAGTCAGCGCATCCATCCGGCAACCCAACCCGTCCTACGGCCTCGGCTATTGGCCGGCGTTCTGGATGCTCGGACCGGGCGACTGGCCCGGAGCCGGCGAGATCGACATTCTCGAGGACGTCAACGCCCGCAGCCAGGTCGCGTCCACCTTCCACTGTGGCGTCTACCCCGACGGCCCGTGCCAGGAGCCCATCGGCATCGGAAGTGGCCTGCAACCCTGCCCGGGCTGCCAGACCAGCTTCCACACCTACTCCGTGGTCGTCGACCGGAAGAACCCGCACCGCGAAAGGATCCGCTGGTACCTCGATGGCGTCCAGACCTTCGCGATCGACCAGTCCCAGGTGCCGGCCGAGACCTGGCGGTCCGCGGTGGACCACGGCTTCGCCATCATCCTCGACCTGGCGATTGGCGGCGGCTTCCCCGACGGCGTGTGTGGATGCAGTACGCCGACCCCGCAGACCACGTCCGGCGGCACACTCCAGGTCCGATACGTCGCGGTCGACGCACTCGGCACGCCGCGGAGCGCACGACAGTAGCGAGAGCACCGTAGTCGGAACATCCGGCCGTTGTGTGCGGCCGTAGGCGTGCGCCGCCGGCGCAATCACCCACCTCGGTTTGTCGACCGGCGCGAGGGGCACATGCGCGCTTGACGGACGACGGCCTCATCGTCGACCCATCGGCTGCTTTCGGGGACGGCACACGATGTCACGCAGATTCGCGCTGGTTCTGGTTGTCATCGGCCTCCTGGCAGGCGCTCTCACGGTGCCGGTGCTGCTGGACCAGGCCAGGGACACACCGTCGATGTCGAAGGCGGCAGACGCCCGTCCGGCGATGTGGCCGCACCCGACCCCGTCGCCGACCCGGCCCAGCGGTGGCAAGGTCGGCGAGGCATGGGGATGGACACAACTCACTCCACGCGGCACGGTGATCCGCTGGGCCTCGACCGAACAGCCCGCCGGCAACTGCCCGACCATCAACTACACCTACCAGGGCACCAGAACCGGCCACCCGATGGTCTTCGTCAGTGGCCCGTTCGGAACGCAGTTCCCCACGACCGTCTGCCGGTTGCCCGTCCCCACCGGCGCCACCAATGCGGTCATACAGCTCACCACGACGAACGCCAGGACCGTCCATCCGACGAATCTCCAGCTGCCGTTGCCGCGGTGGGAGGCCGCGGGCAGGCCTCGGCCCAACAGCATCGTGACGATCGGCGACGCCGGTTGCGAGGTCAGGTCCACGAATCCGGCGCTGGACCAGAACTGCGCGCAGAACTGGCCGTTCCAGCCGCTCTCCATCAACGCTGCCGCGATGTCCCGTCCCGAACTCGTCGTCGAGGCGGGCGACTACGTGTATCGCGAACAGCCGCAGGCCGCCAACGACGCCACGCTCGGATGCGACATGCAGGGGCAGGCGGCGGACTGGGGCTGTCTGGTCAAGGACTTCTTCCACCCGGCCGAGGCACTGCTCGGGCAGGCGCCGTTCATCTTCGCCCGTGGAAACCACGAGGTGTGTACGCCGGGAACCGGGCGGGGTGCGGAGTGGTTCCGCTATCTCCACACGGTGCTCTTCTCCAACAACCAGTGCTTCACCTACCCCGACACACCCACCCAACCGGTCCAGATCAACGCGGGCACATTGCACTTCATCCTGATGGACACGTCCTCCGCCACACCGGGCGACGACTTCACCCTCGTCCCGTCGGAGGTTCCGCTGTGGAGGCGAGCGTTCACCCAGGTGAACGCCTTGGCCGCCAACAATCCGTCACAGGACTACTTCCTGATAACGCACAAGCCGCTGTGGATGGTGCAGGCCGCCTCCTCGACCGCGGTCACCTGGACGAATCCCACGCTGGCGAAGTCGATCTCACAGACCACGCTCGGCGTGCTGGCGCCCAACATCCGGCTCGTCCTGTCCGGACACGAGCACCTCTACCAGATGCTGGGCTTCAACAGCACACGTCCGCCGCAGTTGACGGTGGGCTCGTCGGGCTCGGAGCTCAACACCGCACCCGACGACAGCAAGGTGGTCGGCAAGGTCGTCGACAACCAGCCTGTCACCCAGTCGATCTCGCAGGACGTGCACGGATACCTGCTGCTGCGTGACATCGCGGGTCAGTGGCAGCTGACCTTCCACGACACCACCGGCTCCAAGCTGGGCCCGGCGTGCCTACTGGGCAACGGTGCCACGAAGACGCTCACCTGCGTCTGAGGTCCGCACGACCGGGCGATCGCTCCCTTCGCGCAGCGCGTAGGAGTTCGTCGACCGAGTCGTTGCCCGTGGGGAGAACGACAGAGTCTGTTCGTGCACCCGCGGCCAGCACCCGCTCGAGAATCTCCCACCGGTGGGGATGTGTGGCGTTGTCGACCGCCCACACCGCGACCCCCAGGACGGTCGAGTGGTGGTAGTTCTCGGCGTCCTCCAGCGGAGCCTTGCGGGCGAGCAACAGATCCACCACCTCCAGGTGGCCGTTGACCACCGCCCAGTGCAGTGCGGTGAGCCCGGCCATCGCCCTCGCGCCCAGGTCGGCACCTCGCCGGGCCAGGAGGTCGACGACCCGCCCGTGTCCCAGCGACGCAGCCACGACGAACGCCCAGGCCAGGTTGGCCTCCGGACGTCGCGGCAGGTTCGGCCGGATCCCGACGATCCGAACGTGCGGGCGTAGCCGCCCCTCGTCGTCCAGACAGTCGCGAACGAGATCCTCCCGGCCGAGGCCGGCTGCCGAGACGATGTCGTCGATCCGTGCACCTCGTCGGACCAGCGCCTCGGCGGCGGGTGGGTACTGGTGCGCCAGTGCGGTCAGCAACGGCCGGTTGTCCTCGCCCGGTCCGTTCACCGCCGCACCGAAGTCGACCAGCGTGTCCACCAGCGCGGGCTGCACCCCGGCTTCGGCCGGATGCAGACTCGAGACGAGCAGCTCCATCGTGGTCGCATCCTCCGCCCCGTACATCGAGGCGCCCGCGTCAGCTGCGGCCCCTCGCGTCAACAACAGGTTGGCGATCTCGACAGCGTTGGCCGGGGTCTTCTGCCGGTACGTCTCCACGCCGTTGGCGGCGACGTAGTGCAGCAACGTGGCGCGGTGCGTACGGGTCGACCGCACCCGGACGAGGCCGGGTTCGCGATCCACCAACTCCGTCAGCGCGTCGAGGTCACCGACGATGATCGCGTCCACGGCGGCTTCGTACCGGCCGACGGCACCGTCGACCAGCCCTTGCAGGTGGGCGGCGAACCTCGGCCAGCTGGCGAAGCCGTGCTCCCGGGCGATCACGAACTGCGCGTCGGTGAGCGCTGGACCGGACCTGTCCCGCGTACGACCCGTTGCACCCGCCGTGGGCAACTCGCGGTTGACACGTTCGATCGCGGCCGGATCGCCTGCCCGGCAGGCCTTCAGCAACTCCTTGGCCTGCTTGCGGTACTGCTCCAGGCTGGGACGGGGCGGGAGCGACCGGGCATGGATGACGTCCATACGAACCTCTTTCGTAGGTCGCCTGGGGTCCGCCCGGGTCAGGCTGAAAGAAGGTTCGTCACCTTCGATGCGCTGGGTGGGTGGGCACTGCCCTTTCCGCGGACCGGTCGCGCCCCTCGCGCGTACCGGCACGCTAATCCGCGAGCGAGTGCCGCGTCAACCATGCTTCCCGGTCGCCGCCGGCCATCCCTGCCTCACCTCCTGATCGGTGTGCGTGCCAGCAGGACGGCTCCGCCGACGCAGACCAGCGCCGGCACGACCAGGCTCCACCGGGGTCCGTACGCCGTCATGATGCCCGTGGCGGCCGCGAGCACGAGGGTTTCGAGGGTCATCCGCGCCGTGCTGAACATGGCCGCGGCCGCGCCACCGGACTGGTGACGGACGTCCCTCAGCGCCTGGCCGTCGGGCACACCCTCGGTGATCCCCACACAGAGCCCGAACACCAGGGCACCCGCGAGGAGGCTTCGCTGGGAGTGGGCCGGCACCAGCAGGATCCCCGTCAGGCCGCACAGAGCAAGTGCTGCCATCACCAGCGCCCTGGCCCACCGGCGAGCGATCCGGGCGCCGAGCACCGGCAGCGCGACCGAAGGAGCGGTGAGGAGCACCAACATCGTCGTCTGTCCCCAGCGCGACATCCGTCCCGCGACGGCGATCTGGGGCAGCACGGTGAGAGACACCACGAAGACTCCCATCAGCGCGCCGGTCGCGTACGCGTAGGCACGGAAGGCGGGCACCCGCAGGACGTCGAACGGGATGACGGGACGGGCCGCGCGCCGCTCCACCACCGTCAGCGCCGCCACGGTCACGACCGCGACCGCCCCGAACGCCAGGGGCGGCCACCAGAGCCCGAACGGACGGGGACCGAGGCCGAGGCCGGTCACCAGGGTCGCGATCGCCGCACCGAAGAGGAGAGCGCCCGCCAGGTCGAACGACCCGTCGGATTCGTTCGTACGAAGGGAAGGAAGCCCCACAGTGAAGGCTGCGGCGACGGCCGCGACGATCGCCGGCCCGACGAAGACCGCCTGCCAACCGACGACGGCCAGCAGCGCCTGGGTGGCGACCGGACCGGCAGCCGTGGCACAGCCGAGGACGGTCCCGACGAGACCGTAGACGCGGGTGCGCTCCTCGCCGCGGTAGACGGAGAGCACCAGCGAGGAGCCACCCGCCGCACACATGGCGGCGCCCACTCCGGCCAGCGTGCGCAGGCCGACCAGCACAGCCAGGTTCGGGGCGAGAGCCGAGAGCAGCCCGGTGACGGCTACGAGAAGGTTTCCCGCCGCGAAGAATCTCGAACGGCTGGAGCGATCGGCAAAGGCGCCCGCGAGCAGCAGGGTCGCGGCGAAGGCTCCGTTGTAACCGGTGACGATCCAGGGTGCGAGTGAGCCGGGCCCGCGAAGTGCCGCGGCCACCGCGGGGATGGCACCTGTCGAACCGGTGATCGCGAGTGGGAAGACGGCGGTGGAGACGAGGTCCGCGACCAGGATCTGCCGGCGCCGAAGGGTAGGAAGAACGAACACGCGTGCGCTCCATCAGGACAAGACGTCGGAGCGCGACAACGGCGCTCCCGGCCAGTGCTCAGGAGCGGCGACGTCATCTGGGGTGCTGCGCCGCCGCTAACGACGGCGCGACGTGTCTGATTTCGGCACGGCCACACGGTAGCAGCCGCGAACCTCAGCGGGGATCCTCGCCGACCAGCCCGTCCACCGACTCCCGGATCAGGTCCGCGTGACCGACGTGCCGGGCGTACTCCTCGATCATGTCCGCGAGAAGCCTTCGCAGGTTGGGGGTTCGGCCGTCCGGCCAGGTGAAGGAGGCCGGCCGGGCCAGGCCTCCGTCGGCCACCGCCTCCGCCACCAGGACGCGGGACCGGTCCACCGAGTCCTGCCACAACCTCATCAGCTGCTCGGGGCTGTCGTCGGCAGCCGTACGCCACTCCCAGTCGGGATCCGCGTCCCAGTCGACGGTGTCCCACGGCGGCTGCGGAGCCCGGCCGTGCAGCTTGACCGAGAACATGTCGTCCTCGACGGCCGCAAGATGTTTCAGCAGGCCACCCAGGGTCACCGTGGACGGCCCGAGGGTTGCCCGCAGCCCGGCCTGATCGAGGCCGCCACACTTCCAAGCCACGTACCCACGAAGTCGCTCGAGCGTGCCGAGAAGGGTGTCGAGTTCGGTGCCGGCCACGGGAGGTTCGCGCAGGATCGCGCCGCTGTCGTTGCTCACGGGCACGGACGCTAGCGTGGGTCCCGGACGTTTCGCTGCCGGAACGCCTCGACCGCTGGAACCGGAACGAGCGATGACCGACGACCTGAGCCCCACCTCCCGGGCCCTGCTGGCCCTGGAGCTCATCCAGAACAGCCCGGGCATCACCGCCCAGCGGCTGGGCGAGCGGCTGGGGGTCACCGAGCGCGCCGCCCGCCGCTACGTCGCGATCCTGCGGGAGGCCGACCTGCCGATCGAGTCGGTCAGCGGCCCCTACGGCGGCTACCGGGTGGGGCGCGGTCTTCGCCTTGCACCGTTGATGTTCAGCGCCGCCGAGGCGGTCGGGCTGGTGATGGCGGTTCTTGAGGGGCATCGAGGGGCTGCCGATCCGGCGGACCTGGTGGGCAGCGCGCTGGCCAAGATCGTGCGGGCGCTGCCGGAACGGGTGGCCGAGCCGGTCCGTGGCCTGCGCGACGCGCCCGCTCCCCGCAGCCCCGACGAGCCGTCGGCCAGTCCCGAGCTGACCACCCGGCTGGTCGAGGCCTGCGCGGCCGGGCGCCGGCTCCGGCTGACCTACCGGCTGGGCCGCGACAGGGACCGGACGATGGACGTCGACCCCTGGGCGGTCGTACTCCGGCACAGCCGGTGGTACCTCCTGGCCTGGTCCCACACCCGGCAGGCGCGGCGGGTGCTGCGCGTGGACCGGGTCGTGTCGGTGGAGTCGCTGGCCGAGTCGTTCACGCCCCCGGCGGACCTGGATGCCCTGCGTACGTTGGAAGAACACCTCTCCCAGGGATGGACGTACGAGGTCGACGTCGTGGTCGACGCGAGTGTCGAGGAGACGTCGCGGTGGGTACGGCGAAGCCTCGGCCGCATCGAGGCCGACGCCGAGGGCCGAACACATCTCCGGGCAACGACGGACGAGCCCGAGTGGTACGCCCGCCAGCTCGCCGCCATCCCGGCGCCCTTTCGCGTCCTCGCCTCACCCGAACTCCAGCGCGCCGTCACAGACCTCGGTCGACGGCTGACCCAGTCTGGAGGCTGATCCGTCACTCCGGTCTGCGTAGGCCGGAGACGAGCAGCCCGACCAACCTGCGTGCGTCGTAGCGGGGATCGTTGTCGGCGCCGATGCAGAGGTTTCCGACGCCGCGCATGAGTTCGTACGCCTGCACGCCTCCCCGGATCTCACCGGAGGCGACGGCCGCGTCGAGCAGTTCTGCGCCGACGGGCAGAAGGCGGTCGAGGAAGTACGTGCCCAGGGTCTCCATGCCGGCACTGTCGGACCGCATCACGGCGGCGAGCCCGTGCTTGGTCACCACGAAGTCGACGAAGAGGTCGATCCACTTCACCAGGGCGGCGTAGGGGGTCCTGCTGGTCTTCAGCAGTTTCGGGCCCGCCTCGGCGCACGCCTCGACCTGGTGGCGGAAGACGGCGATGATCAGGTCGGCCCGGGTCGGGAAGTGGCGGTAGATCGTGCCCACCCCGACGCCCGCCCGGGCGGCGATCTCGCGGACCGGTGCCTCCACACCTGCCGCCACGAACACCGCGGCGGCCGCGTCCAGCAGGGCCTTCTCGTTACGCCGGGCGTCCGCCCGCTTGGACCGGGTTTGCCCGGCGTCCTTCTCCGGGCCCTGCCCGCCCTCGCTCACCGAACCGTCCCCTTCTCGTCGGCCGACCTTGTAAACCGGAACGTCGTTCCGTATCGTTACCGGAGCGGCGTTCCGCTTGCGCCCATGATGCCACCCTCGCTCGCAGTGGAGGAACCCCCATGCACTACCGCACCCTCGGCCGCACCGGCGTCCAGGTCAGCACCCTCGCGCTCGGCGCGATGAACTTCGGCAGAGCCGGACGTACGACCCAGGACGAGGCCACCGCCCTCGTTGATGCCGCCCTCGAGGGCGGCATCAACCTGATCGACACCGCCGACAAGTACGGCGACGGCGAGTCGGAGGATCTGGTCGGCAAGGCCGTCGCCGGCCGCCGCGACGACATCGTGCTGGCCACCAAGGCCGGCCTGCCGATCGGTGAGGAACGCAACCACCGTGGGAGTTCGCGCCGCTGGCTGGTCACCGAACTCGACAACAGCCTGCGCCGCCTCGGCGTCGACCACGTGGATCTCTACCAGATCCACCGATGGGACCCGGCCACCAGCGACGAGGAAACCCTGTCCACGTTGACGGATCTGCAGCGTGCGGGGAAGATCCGCTACTTCGGCTCGTCGACGTTCCCCGCCTATCGCATCGTGCAGGCACAGTGGGCGGCCCGCGAACACCACCTGAGCCGGTACGTCACCGAGCAGCCGAGCTACTCGATCCTGCAACGAGGGATCGAGACGCACGTGCTGCCGGTGACCGAGCAGTACGGCCTCGGCGTACTGGCGTGGAGTCCGCTGGCCTCGGGCTGGCTGTCGGGTGCCGTCCGCGCCGGCCGCGAGGTCACCACCAACCGTTCGAAACTGCTACCGGAGCGCTTCGACACCACCATCCCCGCCAACCAGGCCAGGATGGACGCGGTCGAGCAGCTTGCCGTGGTCGCCGACAAGGCCAGCTTGACGATGATCCAGCTCGCGCTCGGATTCGTCACCGCGCACCCCGCGGTGACCAGCGCGCTCGTCGGCCCACGAACCCTGGACCACCTGCACTCACAGCTCGCCGCGGCCGACACCGTGCTCTCCGCCGACGTCCTCGACGCGATCGACGAGATCGTCGCACCCGGCGTGGACCTGGCACCGCAGGAGAAGCACGACACACCGCCCGCGCTCCTCGACCCGTCGCTGCGCCGCCGCTGAAAGGACCGACGACACGTGCCCACGCACCACACATCCCAACCCAGCTTCGGGATCATGACCGCGCCTTCGCAGGTCGACTATGACGACATCCTGCGGGTCTGGCGCGAGGCCGACGCGATCCCGCGGATCGAGCACGCCTGGTTGTTCGACCATCTGATGCCGATCTTCGGCGACCCGAACGGGCCCACCTTCGAGGGCTGGACGCTGCTCTCGGCCCTTGCCGCACACACCCAGCGGCTGCGGCTCGGCGTACTCGTGACCAGCAACCGCTTCCGGCCGCCGGCGATACTGGCCAAGATCGCCGCGACCGTCGATGTCGTGTCGGGCGGGCGGCTCGACTTCGGCATCGGGGCGGGGTCACGTCCCAGTCATCCGCTGGCGCGCCGCGAGTACGACGCACACGGGCTGCCCTTCCACGACGCCGAACACGCCGTGGGGAGTCTCGCCGAGGCGTGCACGGTGATCCGCCGGTTGTGGACGTCCGGCGAGCCGTTCGACTTCGACGGTACGTACGTCCAGCTCACCGGTGCGTACGGAAACCCCAAGCCGGTCCAGCGTCCCCATCCGCCGATCATGATCGGTGGCCGTTCGTCGGCGACGCTGCGGGTGGCCGCCGAACACGCCGACCTGTGGAACATCCCCGGCGGCGGTCCCGTCGACGACCTCCTGCAGCGAAGCGCCCTGCTGGACAAGTACTGCGGGGAGATCGGCCGCGACCCCGCCTCGATCGTCCGCTCGATCCACCTGCCGGTCTCCTACGACGACCCGGGCACCACCCGTGACGCGATCGGCGAGGCGGTCGGCGCCGGCTTCGGGCACGTCATCCTCAGCCTCTCGGCGCCCTACCCCACCGGCGTCGCCCAATGGGTCGCCGACGAGCTCATCCGCTGAGGGTCAACGGTCGTGCGGTGAGCGCTGGGCGAGGCCGTGCAGGCGCGCGTTGTACGCCGTCAGCTCGGCGTCGTCGTCCCGGTCCGCGGCCCGGTCGGTGCGCCGGGCAAGGCGCTGGTCGCTGCGCCACCAGTCGAGGAACACCACCACCAGGACGAGTGCGGTGGGCACCTCGGTGAACGCCCACGCGATGCCGCCGCCGGTGGACTGGTCCTGCAGCGGCGAGACTCCCCACGCAGCCGGCGGATGCGCGAAGAAGCCGGCGATCAGGCCCGAGGACATCATCACCGCGATACCGAAGACCGCGTGGAACGGAACGCCCACGAACAACTCGGCCAGCCGGACGGGGTGACTCACCCGATGCGGTCCGGGATCGACACCGAGGATCGGCCAGAAGAACAGCAGCCCGACGGCAAGAAAGTGAACCAGCATGAGGTTGTGACCAGCCCAGTTCGACATCGCCGCGTCGAAGACGGGCGTGAAGTACAACCCGTACAGGCTGACGAGGAACAACGGCAGGTTGAAGAACGGCGACGCGAGCACCCGGGCGACCCTGCTGTGCAGTACGGCAAGCAGCACCTCGCGTGGCCCGCGGCGCCCACGCGGCGCGGGCCTCAGCGCACGCAGGGCGAGCGTCACCGGTGCCCCCAGGAGCAGGAGGACCGGTGACAGCATGCTCAGCACCATGTGCTGAACCATGTGCACGCTGAACAACTCCATGCCGTACCCGCCGACACCGGTTCCGGTGACGGCGACCACGGTGAGCAGGCCCGCGGCGAAGACGATCCACCGGCCGACGGGCCAGCGGACGCCTCGGCGCCACACCACGACCATGCCGAACGTGTACGCCAGCAGGGCGATCGCGCAGCCGGCCGGGAACACCGGCACCGGTTGCGGATGCCAGGCGAGCAGCCGGGACAGCGTGGGTGCGAGCATGGGCATCCACATCGGCCCGCTCATGCCGCCGCTGATTCCACCGTTCATTCCGCCCATGCCCACCACGCACACCTGCCGATCAGACGTTCACGACCGGCCGCGGGGCGAGGTCGCCCAGGTCGTCGGCGTGCTCGGCAGGCACCAGCACGCTCAGCCGGTCACCGTTTTCCAGCACCGTGTCACCGGTGACCGGCACGGTCGCGTCGTCCCGGCGGATCGCCATCACCCGGGTGGTGGGCGGCCAGTTCACCTCGCTGATCCGGCGCCCGGCGAGGTCGGCGTCAGCGCCCGCGTTGCCGTCCAGGGTGAGCCCGACGACCCGGAACCCGCCGAGCTTGCGCGGCTCGGAGCGCGCGTCCTCGGCCACGTCGGCGAGCTGGCGGCGATACCGCGTCAGCACCTGCCGGTGATTGAGCCAGCCGACGAGTTCGCTGCCGTCGTCGGCGAGTACCGGCAGCCCGTCGTCCTCCGCGTTGTCGAGGAGGCTCAGCGCGCTGGCCAGGGTCTGCGCACCGGACAGGGCGGGCACGGCGGTGGCCAGGTCGGCGGCGGTGGCGTCGAGCTCGTTGTCCCGGGCCGCGGCCTCCGCCTGGCGTACGGAAATCGTTCCGCGGTAGGCGCCCTGCGCGTCGACCACCGGTACCGCCGGGTCACCGCCCTCGGCCAGCCGGGACAGTACGTCGTCCAGCGGCGCGTCGTGGGCGAGCGGCGCCGGGACCGGCTGCATCGCCTCGGCGACGGTGAGCGTCTCCAGCAGGCTGGCCGAACGGCCCCGCAGGATGTCGATGCCACGGCGGCGGAGCTTGAGCGTGTAGATGGTGTCCCGGGACAGCCGCTTGGACAGGGCGGTCGCCACCGCGACCGCGGCCATCAGCGGAAGAATGATCGAGTAGTCGCCGGTGAGCTCGAAGATGATGATCACCGCGGTGATGGGCGCCTGCGAGGTGGCGGCGAAGACCGCACCCATGCCGACCAGTCCGTACGCCCCGGCAGATCCGACCAGCCCCGGCAGCGCGGCGTGCGCGGCCAGGCCGAACGCACTGCCCGCCATCGCGCCGAGGAACAGCGACGGCGCGAAGACTCCGCCGGAGCCACCTATCGAGATGGTGAGACTGGTGGCGATCACCTTGCCCACCAGCAGTACGAGCAGGAACCACACCACGTAGTGGCCTTCGACTGCCCCGGCCAGGACGGGGTAGCCGACGCCGTACATCTGCGGGAGCACCAGCAGCACCCCGCCCAGCAACAGGCCACCGACCGCCGGGCGGAGCCACTCGGGTCCGCGCCAGATCCGGTCGGCGAGGTCCTCGAAACCGTAGAGAATCTTGACGAAACCCAGTCCGACGACCGCCGCGAGCACACCCAGCAGGACGTACGTCACGAACTCCGCCGGCGAGGTGAGGTGGAACGCCGGCAGGTGCAGGAACGGTGCGTCGCCGAACACCGCGCGGCCGATCACCGCCGCCGTCACCGAGGTGAGGACGACCGCGCCGAACGACTCCGCGCCGAAGTCGTTCAGGATGAGTTCCATCGCGAAGAAGACGCCGGCGATCGGGGCATTGAACGTTGCCGAGATCCCGCCGGCGGCGCCACAGGCCACCAACAGGCGCAGGCGTTTCTCCGGCAGTCGTACGAGCTGGCCGAGGCTCGACCCGAGTGCCGAACCGATCTGCACGATCGGGCCCTCCCGGCCGACCGAGCCACCGGACCCGATGCACAGTGCCGATGCCAGCGCCTTCACCACCGCGACCTGTGGGGCGATCCGGCCACCGCGTTCGGCCACCGCGAGCATCACCTCGGGCACTCCGTGGCCGCGCGCCTCGCGGGCGAAGCGATACACGATCGGCCCGTAGATCAGGCCGCCGACGACCGGTGCAAGGACGACGAAGAACATGCCGAGGCGTGGTACGAGATGGTTCACGGCATGGCCGGCGCCGGAGTAGTCGGCGTGGCCGCTGAAGAACTCGGTGAACCACAGGATCAGGTAGCGAAAGGCGACGGCGCCCAGCCCGGCACCGAGACCGACGACCAGTGCCAGCGGCACCAGCCCGGCAGGGGTGCCCCGCAGCCAGTCGAAGGCACGGCTCAACCGGCTGGACGGACGCCGGACCACGACAGGTGAGATCGGTTCCACACTCACGAGCGGTGCTCGCCCTCCACTTCCTCGTCTTGTTCGTACCGTTCGAGCTGTTCGAATCCCAGCCACCACTGCTGCTCGGGCACCTCGCCGGCGGCGTTCGCCAGCGCACGGAGCCCGGCCACGGCGCCCGCCTGCTCCTGCGGCGACATCCGCGCGACGATGCGGCGAATCTCTTCTCGGCGACGACGTGTCACCTTGGCGACGTATCTCTTGCCGGCCGGCTTCAGCGTCACCTCCACCGCACGGCGGTCGCCGGAAAGGGGCTGCCGGTCCACCAGGTCCGCCTTCACCAGGCGGTCGATCAGCCGGGTCGCGGTCGAGGGTGTGACGCCCAGCTCTGCCGCGAGATCGACCCCACGCTGAGGCCCTCGGCCGGCCAGAACGACCAGCGCGCGGTACTGCGGAAGGGTCACGTCACCGAGATCGGCCACCGAACGGGCAGCCACCGCGACCAGCGCACGGCTGGCCGTGATCAACGCGTCGACCACACCTTCGGGGTCCTCGCCTGATTCATGCACTGCGCGATTATTGCAACTCGCAATTATCCGCGTTGCATCGGTTCCTGCCGGGACGGCGAGAACCCGCTCAGGCGCGGCCGCCGAGCGGCGCGTGGAAGATCTCCCGCAACGCCAGGGTCGCGGCTCCGATCGTGGGCGCGTCGACCAGGTTCGACACCTCGATCCGAACGGCGTCCCGCATTGCCGGGAAGATCCGTCTGCGGACCTCCTCGCGAACCGGGACGACCAGTGCGTCACCGGCAGCGGAGAGTTCCCTGCCGAGCAGGATCAGTTCGGGGTCGAGGGTGTAGATGATCGTCACGATGCCCGCGGCCAGGTGCCTGGCCACATCCGCGAAGACGTCGACGACGTGCGGGTTGCCGGCGTGCAGTGCGGTCACAGCCTCGGGCAGCGTCAGGTCCGTGGCGCGCCCCCTTCGCCCTGGCCGTGAACGCGATCGTACGGCCTCCAGCACCCGGGGGACAGAGACGTACGTCTCCAGGCAGCCGTTGTTGCCGCACGCGCACCGTGGACCGTCGAGGTCGACGCTCAGGTGGCCGGCCTCCCCCGCGAGGTCGTGGTTGCCGCGGTAGAGGTCACCGTCAAGGACCAGGCCGGTTCCCACGCCGACGCCGAGATTGAGCAGGACGAAGTTCTGCGTTCCCTGTCCCGCGCCGAACCACAACGCGGCGAGCGCACTCGTGTTGGCGTTGTTGTCGACGCAGGTCGGCAGGTGCCACCGGCGCTCGAGCTCGGCGGCCAGCGCGACGGCCCGCCACGAGTCGAACGAACGAGGCGCGAGGTACCTGCCCGTGCGGATGCTCACCGGTCCGGGGATACCCATTCCGATGCCCACCACCCCGTCGCGCTGCCGGGACGTCAGGGGCCGGAGCAGACGTTCGACGACCCGGCTGCCGATCGGCACTGCCGTCTCCTCCCGCCACGGACTGTCGGCCTCCTGCTCGATCCGGGCATGTACCACGCCGGACAGGTCGACCAGCGCACCGGTGATCGTGTTCCTGGCCAGATCGAGCCCGACGGCGAACCGGGCCGTCGGGTTGATCTCCAGGGTGATCGGCCGCCGACCGGCGCGTTGCGGGGAACGGACACCGGTCTCGCTCGCGAGCCCGGAGGCGATGAGCTCCTCGACGATGTGGGAAACCGTTGCCGGGTTGAGTCCTGTCGCCCGAGCGAGGTCGACACGTGCGATCGGTCCCATCCGGTGGATCGCACGGAAGACCGCCGCCCGGTTGCTCTGCTTCACGCTGCGGTGGTTGGCGCCGGAGTACTCGTTGGCGAGCCGCATCTTCTTCGACCTCCTGCGTCCACCACCCTTGACAGGGTCGAAAGTGATCAATACGTTAACCGACCAGAGTTGGTTGCAACAATCACTCAATCAATCCCGATCGATCGATCGACCTCAAGCGTTTGCAGTTCTGCAGCTCCGTAGGTTCAGTCCGCAATTCCCCAGCCCCACTTACCTACAAGGGGGTGCCTGGCCGTGCGACTTTCCTGTGCGGAACAGATGCTGGGCCAGCGTCCGATCGAGGACAAGCTCGACTTCGTCCGGGAAGCCGGACTCGACGGCATCGACCTGCGAATGGCCACCGTCAGCGAGGCGTCGGCGCGTGACAGACTCGCCGACAGTGGCGTTCCGGTGGGCGCGATCTATTCCCAGCTCCGCGAGCCGGGCCTGCTGTCCGCCGCTGCCGAAGACCGTGCCGGCGCGGTCGGCAGGGTGGTCGAGTACGCCGAGACCGCGGATGCCGTTGGCGCGTCCAACCTGATCGTGGTGCCGGTCTTCGGTGCGGCGAGACTCCGTGGTTTCGAACCGGTGCTCCCCTTGCACTATGTGGAGACCGCCGTGCTCATGGTGAGTCTCGCCGAGATCGCGGAACGGATCGCCGACCTCAGCGTGCGGGTCACGATCGAACCGCTGAACCACGGTGAGACCCACTTCCTCACCGATCCCGGTGTGGGTGCTGGCATCTGTGACGCGATCGGGTCACCTCGCATCGCCACGATGGTCGACACCTACCACTGCGAGCGCGAAGGCCAGGACATCCCGGAGATGATCAAGGCCGCCGGTGAGCAACTCGCCCTGGTACATCTTTCCGACACCGAACGACGCCTACCCGGGGGCGGTGACATCGACTTCGGCGCCGTCCTGGCCACTCTGGACGACTGCGGCTACACGGGCTGGCTGGGCCTGGAGTGCCGACCGGTCGACGACGTGGAAGACCTCCGCCGGAGCGTTCGGCACCTGCGTGAGGGAGCCCGACCATGACCATCACGGTCGCAGTCGTGGGAGCCGGCCGCATGGGTCGCCTGCACGCGAAGCAGCTGACAGAGATCCCGGACGTGCGCATCGTGGGTGCAGCCGACGTGCGCGCGGAAACGGTCGAGGACTTCACCGCGGAGTTCGGGGGAACCGGATCGGTCGACTACCGAGAACTGCTCGACCGGACCAGGCCGGACGTGGCGTACTTCTGTACGCCCGCCGGCGAGCACCTCGACCAGCTCACGTTCGCCGCCGAGCGAGACATCAACGTGTTCGTGGAGAAGCCGTTGGCCCCGTCGGTGACCGCGGCCACCGCGGCCGTGGAGGTCATCGAGCGGCACGGCGTCCTCTGCACGGTGGGCTATCAGTGGCGCTACAGTCCGCTGACCGACGTGGCACGGGACGCACTGGGCGGACTCCCGCCGACCATGCTGGCCGGATGGTGGTACTGGACGATCCCGCCTCTCCCCTGGATCCGGGACCGGCGAACCGGCGGTGGCCAGATCTTCGAGCAGGCGACGCATCTCATCGATCTCATGCGCTTCCTGGCCGGTGACGTCGACACCGTCTTCGCGGCGTACGCGGACAACGCGATTCCCGAGGAGGAGTTGCCGAACTGGGACGCCAGCGCTGTCACGCTGGGGTTCGCCAACGGCGCCGCCGGAAGCGTCCATTCCACCTACGCGTTGTTCCCGGGGATTCCGGGATCGAACGGTGTGGACGTCGCCGCCCGGGAGGTTCTGGTCCGGGTCAACCTCGCGAAGGCGACGGTGTTCCGTCGCGGAGTTCCGCCTGAGGAGACCGCGGCCCGAGTCGGCTGGAACATCGACCAGGAGTTCATGACGATCGTTCGGCGCAACGATCCGGCCGCGGTGCGGGCGACCGCCCGCGAGTCGGCCCAGAGCATCGGCGTCTCGCTGGCCGCCAACTACTCGGCAGTCACCAAACAGATGGTGGACCTGCGGGACTTCATGACGAACCCACCCGACGACGCCACCATCATGCCGCTGTGAAGCCCCACAGGAGGTTGTGACATGCGTGATCGACCCATCTCCCGGCGAAGAATGTTGCACCTCGTCGGCGCCGGAGGCGTGGGCCTGGTCACCGCGTCCTGCGTCGACACCTCCGAACCCACCAGGGACGGTGCGGGACAGCCCGCCCGCCGGAAGTCCTCGTCGGCGTTCAACATCCCGGACGCGGCAACCAAGCTGCCGAGCGGCAACGTCCGGTTGCGCTGGATGGACTCCGGAGACATGAAGGCGCGCTTCTTCGAGAAGTTCTTCCCCGCGTACCAGAAGAAGCATCCGAACATCTCGGTGAAGTACGACGGCACGAACTGGAACCAGATCACCCAGGTGGTGACGTTGGGCGTGCGGAACGGGACCGTGCCCGACGTGTTCCAGCTGCCGGGCCAGATCACCATGGGGATGGCCGTCTCGAACCACTGGATCGGCGCGTACGACGACATCATCCCCGACTTCGACAAGGTGAAGGCGCGTTACCCCAGCTACTCCTTCGCTCCCGGCGTGACCGACTTCGACGGCAAGACGTACGGACTGCCACTCACCGGCAACGGCCGGATCAACAACCTCCTGCTGTTCAACCGCGACCTGGTGAAGGACGTCGGGGCAGACCTCGACACGGAGGTGATCTCCTGGTCGAAGCTGCGCGAGGTGTGTAGGACGGTCGCCAAGCAGGGCAACGGAAAGTACTACGGGATCATCTTCGGACTCGCCCAGCCGGGCGGGCTGTCCGGGCCGGTCAGCACTCTGTGCGAGATGGCCGGAGTGCACGGTGGCGCCGACGGCATCGACTGGCGAACGGGCAGGTACAACGTCTCCCACCCCACCGTCGTCGAGGCCATCGAACTCATGCTGGCGATCAGGAAGGACGGCAGCGCCCACCCGGACTCCGTCAACCTCGACGCGCCTGGTGCACGGTCACGAATGCCGTTGGGTCAGGCCGGAATCATGTTCCAGGGGCCGTGGAACATCCTTCCCTGGCGGGAGGACAACCCGGACTTCCACCTCGGTCTGAACATTCCGCCACAGCAGAACCCCGACAACATCTGGCCACTCACGTTCGGGCCCGGCGGATCCAACGCATGGGTGTACTCCAGCAAGACCAAACTGGGACCGGTCATCGGCGACATCATGACCTACCTTTCCAGCGCCACCGGCCAGGTGCGGTGGGCCGACTACGACGGCGCGGCCGATCCGCCGTCGTTCCCGGAAGCGATCAAGAAGGCCAGGCTGGACGAGCTGCAGCAGAAGGCCATGGACCTCGGCGCGAAGCACACCGTCATCCGGCCCGAACCCGCCGTACGCAACCCCGACGTCAGCAAGGTCTACGAGGTGCAGGTTCCGGCACAGCCGACGTTCAGCGACACCCTCGTCGGCCTCTACACCGGACGGATCGGCGGCAGCGTCGCGCAGGCGATGAAGCAGATGGAGGATCGCCTGGAGAAGTCGCTGGAGGACGCCATCAAGAAAGCGGCTTCACGCGGCGCCAAGGTCTCCCGCGACGACTGGGTCTTCAAGGACTGGAACCCGCGCGCTCCCTACACCAAGCTCTACCAGGACTGAGCACGATGGCGTCGATTTCCGCCGTACGTCGAGAGCCGACAGGGCAAGAGCCCCACGGCTCGCTGCGCCGGCGCATCTGGGCGGCCCGACCCTGCTACCTGCTGATGCTTCCCGGGCTCGTGCTGATCGTGATGTTCTCGTTCTACCCGCTCGTCATGTCGTGGTACTACGCGTTCTTCGACTGGAGTGGCTTCGAGCAGGCGAAGCACTTCGTCGGTTGGCAGAACTTCCGCGAGCTCATGGGCGACGAGTACTTCTGGAAGGCGTTCGGGCGGTCGGCGTGGTTCGCGGGGGTTGCGACACCCGTCGAACTCCTGCTGTCACTGGTCGTCGCGATCGTCCTCAACGACCGGTCGCTACGACTCGCTCCGCTGTTCCGGACGCTGTTCTTCGTTCCTGTCGTCACCACCACAGCCATCGTCAGCATCGTCATGAGCATGGTCTTCTCGGCCTTCAACGGCCCTGCCAACGAGGTGCTGCGCGCATTCCACCTCACCGAGCGCCCGGTGGGCTTCCTCACCGACCCGCACCTGGTGATGTGGACCGCGATCGGCATCTTCGTCTGGAAGTGGTTCGGCCAGCCGATGATCTACTGGCTCGCCGGCCTGCAGACCATTCCGTCGGAGCTGTACGAAGCAGCCCAGGTCGACGGAGCCGGCTGGTGGCGGCGCTCCGTCTCCATCACGGCGCCGCTGCTGACGCCGTTCGCGGTGATCATCACGCTCATCGTGCTGGTCGGAAACATGCAGGTGTTCGCCTTCATGCAGGCGCTGACCCACGGCGGCCCGTACTTCTCCACCGAGGTGATGGAGCTGTACATCTACCGAACGGCCTTCGGTGCCCAGGGCCAGGTCTCGGCGCAGCGGCTCGGGTACGCCTCCGCCGCGGGCGTGCTGTTCGGCCTGTTGCTCATCGTGCTCGCCGTCGCCCAGATCACCGCAGTCCGCAGGCTGCGCCGCGGGCCCGGAACCCCGGCGGAATCTCGATGACCACCCCCGAGCTGACCGCGCGGGGCTCCCGGGCGAAGATGGGCGTCCCCAGCGCCGGTGTGAGTCGGCCGCGCCCGCGGGGGCGGGTCAGGCGGATGGTGACCTATGCGATCCTCACGCCGATCGCCCTGGCCTGGATCTATCCGTTCCTGTGGATGATGTCGGCGTCGGTGCGCCCGAACGGCAAGGTTTTTGCCGGTCTCGGGCTCTTCCCGACGAAGTGGTTCTTCAGCAACTACACCGACGCGTGGGTCGATGCCGAGATGGGGCGCTACTTCCTCAACACGGTCGTCGTGACCTTCGGCGGCGTAGCGATCGTCGTCTTCACGACCGCCACCATGGGGTACGTCCTCGGCCGGTACGCCTTTCCCGGACGGCGAATCCTGGTCGCTGTACTCGGCGCCCTCGTCTTCCTTCCGCAGGGCTACACGATCATCCCGATCTTCGACCTGATCGGGAAACTCCACCTTGACGGCACGTTGTTCGGGATCATCATCGCCGAGAGCGGCCAGGCGCACATCATCCAGCTCCTTCTCTACGCGGGGTACTTCCGGCAGCTCCCGAAGGAACTCGAGGAGTCGGCGACGATGGACGGCGCCGGCTTCTTCACCATCTTCGTGCGGGTCTTTCTCCCGCTGGCGAAGCCGGTGACGGCCACCGTCGTCATCCTGCAGTTCATCGCCAGCTGGAACGACTTCCTGCTCCCGCTGGTGCTGACCCTCAGCCAGCCCGACCTGCGCACGCTCGCGGTCGCGGTTTACTCGTTCCAGGGCGAGAACTACACCAGCTACGCACAGATGAACGCGGCCAGCACGATCAGCCTGCTTCCGGTGGTCGTGGTGTTCCTCCTGCTTCAGCGCTACTTCGTCGAGGGGATCGCCGGTGCGGTGAAGCAGTGACCGAAGGGAGCAACGGGGACATGGGAACTCTGCAAGGACAGGTTGCGGTGGTCACCGGTGCCGGATCGGGGATCGGCAGTGCGATCGCCCGTCGGCTCGCCCACGACGGGAGGCTCGTCGTCGTGGTGGACGTCGACCGCGAAGGCGGCGCGAACACGGTCGAGCGGATCGAGGACTCTGGGTGCTGTGCCGGCACGGCGCGGCTCCACGTGGCCGATCTCACCGACCCGTCGCAGCGAGAAGCTGTCATCCCGGCGGTGCTCGAACGTTTCGGTCGGGTGGACGTACTCGTCAACAACGCGGTCTACCACGGGCCGCGCGTCCGGCTGGTCGACCTGGACGAGGACGAGTGGACGCGGGTCCTGACCACCAACCTGACGACCACGGCGATGCTGTGCCGTGCCGCCGGCCGGCACATGCTCCCACGGGGCAGCGGTGCGATCGTGAACGTCACCGCCATCCAGGAGCACCTTCCCCTTGCCACCTACACCGCGTACGGCGCCAGCAAGGGCGGCATCTCCGCACTGACCCGGGCGGTCGCCGTCGAGATGTCCCCCGGCGGCGTTCGGGTCAACGCGGTGGCACCAGGTGTCATCGACACCGCGTCGGCCCGGGAGAGTCTGGGGGACGGCGGCGCGGAGATCGAGCGTCCACCCACCCTGGTCGGCCGGGCCGGCAGACCCTCCGAAGTTGCCGCCGCGGTGGCGTTTCTCGCCTCGGAGGACGCGTCCTTCGTCACCGGAGTCATACTCACGGTCGACGGTGGTCGACGTCTCAGCCGCAGTGCCGATCCGTTCGCGGCAAGGATCAGTCCGGTGGCGGCCGGCTGAGCATCGGGGTCAGGCGTTGGTGGTGTCCACCACGACGTGTGGTTCGTCGGGACCGAGCGGGTCGACCTTCGCCTTCAGGACTTCGAAGGTGTTGCGCACCATGCGCAGACTTCCGGCCGGGTCGGAGTTCCGCGCCTCCACCCGTTGCCACGCCACGTCGTCGGCGCATCTGACGTCGTACAGCTTGGCGGTCGCGCCGCACGCCTCGACCCGCTGACGGGTGAGGTCACGGAGCTCGCGGCTCCAGAAGCCCAGGTCCAGAACGACGTCGACGCCGACCGTCAGGCAGCGAGCCCAGACCGGTTCCATCGCGGTCATGAGCCTGGCGCTGAGCGTGCCCACGTCCGGTTCGATGCCGGCCTCGTCGTCGCCGTACAGGGTGGTGAGCCACTCGTCAACGGTGAACCGAACCGCGCCGGCGTCGCGTTCCAACCGTTTCGCCAACGTGGTCTTGCCTGCTCCGAGGTAGCCGTGGATCAGATGCGCGGTGGGCATGGTCGCCGATGCTAGGCGATGCGGCTCGGCGAGTGCGACGAGCTCTCCCTCTTCAGTAGGGTCGGCCCGGAGACGAACGGCGCACTCGGGGAGGTCGCGGCACTCGTGGTGGTGGAGATCCCGGAAGAGCTACGGCAGGCGACTGTGCAACGCGAGGGTGGCGCCGCGTGGCTGGCATCGTTACCAACCCTGCTGGACGAACTCCTGCAGCGCTGGAACTGCGTGCCCGACGGCCCGGCGGCCGGCGGCAAGGTCGGGATCGTGCAGCCTGCGAAGTCCAGTGCCTATGGCGACGTCGTTCTCAAGGTGTCCCACCCGCATCCGGCAAACGCGCACGAGCCGGACGCGTACCGGACGTGGGCCGGGCACGGAGCCGTGCTGTTGTGGGAACGCGACGACGAGTGCCTCGCGATGTTGCTGGAGCGGGTGGGCCCCGAACGGCCGTACGAGGTGCTACCGGTCGACGAAGCAATCCGGCTCGCAGGGGTGCTGGTGCGCCGACTCGCCGTCCCCGCTCCCCCGCGTCTGCCGCGCGTGTCCGACTGGGCGGCCGAGTGGGCCGACATCGTCGACCGGGCGACCGGCCGGCTCCACGCCCGGGTCGTGGACGCCGCCCGCGACACGGTGCGGGACCTCTGCCGTCGCCAGCCGGACACGATGGTGCACGGAGACCTGCACCTCAACAACGTGCTGCGCGGCGTACGAGAGCCCTGGCAGGTGATCGACCCGCGCGGTTGGGTCGGTGACCCGGCGTTCGACTGCTCGACCCTGCTCCGCACCACCGCGGTCGGGGGTCGCGCCTTCGGCCTGATCAGCCCCGAGGAGTTCGAACCCGCCGTGCTCCGCTGGCTGGCACTCTTCGCCGAAGCGGCCGAACTCGACCGCGAGCACGTACGCCGTTGGGCCCAGGTTCGTGCCGTCGTCAGAGCCCAACAGCATTTCGAGTGGCACACTCCGCAGTCCGACCAGGACACCAACGATCACTTCGCGAGCATCCTGACCCCGGACCGCTGAAATCCCAGGCGACGCCGGACGGGATTCGCCAGCAGACTGGCTGCGTGCCGGATCCGGAGTACAGCGACGACTACACCGGGCCGACTGACGAAGGCAACGGCATCGTGACTGTCAACCAGAGGTTTCTCCTGCGTCAAGCGCTGCCTGGGCACGCCGCTTCTACGAACGCCACGGCTGGCGCGACGCCGGCGCCTTCGACTATGCCGCAGCCGGAGACGACGGCCCCATCCCCGTCCCAGTCGCAGGTACGTCAAGCGGTTGCCACCGAGACTCTGACCGGCGGTCACCGGTTCATGCTCGCGCACGGAGGACGCTCCCATGGCCATGCCCCGCGCCTTTTTTCTCGAGTAAGTAACGCGGCAACCATGGACCAACAAAACTTTGGCCAGTTGGGGACGCGCGACATTTTCATCGGTTGACCGGCGCGCACGTTCCATGGCGTTCACCGCCAAGAAGCCGTTGACACCCATATCGCTCAGCCGTATCTTTCTCGCACCCAGAGAATGAGGCAGACAGAGAATGATTGACCCATTCCGAAGCAGCGGTCTGAACGTCGTCTCTCGCAAGCGCCTCACCGACCAGACCGCAGCAGCCCTTCGCGACTACATCCTGACCAACCGACTTGCGGTCGGCACCCGCCTTCCAGCAGAGCCCAGCCTCGCCCAGTCGCTCGGCGTCAGTCGCAACGTGCTGAGGCAGGCGGTCGCATCGCTGGAGGCATTGGGAATGCTGCGCGTGACGCAGGGCAGCGGCACCTATGTCGCCGACGTCGCCGACACGGAAGTGTTCGCACAGATCGCCGCCTGGATGGGCTCGGACGACCTGACCGAGCAGGACTACCTCGAGGTCAGAGCGATCTGGGAGCGCGGAATTTACGAGTTGGTCATCGGCCGGGCATCCGCGTCCGATCTGGACCGTCTCGACGAGATCAGTCAGGCGATGGTGCACGCAGAGGACTCCGGCAAAGCCGCCGCGTTCCACGAGGAGTTCCACGACGTTCTGCTCCGCGCCACCGGAAACCAGTTCCTGGTCACGATGGGGACCATCCTCCACAACTTCTTCTGGGAGTTCGGTTACCGGCGGGCGCTCGTCCGGAAACCACCAGCAGAACGACTCCTGGACGGTCATCGCTCAATAGTGCGCCTGTTACGAACACGTGACCCAGGCAATATCCAGCAGATGATCGACCTGCATCTGTTGCCACACCACAGCGGCGACAAAGGCGCGGATGGGGAGGAGGGCCCCACCTAGCAACGGAGCAACACGGGGTGCTCATCCACCTCCGGCACCAGCCGGGTGGTGAATCGGGGGTAGAGGTGACTGCTCGCGGACCTGACGCCGGCAACCGGTGGCATCGAGTCCACAGAAACGATGGAGGTACCCGGCAATGAGCGATCTTTCGAGCGGCCAGCCCGCCCGCCTTCCACACCTGACCCGCAGAGGTTTCCTGGTCGGGGCATCGGCCCTGAGCCTCGCGGCCTGCGGCAAGTCCCAGGACACCAGCAGCGGCGCCGGCACCAAGAACGCGCTCGGCCTCAAGCTGCCCGCCGGCGCCGCGTCGGCCGGCGACCAGTACTACGTGCTGCCGTTCGACTCCACCGGCGCCAGCTACAAGGCCCTCGACTTCTACGAGAACGTCTACTCCCGCGCCCCGCTGGCCGACCAGTTCAACATCCCCCTCGTACGGCTGAACCAGAACTACCAGATCGTGCCTGGCGCGGCCGGCGGCTGGGAACAGTCCGCCGACAAGAACAGCTGGACGTTCCATCTCCGCAAGGGGATCATGTGGTCCGACGGCAAGGAGCTCACCGCCGCGGACTACGTCGAGACGCTGCGATACTCCGCCGATCCCAAGCACGCCTGGGACTTCAGCTGGTTCTGGTCCGGCGTTATCAAGAACTACACCGACGCGGTCGCGGGCAAGGTCCCGACCAGCTCGATCGGTGTGAAGCAGGGCAAGGACAAGTACACCCTCGTCATCGAGACCGAAGGACCCGTCGCCTACATCCCGTCCGCCTGCCTCTACACCACGCCACTGTCGGCCGCGGCACTGCACAAGTACGGTTCGGGCAGCTACAACATCAACCCGGCGACCTGCGTCACCTGTGGTCCGTACACCCTCACGAAGTTCGACCCGACAGCCCAGGTCGTCCTCGGACCGAACAAGAAGTACACCGGCCCGTTCAAACCGCCGATCGACACCCTGGTGGGGAAGATCTACGCCGGCGGTGACATGCTCCCGCGCTTCCAGACCGGGCAGGTGGACCAGCTGAGCGTGACTCCGCTGGACCTGAAGATCGCGGCCAAGAACCCGAAGACGAAGGCTCTCCACCTCTACAAGAACCCGAACGACTTCGAGATCTGGTACACCTTCTTCGACACGAAGAAGGCGCCGTTCGACAACGTGAAGGTGCGCCAGGCGCTGGCACACAGCGTCGACCGGGAGTCCCTGATCAAGAGCCTGCTCGCGCCACTCGCCACTCCGGCGTACGGCTACCTCACACCGGGCTACCCGTTCGCCGTCGAGGATCCGCTGAAGCCCTACACCAACTACGACCCCGCGAAGGCGAAGTCCCTGCTTGCACAGGCGGGGTACCCCAACGGCAAGGGCTTCCCCCCGGTGAAGTTCTACTGGTGGGCGAACGCGGTCTCCAACACCGAGGCGGTCGTGCAGGCGCTGACCCACACGTGGAACTCCGTGCTCGGCATCAACATCCAGCTCCAGCAACTGGACAAGACGACCTTCTACGCGCGGATGAACAAGAAGCCGACCGAGATCCAGATGGGCTTCGTCTCCTACGGCATGGACTACTTCGACGCGTCGAACATGCTCAGCGTCTACAAGAGCGACGGCCGGCACAACTGGAACAACGCGCAGTACGACAAGCTCCTGGCGAAGGGCGCGGCCGAGAGCAAGCCGCAGGCACGCCAGGAGATCTACACCGAGGCGCAGGTACAGCTGACCAGGGAGGCGCCGGGCGTCTTCGTCTTCCACCTCCTCTACGGCTACTACTACGCCCCTTACATGCAGGGCAAGGCTCTGTCGAAGAACAAGAACGGCTACGACGGCATCCAGTGGCCCGGGTTCGGCGCGACCAGCGACTCCCTCCAGGGGCTCTACGTCGCACAGAACAAGCAGAAGTGGCCCCGCCCCAAGCCGAACGGCATCTCCTGACCCGTCGCATCAACCGCGGAAGGTGGTGCGGCCTTGGTTGCCTATCTCGCCCGAAGGTTCCTGACCCTGCTACTGGTCATGTTCGTCATGACCATGCTCATCTTCGGACTCATGCACGCCGTACCCGGCGGACCGTTCGACCAGACCCAGCAGCCCCTGCCGGGCCCCGCGATGGCGAACGTCATGCGCAAGTACGGACTGGACCAGCCGATCTGGCGGCAGTACCTCAACTGGCTGTGGGCCCTGCTGCACGGCGACCTGGGCATCCCGTTCGAGCAACCGACGATGACGGTGACCGGCCTGATCGCCAGGGCGTGGCCGATCACGCTCGCCATCGGCGGTCTCACGATTCTCGTGTCCTACGTAGGCGGACTGGTGATGGGTTGTGCCGCGGCGCTGCGGCACAACACCTGGCTGGACTGGCTGCTCACCTCCGCGGTGTCGACCGTCGGCGTGGCATTGCCCAACTACGTCGTGGGATTCCTGCTCATCTCGCTGTTCTCGGTCAAGCTCGGGTGGTTGCCCGTCGGCGGGTGGGGCCAGCCGCAGGACCTCATCCTGCCCGTCGTCGCCTTCTCGCTGTATCCGATGGCGCTGATGGCCAGATACACCAGGGCCAGCACCCTCGAGGTGACCTACGCCGACTACGTACGCATGGGAAGGGCACGCGGCCTGTCCGAACGGCGGCTCACGGTGCGCTACATCCTGCGTACCGCGCTCATTCCGCTGATCACGATCATGGGCCCGAACATCCCGAACATCCTCACCGGGTCGATCTTCATCGAGGCGACCTTCGCCCTTCCCGGGCTCGGGAGCTACTTCACCACCGCCAGCCTGCATCGTGACTACCCGCTGATCCTCGCTCTCGTCCTCATCGTCGCGGTCCTGTGGGGGACCTGCTACATCCTGAGCGACGTCGCCTACACACTCGTCGATCCCCGGGTGCGACTGGAGGGACTGTCCCGATGACCATGGCAGCGGAACGTTCGCCCGCACGGGGCTCGAAGTCCGGATTCTGGCACGCGGCGTGGTACCGCTACCGGCGCAACCGGCTCGCGCTCGTCAGCGGGGTCATCGCCGTGATCATCGTGCTGGTCGCCGCGCTGGCGCCACTCATCGCTCCGTACGGCTATGCGGCCCAGGACCTCAGCCAGTCCCTGGTCGGCCCGAGCCTGCACCACCTGCTGGGCACCGACGAGTTGGGCAGGGATCTGCTGAGCCGGGCGATCTACGGCGCGCAGACCTCGATGACCATCGCCGTCGGCGCGCCGCTCGTCGGTGCGCTGATCGGCATCCCGATCGGGATCGCGAGCGGGTGGTTCGGCGGCCTCGTCGACGCCATCACCCTGCGGGCCTTCGAGATCTTCACGATGGTGCCGCAGATTCTGCTGGCCCTGTTGCTGATCGCGCTGTTCGGATCCGGCGTGCTGAAGCTGCTGCTCTTTCTCGGGGTGACGGCGTGGGTCGGGTTCGCCCGGCTCGCCCGCGCGCAGTACATCGCACTGCGAGATCGTGACTTCGTGGTCGCCGCCCGGGCCATGGGTGTGCCGACGTGGCGGATCATCACCGTGCACGTGCTGCCGAGCGCGGTCGGGCCCCTGATCGTCTTCTTCGTCCAGCAGATTCCGGCCACCATCTTCGCCGCTGCCGGGTTCAGCTTCCTCGGACTCGGGGTGCAGGACCCGACCGCGGACTGGGGAAAGATGATCAACGACGGCCAGCAGTACCTCACCATCAGCCTCACCGTCGCCCTGCTGCCCATCGTCTGCATCGCGCTCGCGACCCTGACGTTCAGCTTCGCCGGGGACGGTCTGCGCGACGCCCTCGACCCGACCTCGCGGTAGGTGGACATGAGCGACGACCAGCAACCACAGCACCTCGACGGCCGGCCACTGCTGGAGGTCAGGGACCTCCAGGTCTCCTTCCAGCTGGAACGCAGCACCATCTACGCCGTGCAGGGACTGGACCTACGGGTGGGCGCCGGCGAGCGGCTCGGCGTCGTGGGTGAGAGCGGCTCCGGCAAGAGCGTCACCGCGCAGTCCGTCCTGCGGATGGTGCCCTCGCCCGGCCGGATCACCGGAGGCGACATCGTGTTCGAGGGCGAGAGTCTGCTGGCCCAGCCCGAGCACCGGATGCGGCACATCCGCGGCCGGCAGATCGGCATGATCCCGCAGAACCCGATGACGTCCCTCAATCCCGTACTCACCGTGGAGGACCACTTCGACGAGGTGCTGTCACTGCATCTCGGCCTGGCCGGAGCCGAACGACGCGACCGAACGGTGGAGCTCCTTCGGTCGGTGGGGATTCCCGATCCCGCGACCCGCATGCGGGAGTACCCTCATCGCCTGAGTGGAGGCCAACTGCAACGGGTGATGATCGCGCTGGCGATGGCATGCAAGCCACGCTTGCTCATCGCGGACGAGCCGACCACCGCGCTGGATGTCACCATCCAGGCGCAGATCCTCAAGCTGTTCGACGATCTGGTCGCGGAGTCGAACGTCGGCGCGATCCTCATCACGCACAACCTCGGCATCGTCGCCGGGCACTGCGACCGGGTGGTCGTGATGTATGCGGGCAGGGTCATGGAGACGGCCACCGTCACCGACCTGTTCGCCCACCCCGCTCACCCCTACACGCTGGGGCTGCTGCGATGCGTGCCGAGGCTGACGGCGACCAGGACCCGGAAGTTCCACGCCATTCCCGGCCTGCCTCCCCGCGTGACCGAGCGCGTCGACGCGTGCCCGTTCGCCCCGCGTTGTGAGCGGGCCACCGATACCTGTCGTACGCAGACTCCTCCCCTGGACGACCTCCGGCCGGGTCACTCGATCGCGTGCTGGCACCCGGTCACCGACGCAACGGAGGTCGCGTGATGACGCCGACACCCACGACACCCACGACACCATCGACAGCAGCGCCGCCGGTGCACACCGCGCAGGATCCGCTGCTGGAAGTGGAGGGCCTGGTGGTCCACTACCAGGTCCGCGGCGCGGGCACGGTGATCCGACGGCGGGAAACCGTCCATGCGGTCGACGGAGTCGACCTCTCCCTCGGCACGCACCAGACGCTCGGCCTGGTCGGCGAGAGTGGTTGTGGCAAGAGCACCACCGGCCGTTCGGTGCTGCTCCTCGAACGTCCGACCGAGGGTTCGGTCCGGTTCGAAGGACGGGAGCTGACAGCTCTCAGCCGCCGGGAGCTGAGCGGACTCCGCCGGCGGATGCAGATCGTCTTCCAGGATCCCGTCGGCTCCCTCAACCCCAGGCACACGGTGGGCCAACTGCTTCGTGAACCCCTGCTCGTGCACCACCTGGTGCCGAAACAACGCCAACGTGAACGGGTGGAGGAGCTGCTCGACCTGGTGGGCCTTCCCACGGACGCCGTCTCGCGCTTCCCGCACGAGTTCAGTGGTGGGCAGTGTCAGCGGATCGGGATCGCCCGGGCGCTCGCGGCCGAGCCGTCCTTCCTCGTCCTGGACGAGCCGGTGTCCGCCCTCGACGTGTCGATCCAGGCACAGATCCTCCAGCTGCTCACCGATCTGCAGGACCGGCTGGGCCTGTCCTACCTGTTCATCGCGCACGACCTCGCCGTCGTCGGGCAGATGAGCGACCGGGTGGCGGTGATGTATCTCGGAAAGATCGTGGAGATCGCCGAGCGCGACTCGCTCTACGCGCGACCGCACCACCCCTACACGCAGGGCCTCTTCTCCGCCGTCCCCGTCCCCGACCCGGCGCTCAGCCGCAAGCACGGCGACGCCGTGGTGGGTGGTGAGGTCCCGAGCTCGCTGGACCCTCCGTCCGGGTGCCGCTTCCACACCCGGTGCCCGCTGGCCCGGGAGCGCTGCCGTACGGAGGAGCCTCCGCTGGAGCAGGTTGCCCCAGGCCACCGGGTCGCGTGTCACTTCGCCGACGAGGCCGTACGCAACAACCCGTTCGAATCGGCCACCACAGCCGAGGTGTGAGCGGGTCCAGACGAACCGGTGCAAACGAGAAGAAGACGTACGCGGAGACGGGGGTGTCGGCCACGCTGAGGTGGCCGTAGCAGTGCGAACGACCCTCGGGTGCGGCCGGGCGGATCGCGGGGCGCCGGGAAGCGTGCGACGCTGAGGGTCACAGCACCCGCGAGCACGAGATCAGTCGAAGGAGCCGACCGTGACGCAGACGCTCCTTCGGGGACGATCGGCCGAGGTGGAGACGACGCTGCGGGTGCTCGAGGAGACGGCGACGACGGGCCGATCCACGGTGCTGGTCGTCAGCGGTGAGGCGGGGCTCGGGAAGACCGCCCTGCTGGAGAGCGTGCGCGCCCAGGCCGAACGCGACGGCTTCACCGCCTGCGTGGGCAAGGCCGAGGAACTCGACCGGATCTCGCCGATGGCCCCGCTGCTGCTCGCGCTGCGGGGCGGCCGTCCGCCACTGCTGTCCGAGGGCGACCTCGCCGCGGTGGGCCCGCTGCTGGACCAGCGGCTGTGGTTGGTGGACCGGATCGCCGCGCCGCTGGAGGAACGCTCCCAGCGCACCCCGATCCTCATCGCGCTGGACGACGCGCAGTGGGCGGATCCGCTGACGTTGTTCGCACTGCGGTTGCTTCCTCCCCGGCTGGCCGCCTCGCCGATCGTGTGGCTGCTCACCGCCCGGGACACGCCGGCGACCAGCACCGAGCTCTCCCAGGTGATACCGCGCGACATGCCCGTCCACCAGATCACCCTGCAGCCGTTGAGCTCGGCCGCGATGAGGGAACTGGCGACCGACCGGCTGGGCACCGAGCCAGGCCCGCGGTTGACCCGGCTGCTGGAAGGTACGGCCGGAAACCCGTTCCTGGTAACGGAGTTGCTCGACGGTGTGCTCAGCGAGGAGATGGTCGAGGGTGGTGACGTCACGGCGTCCGGTCCCGGCGTACCCACCAAACTTCGCACCGCCCTGCGCAGGCGACTTTCCGGACCCGACAAGGACGTGTGGAGCCTGCTCCAGGCCGGCTCGGTTCTGGGTGGCACGTTCTCCATCGACGACGCGGCCGCACTGCGGCGCGTACCCGTCTCCGATCTTCTGCCCAGCCTTCACGGTGCCCTTGCCGAGGGCATGCTGGTCGACACCGGGCTGCACGTGGCCTTCCGGCACGACTTGATCCGGGAAGCGGCCTACGAGGATCTGACGCCGACCGCCCGGCGGGTGCTGCATCGTGCCGCGGCCGAGCACCTGCTCGCCACCGGCCGGACCGCCGTGGACGCCGCGCACCACCTGATGGCGGGCGCACCTGCCGGCGACCGGGACGCGTCGGACATCCTGCGCAGCGCGGCCGCCGAGATCGCGCCGCAGTCGCCGCACACGGCGGTGAGCCTGATCACCCATGCGTACAACCTGTTGCCGCGCCGCGACCCGCTCCGGCTCGACGTGGGGCAAGAGGTGGTTGACATCTTCGTCCGAGCGCGCAGGGTGCAGGACGCCATCTTCACCGCGGACGAACTACTGCGCTCGTCCCCGGACCCCGAGACCGCCGCCCGCATCCATTCCCGGCTCGCCCGCCCGCTGTGGGATCTCGGCCTGGACGAGCGGCTGCTCGCCCGGGTCAGCCAGGCGCTGGAGCTGGACGGGATCTCCCCTCAGGTACGTGCTCTGCTGCTCGCGCAGCGCGCGCTGGCGCTGGCCCGGTCCGACGACCCCGACGCGGCCGTGAACGCGGGCCACGCGGCGCTCGCCGACGCCGACGAGGTGGGCGACACCGACGCGCGTACGACCGCCCTCCGCGCGCTGGGGCACGCCGCCGCCACCGACGGCCGGTACGCCGACGCGCTGGACTTCTTCCAGCAGGTACGCGCGGTTCACGGCGGGCCGGCTCAGGCCGCCGAGCTGCAGGCGCTGGCCCTGCTCGACCGGTACGACGAGGCGCGGGACGGTCTCACCCGGTCCCGCCAGGAGGCCGAGGAACACGGCGGGACGTGGGAGGTACCCGCGTTCGGCTGGTGGGAGGCGGCGATCGACCTGGCCGCCGGCCGGCTGGAGGAGGCGGAGGCCGGCGCGCGCACGATCGTACGGCTGGCAGAGGATCTGCAGGAGTACGGCTACCGCGTCCAGGCGTACGCCCTGCTGGCCCGGATCGCCTTGCTGCGTGGCGATCTGCGGCAGGCCGGGGAGCACATGACCCAGGCCACCCGGTGGACGAGGTCGGAGGTCCGGCTCGCCTCGGCCCAGGCGACGCTGGCGCACGCGTTGTGGCTGGACGCCGGCGGGGACGCGGAGGGCGCGGCCCGGCTCCTCGGCGGCGCGGCGGACTCACCGGCCGCGCTGGCCCGGCACACCGGCGCGGGCTACGCCGATCTTCCGACCGTCGTCCGGGTGGCACTACGCGGCAAGGACACCGCACTCGCCCGCCGGGCAACCCTGCTCGCCCAGCAGTACGCCGACCGCAACCCCGGCGTCGCCACCGCCGCCGGGGGCGCCCTGCACGCCCGGGCGCTGCTCGACGACGACGTGGACCTGCTCGGTGAGGCCGTCGCCGTCCTGCGGGACAGCCCGCGGCTCCTCAGCCGCGCCTCGGCCGCTGAGGATCACGGCCGGGCGCTCGTCGCGCACGGCCGCCGCGATCCTGGGGTGGCGGAACTCGATCGGGCATGGGACGCCTACGTCGCCCTCGGCGCGACCGGCGAGGCGCGCCGGGTCCAGCGCCGCCTGCAGTCGACCGGTGCGCGGCGGCGCCGCTGGATGGCGACGACGCGCCGGCCCAGCACCGGGTGGGACGCGCTCACCGACACCGAGCGCCGGGTGGCTTCCCTGGTGGCGGAAGGCCGTACGAACCGTGACGTCGCGCAGACCCTGTGTCTGTCACCGAACACCATCGGCACGCACCTGCGGTCGATCTTCGGCAAGCTCGGCGTCAACTCGCGGGTGCAGCTGACCCGGGAGGTTCTGAGCCGGCGGTGACGTCGGCCGTTGGGGATGCGGCGCCGATCCGGACATTCCCGTACGAACGCGGGTGGTCCGCGCGGTTACACCTCCGCAACCTCGTCTTGACATAGACGTACGACGCGGACCTTGCGTCGGCCCCGAACGGCTTCGCCTCACCCGAACACGTGAGGCGGATGCACACCTGGCCGCCCTCCCGGCCGTTCCGCCCTCACTCATTTGGCGCGAACTCGTGATTCACCCGAGCACCGCCGCGCGCTTTCCTGAGGTTGTGCACGAAGAGAGCCCCACCGCACCAGGGACTTTCGACCCCAGTACGTAGTCCATCGCCAGCCGGTGGCCCGGGACGATCCGAGTAACAGCCGCGCAGAACCGCGCGCATCGGACACATCGCCCCACGCAGGCCGCCGCCCGACGACGAGAAAGCAATGCCGATGATCGTTACCATCCTGAGCGCCGTGGCCACCTCGATCGGCCTGGCACAGGCATGTGCCCTGTTCGACCAGACCCGCAAGCTGCGCCGAGCCGGCAGCGCGGACGAGGTTTCCGTCGCCTTCCTCACCGCCTCGCTGATCGGGAACGTGGTCTGGTTCGCGTACGGCGCGTTCCAGGTGGACGCCGCGCTGCTCGCCGTCAACAGTGCGGGGCTGCTCGGCGGGACCGCCACGCTCACCACCGCGCTGCGGCTGCGCCGTCGCCGGCCGGCCGTCGCCCAGGCCGACGTGCACGCTCGCGGATCGCGCCCGGAGCGCGAGACCACACGTCCCGTCGGCTCCACGGCCGTACGCCGCAACATCCCCAGGCCCCGCACGCACGACGTACCCGTGCACCTGCGGCAGAACTGCCGGATGGCACCCGCGCAGATCCCCGCGGTGTCGGCACGCACGACGTCGGCACGCACCACGGCGGTGCACGGCGCGTCGACCCGGCCCCGGTCGGCCGCACGTCCCCAGTCCGCTCGGATCACGTCCGTCTCGGCGACACCGAGGACGGCGGAGGCGGACGCGCACTCCCCCAGCCTGGCCACGCCGCACACGCACCGGTGGATGCGTCGCATGTGCACCCCGGTCGCCGCAGCGGTCCCGGCCTGACCTGCCGGCTGCCTGGTCCGTGAGCCCACGGGCCAGGCAGCCTTCCAACCGGCGTCGGCAGCTGGCCGGAGTTCATGGGGCACGACGAGATCGCCGCCGCCCTGTTCCACCACGTACCGTCCACGTTCCCGCACCTGTGCCTCGTCGCCACCGAGGGCGACGAGATGGTGGCGCGGGCGTTCGCGGCGCCGTTCGCCCTCCACACCGACCGCCGCGGCACGCTGCCGGCCGGCGGCTGGGACCGCGTGCTGACCTGGGCCTTCCGCGATCACCGTGACGGCACGAAGCCCGACACCGTGAGTGCGCTGGAGATCGCCGTACGTCCGGACCGACTACGCCGTCTACGTCGAACCGAACGTCTGGGTCCGGCACCGCCTCTGAGCTGTCGGTCCGACCGTCGTCGGTGCGGTTGACAGGGTGCACTCGCCCGCTCACGCTGACTGCAGGTTTGCAGCGCCATCGACGCCTCTGCGGCCCAGGCACAGCAGGACTGGGCTGGCTCCCGAGGTGCACACCTCCTCGAAGGATCAGCCCAACGACGCGGAGACCGACGTCATGAGGGCGGACAACCTGGAGGGCTCGTCGCCGGAGGTTTCGGGTGAGAGCCCCAGCGGGGTTTCGATCGACCGGCTGCAGGCGTGCATCAGGAGCGGCGCTCCCCTCGCCCTCGGCGAGCACCTGCCCGCATGGAATCCGTTCGACGGAGGACCGCCTCCGCCGGAGCTCACCGTTTCCTCCTCTCAACTTCGGCAGGTCCTCCTCGACCCCGAGCTCGGTTCACGAGCGGATCCACGCGGGCTCACGGTCCGCGGTGCGATCATCGTCGGCGAACTCGATCTGGACTTCGCCACGGTCACCTTCCCGCTACGACTGCTCTGTTGCCGAGTCACCGGATCACTCAAGCTCAGCTACGGCAAACTCCGCGAACTCATCCTGAGCGGAACGCACCTGCAAGGTATCGACCGAGAAGGAAGATGCCTGGCTGGTGACGGACTGGATGTGAGCCATGATCTTCACCTTGACAAGGGATTCACCGCGGCAGGCGCGATCCGACTGCGAGGGGCATACGTCGGCGGCCAGATAAACCTCGACGACGCCGCCCTGAGGGGAGCAGATTCCGAGGGCCACAGCCTGCGGGCCAACGGGCTGCAGGCGAAGAACAACGTCCTCGTGCGCAATGCGCTGACTTCCGTCGGCGGAATCATGATCGCCGGTGCGCATGTCGGTGGCAAGCTCGACTTCAGTGGGACGACTCTGGATGGCTGCGACATTCGAGGAAACAGCCTCGCTGCCGACGGGTTACTGGCGGACAACACCCTTGCGCTGGGGGACGGCTTCTCAGCGACGGGAGTCATCCGGCTCCCAAGGGCTCGCATCGGTGGGTATCTCGACTTCAGCGACGCGTCACTGAAGGGCGCCGACCGGAACGGCGACAGCCTGGTCGGCGAGGGACTTCAGGCGAACAACACCGTACTGCTCACCGGCCGGTTCACCGCGGCCGGCCGAGTCAACTTCGCGGCGGCGAGGATCACCAGTCTCGTCGTGGGCGCGAGCCGGGATTCCCTTCCGAAGCTCGGCGACATCACCGGGTGGCGACTGGGCGACGTCCACGGCGTGATCCGGGACGACCGAAGTGCGGCGGCCGCCTGGCTGAGCCAGCAGTCCGCGGCCCAACCGTGGCAGGAACTCGCGGACGTCTACGCGCGGAACGGCCAACCGACCGACGCGCGCTGGATGCGTTACAGGTCCGCGGTGAACTCGACCCGGAACGCCAGGTTGTCGGCGAAGCTCTCTCGCCAGGCCTACCGGTTGACGACCGGCCACGGCTACTACCCGGGCGTGGCCCTTGCCTGGCTGGCGGTCATCTTCTGCCTGTCGTTCACGATGGCCTACTTCTGGAGAGACACGTTCACCACGCAACCCACCGCGGTAGCGATCCCGACTGATCCCGCAGGTCACCATGAGACCTCGACGACCGGCCACGTGACGAACGCCCAGTGCACACCTGCATGGAAGGTCGCCTGCCTGGACCCCCTGGCCTTCGCGCTGAGCTCGACATTTCCCGGCGTCGCGGAGGACCCTTCGTGGGACCCGCCCGACAACGGCTGGATGCCGCTGCTGTTCTTCTTCCTGCGACTGGCCGCCTGGATGTTCACCGCCGTGCTGCTTGCCGGCATCACCGGGCTGTTGCACAAGCAGACTTAGCGACGGGTAGGGCTCGCGCCGGAATGACCCCGCGGGCCGAACGTCCGGCGCTCGCGTCTCAAGGTGTGAGGATGTCGCGGACGGACACGGTCGCCTCGACCTCATACGGGAGCGGTGCGCCGGCGAGGAGCGCTCGGGTGAGGATCACGTAGCGGGCGACGTAGTCGTCGGACGTGAGGCCCTGAGCGCGTATCTGCTTCAGCCCGTCCGGATCGGGGCCGTCCGCGGCGCGGTCGTACTCCGCGAGGATCGCGTCGGCGAGCGCGGCCGCGTTTCCCGTCTCGTACTGCGCCACCCGGCTTCCGACGAGGTAGAGCCCCAGGCCGCCGACATCGGTCGTGACCAACGAGGAGCCGACATGCTGAGTCTCCAGCGCCACCGTGCACCCCGACGCGTGCAGATTGGGCACGAGGGGGATCACGACGACGGCCGCCTCGGCGTAGGCACGGTACACCTCATCGAGGGACCCGATCGGCTCGATGCGAACGTTCGGGGGCGCGTCGTGGGTCGGGTACGCCGCATCCACTGTCGCCACCCAGAAGTCGATGTCAGGCAGCAACCGTGCCGCCGCATGGAGGGTGGACCAGTCCCGGTGCCGATCCCTTCCCATCGCGAGAACCCCGCCACCGGCACCGGGCGCGACCGTCCGAAGGGCCCTTTCCAGCGTGGACTCGTTGACGGCGGCTCCGAACGGCAGACAGAGCACCTCGTCGGTTCCCCTGGCCGCCCGCGCCGCGTCACGGTTGAGCGTACTGAGCGTCACCTCCACCGCGGCATCCCGCAACAGACTGAGGTAGAGGCGACGGCGGAAGCCTCGGATGGTCTGCCAGTTGTCCCAGAGCCAGACCGTCTGCGCGATGACCCGCGTGGATCGATTGCGCAGCAGGCGCAGCAGCATCAGCGCCGCGAGCGACTCCCGCTCCGTGTGCGTCCACACGACCTCGGCGCGCGAGAGTCCACGGCGGTTGCGCCAGGCGTGCACGAAATCGAACCCCAGGACGCGCCGGGAACCGAGGCGGACGAAACGGGAGACGCGCCCTTCGTCGGCGTCCTCCGACCAGGTCAGGTCGACGACCGCGCCGGCTGCGCCATAGCCGTAGGGCGTCGGGCTGTTCAGCTGCGCGTCGTCCTTCGAACGACGCCATGACGGAATCGACAGCCCGTGCTGAAGGAAGACGAACACGCGCGGCTGCGCCTCACCGACCACTCGAACCCCCCGGTTCCTCGGGTGGCGACCCACCCTTCCCACGGGGAGCGTATGTGATCAGCAGCCGTCACGGGCACACTTCGCGAAGGCGCGCCCCGACCACTGGCTGTGGCCTGGCACGCCTCCGACCTGACTGGGATCGATCTCACCTGCCGTGTGGGAGCGCTACCGCACGGGTGATCTCCTGGGTGAGCTGGTTGCCGTTCGCGTCCTGCGCGTGCACCCGGAACGACACGAACCGGGCCTTCGCCGGGGCGCTCGCCGGCAGGTCCGCCGTGTAGCGGCCGTCGCCGTGGCGGACGGTGCGCAGGTGCCGCCACCGGCCGCCGTCGTCGTAGGAGGCCTCGAACGTCAACCTGTTCACGGGAATGTCCACTCCCGCCTGGTGTCCGACGGTCACCTCCACCTCGTGCGCACCGCGCACCGGCGCCCTCAGTTCGTTGCGCAGGTCGACCCCGACGTCGTACCCGAGCGTCAGCAGCGGCACCGGCTGCGCGGAGTCCGTACGACCCGAACGGAACGTCCACTCCGAGCGGCTACGAGTGGACAACTGCGCCCACGGCGCCCGGTTGGCCACCTCGAACGACATCCGGTAGGTGTCCGCCGATCCGGTGGGCAGGTCCACGTAGCCGAACAGTCCGCCAGGCGCGTACGCCGTCTCCCACAGCACCTGGTCGCCCTGCGACAGCCGGACCCTCGTGTCGATCCCGTCCTGACCCGGGACGGTGTACGCCACGGAGAAGTGCTGGTCTGCGTCCACCAACCCGACACCCTGGAAGACGTTCGGGAACGGCGCCCCGAGTATCAGCCGGTCCTGGTCTCGCCGGACCGGGAACCTGCCGTTCAGGCCGGGAACGACGGGCGCGCCGAGCCACGACTGGGTGACGTGTTCACCTCGCGCGTACTTCGTCAGCGGCGTATCCAGCTCCAGTCGCGCCGGGGGATCTGTTTCTCCTCGTTGGTACGGCCGCTCCGGGGTCGCCATGGTGTAGGCCCACGTCGTCTGCGGGTCCGACACGTGGTAGACGACCCGCGAGCGCGGTGCGCCGAAGACCGGGCGCATGAAGGTCAACGACGACGTGTCCGTCGGCCCAAATGCGAACGAGCCCTCGCTGTAGCTGATGTTCTCGGTCGCCAGACTGTGCAGGTTCTCGTCGACACGGACCAGGTCCTTCGGAGCCACCCGATAGTCGAGCTTGCCGGGGACGCGGTTTCCTTCGGCGAATACCAGGTCGTAGACGTACGGACTGGCCATGTTTCCACCGGCCCGCACTGTCAACCTGCCCTTGCCGAGCAGAGCGAGCAAGGTGCCGCCCTCGGTACCGGTCAGGTGAACGGTCGGCACCTTGAGCTGAAGGTCCGCACTCCCGCCGGGGTTGGAGTTCGATCCCGGGTCGTCGTTGTAGATCGCGACCAGGCGTGCTCCCGCGTCTGCTGCCGCGTTCGACTGAACTGCCACCGGCACGTCGTCGGTACGGCGGACGAGCGCGACGGCACCCTTCAGGTCAAGGCCGGCGAGGTCCGCCGGACGCCCCTCCCCCGCGTCGACGACCGGTATGGTGGCGGCGCCCTTCAGGACCGGGAACTCCCAACTGTGGTTGCTGAACCAGTCCATCCGGTAGTACTGCGGATCCAGCTTCACGTCCTTGGCACCCGGAACGGACATCGTGACGTTCGGCGCCTCCAGTCGCATCCGCGAGGTCGCCTCGAACGAACCGGCCGATACCCCGTCCATGGGCTGAACGAAGAACCGCTCCTCGGCCTGGGCTCCGGGATTGTTCACGACAGCGTCACTGACCACCGTGCCGTCAGCGGCGACACGGCTCCACTTGAGTTCGACGGCGCCTCCGGGATTCGCCCTGGCCTCCGGGTTGGCCGGAGTGCTGACCTTCACCTCGACCGCCTTCCGGGCGTCGAGTGTCAACGTGGTGTTGCCGGAGATCCGAAGCTCCGGGTCGCCCACCAGGGCAGTGCTCACGGGTGCGATCGGGAAGCTCGCGTCGGCCGGTTCGCCGGCCGGGCGGGTGTCGATGTAGGCCAGCACCGAGTAGGTGCCGACGTGTACCCGAAGGCACAGCTCCTGCTTCGGATCCTGACTCGCGCAGTAGTCCCACCTCGACGCGCCGGTCTGGACGTCGACGACCGGTGAGCCGAGCGACCCGTCCGCCACCGCGCCACCGATCCCCGGCCTCGAGGGACGGCCGTCGCGCGCGATGCCCCGCAGCCGGAGGTCGAACAGTTGCGGCTTGCCCACGAACCCGATCGGGGTGTGCAGGGACGGCACCTGCGGTGAGTCCGCGACCACCGTTCCTGTGTACTTGCCGACCTTGGCGGTCCCCGGGTCGAGGGTGACCGTGGCCGTGCCGACCGTGCCGGGTGCGACGGTCAGCTGGGACGGTTCCACAGACGCGTAGTCGACCTCGGCCCCATCCTGGTCACGAAGCTGGGAGTGCAGGTCCAGCGTCACCGGCTGTTCGGAGACGTTGCGGTAGGCCAGCTTCCGCGCGACGGGCTCGGTTCCACCGGCCGCCTTCAGGGTGATGATTCCGAAGTCCAGCGAACCCTGCTCGGCGAGCACCGGGCTCTTCAGCACACGTCCGACGTCGACCCGGCCCGCCCCCTGTTCGTACTCCCGCAGCCCCGGAGTGGGCACCGCGGTGGACATCAGTGCTGCCTTGAGTTCCTGCCAGGTCATGTCGGGGCGGGCCTGGGACAGCAGGGCCGCGGCACCCGCCACATGCGGGGAGGCCATGGAGGTGCCGGACAGCTGGAGGTACGGGCCGGACCCGCCGAGCTTGCCGTCCTTGGCCCGTGCGGCCCAGATCCCCACGCCGGGTGCGGTGATGTCGGGCTTGAGCGCCAGGTTGACCGGTCCGGGACCACGGCTGGAGAAGTCGGCGAGCCGGTCCTGGCGGTCCACCGCGCCCACCGTCAGGGCGCTCGGCGCGTCGCCGGGTGAGAGCACGCAGCCGTCGCACCCGCGGTTGCCTGCCGCGACCACAAACAGCGTCCCGTCCTCGTTACTGAGCCGGTCCACCGCCGCCGTCACCAGGCTGCTGCCGAACTCCGTCGGGTCCGAACCCAGGCTCATGTTCACAATGTCCGCGTGCTCGTCACCTGCGGCCCACTCCATCCCGGCGATCACCCAGGAGAGGGCGCCGTTGCCTTCGGAGTTCAGCACCTTGCCGTTGAGCAGGTCCGCGCCGTACGCGACGCCCTTGCGAGCACCGTCGGAGGCCGCACCGGACCCGCCGACGATCGACGCGACGTGCGTACCGTGCCCGAACCCGTCGTTGGTGTCCGGGTCGTCGGTGAAGTTGTGCGCGGCACTGACGCGTCCGGCGAGATCGGGGTGGGTGGTGTCGATGCCGGTGTCGAGTACGGCGACCTTGACGCCCTTCCCGGTGTAGCCGGCGTCCCAGGCGGCCGGGGCGTGGATCTGCCTGGTGCTCTGGTCCAGCGCCACCCGGACCCGGGCGTCCAGCCAGATCTTCCGGACGCCGGCGAGTGGCCCGGCCTGCGCGGCGGTCAGCGAGGTCGTACGCCGGCCGGACTTCTGTGCGGCCTCGGCCAGCTCGAACACCGCGTTCCCGAGCTTGGTCACCTCGTCCTTGGCGACCTTCGTGGCCACGCCGTCCACGCTGTCGAGCACGCGACGGTCGCGCTCACCGGGAATCGCCTTCGTACGCAGGGTCTTCGCCGTCTTCTTCGGATACGTGACGATCAGCGGGAGGGACGGGCTGGCCGCGTCGTCGTACCCCTGCTTCGCCAGCGCGGTCACGTCGAACAGTGCCGGATCGAGGACGTCCGCCTGCAGCAACGAGCCGACGTCGGAGGGCACGACGTACGTCCGGCCGTCCCGGGTGCTGACCTCGAACTGCGGCACGACACCGTTGGGCCGGCGCGCGGGATCCACCGCCGCGGTGGTCTTCCCGCCGCCGAGCGAGCGAAGTTGGACGCGGTCGCCGGTGATCAGGGTGATCGCCGCGGGGCCGGAGGCCGCCTTGACCGGTGCGCTCGCGCTGGTCGCGGCGACGGTCTTCGTGGGTACGTTCTTCGTGGGTACGGAGTTCGCCGAGGCCGCCGCTGCGGCCACCGGCCCGGAGTGCCCGGGAGATCCGGCCACCGCGAGCGCGACAACCGCTGTCGCCGCCAACGCCCGGGGAAGAGCGCGGCGAAGAACACTGGGAGGGGGATTCGGGAGGGGCGGGAAACACCCTGACGGTCGAGATCCCGACCGGCCATGGCATGACCTCTTTCCTGCGTTGGCACAACTGCCTGGGGGGTAGCGACTTCGTGCGAAGTCACTCGTCTCCTGCGACCTCACAGGTCTGCCGTGATGTCACGCGTCTGCTGAGGTCACAGGGGTTCGAAGCGCTCGTCGGCGGGAGGTGAATCGGCGGGAGGTGAAGGAGCGTCGGGCTCGGACGGATCCGAACCCGGCGTGACGCGCCGCCCGATCCGCGTCGGCTGTTCCGGCCTCACCGGGTCGCCCGAGCGCTGCGCGTCGAGGTCGCCGTGCTGCTGGTCGTCGTGCTGCTGCTCGTACTGGTCGTCACCCTGGTCACCGCCCACCCGAACACGATCGGGTCTGGCTGAAGTTTCAGCGACCGGGCAGATGACCTATTGGTTGTCCGGTTCCGGCGCCCGCCCGGACGGTCGGTCCACCGCGAGCAGGCCGGCCTCGGTCGCGGCGATCGCCGCCGCCGTACGCGTGGACACGCCCAGCTTGCGCATCGCGGCGCGCAGATGATGGCCGACCGTACGCGGCGAGAGGAACAGCGTCTCGCCGATCTGCCGGTTCGTCAGCCCCCGGGCGACCAGGCCGACCACCTCAAGCTCCCGCGGCGAGAGCCGGTCACCGTAGCCGCGCGGGCCCCGCCGCCAGGTCCGGGCCACCTCGACTCCGTGGTGGCGTAGCAGCCGCGCCACCCGGTCGGCGTCCCATCGAGCACCCAGGGACCGCAGCTCCCGCTCGGCGTCCGACAGCCGCGCGAGACCCCGGCGTTCCTCGCCCGCGGCGACCAGGCACCGGCCCTCCCCTTCGCTGGCGAGGAGTTCGTCGTACGGACGAGGCAGGGCATGCCATCCCGCGGCCGCGTCGGCGAACAGCGCGGCCGCCTCGCCCAACCGGCCCCGCGCCTCGGCGACGACCGCCCGGCACACCGTCAGCGCGGCCGCGGGCGCCGGTCCTCCTCGGCCACCCAGACCGGCGGCGAGCCGGCCGGCCATGTCCGCGGCCGTGTCGACCTGACCGGACGCGACCAGTGCGGCCACCGCGACCGGTGCGATGTCCGTCGCCCACCACCACACGCCCTTGCGTTCGATCGTCGTGACGTCGCGCGCGAGCACCGTCAGCGCGTCGTCCGCCGCGCCGTCGGCCAGGTGCAGCCGGGCCAGCGCCGCCGCGGCCGGCATGGCCAACGGGTCGACCACCCCGAGCCGGGCGTACTCCTCGGTGACCTCGGTGAGGTGCCGCCGCGCGGTGTCGCGTTCGCCGCGGGCGAGGGCCACCAGGCCGAGGAGCTGCCGTGCCTGCAGCTGGTCCAGCGTCACCGACGTCTCCGAGGTGAGCAGCTCGTTCGCCGTGGTTTCGAGGTCGCCCCAGTCGCCGGTGTGCCAGTCGAGGAAGGCTTCGGTGACGCGGACGGTCGCCCGCAGCCGCTGGTAGTCCGCGGCCTGCAGGTGTTCCAGCGCCGACGCCAGCCGCGGGCGTACCTCGTCGTAGCGTCCCCACACCACCGCGAGCTGGGCGGCGTTCAGCAGACCTCGCGCGACGACCAGCCGTTCGGACGGACTGTCCGGGTCGGCCGCCTCCCGCGGAAGCTCCGCCGCCGCCTGCCAGCCCGCCTCCTCGCCCAGCAGCAGCAGGCAGCTCGCGCGGTTGACCGCGAACGACAGCCGGTCGACTTCGGAGGTCGACGCGGGCAGAGCTTTGGTGCCACGCTCCAGCCATTCCAGGTGGCGGGCGGCCGGCCAGTCCGGGACCAGCGGCATGGCCAGGTTGAGCATCGCGCGCATCGCGAGGTCGGGGCGGTGCCCGAGGTCGTCGACGGCCGCCTCGATCGCGGCGTACGCCTCGGGTTCCTCGCTGATCTCGCGGAGCATCCGGCCGAGCAGCAGCCGAAGCTCGCCACGTGCGGCGGGTGTCGCGACGCCCGCTGCGAGCGCGTTCCGCAGCGCGTCGGCGACCTGCGCCGCGAGGTCGCCGAGCGCGGCGGTGCCGAGGTGCGCCGCCTCACCGAGTTTGCGGGCCAGCCGGGTTCGCCGGTCGACCGGGTGGTCGCCGGCCGCCAGCAGTTCCAGCAGCGCGGTGACGGCGAACCGGTCGTCACCGGACCTCAGCGCGAGGTCGGCGCTCGCCTCCGCGTACTCCGTCCAGGCCTCGCGGTCCGCGGCCTCCCGGAAGTGCCGGGCCAGCCGCGCCACCGGCGGCGGGTCGAGACGCCGGAGCCGCTCGGCCGCCCGCCGGTGCAGGTGGCGGCGGCGAGAGACGGGAATCGCCTCGTCCACGGCCTGCGAGGCGAGCACGTGCCGGAAGACGAACCGTCCCGGCCCCGCCTCGCGGAGCAGACCCGAGGTCAGCGCGGCGGCGACACCACGCCGGCCGGCCTCGGCGTCCAGCCCTGGTACGTCGGTGAGCGTCGGCTCGTCGGCAGGGGCGGCCAGGACCGCGGCCGCCTCGAGCACCGCGCGGGTCTCCGGGGCCTGACGCTCGACGCGTTCGAGTACGGAGTCGCGCACCGTCGGCGGCACCTGAAGCTGGTCGAGCACCCGGCGCGTCCACTGCCCGCCCCGCTCCACGATGTCGCGGCGGTCGCGCAGCAGGTGCAGGCATTCCTCCAGGGCGAGCGGCAGCCCGTCCGTACGCGCGTGCAGGAACGCCGCGAACTGCTCCGACACCTGTTCGGTGGCGAACATCGCCGACACCAGGTCGCGGGTTCCGCCGACGTCGAGGGGCTGCAGGTCGATCCGTAGCTGCGCCATCCCCGCCGGTCGCCTGGTGACCAGCCGGCGCAGCAGTGACCCGGCCGGCACGTCCGCGGGCCGGTAGGTGAGCAGCACGGGCACGCGGGTGTGGCCGGTGGCGTACGTCGTCAGCAGCCACTCCCACGTCGCCGTGTCGGCCCAGTGGACGTCCTCCACCACCAGCACGTCCACCCGTAGGCACTCCAGGAGTTCGGCGAACGCGCGGAAGAGCCGGTGCCTGGTGGCGATCGGGTCGGTGAGTACGTCCACCGCGGGTGGCAGCCGGTCCGCGAGCTCGGGGAAGACCGGACGCAGCGCGCCGCCCAGCGGGCTCAACGCCAGCGCGCCGTCAGGGGGCACCAGCCGGCGTACGCCGTCCAGCACCGGCCCCAGCGGGAACGGCTCCGGCAGCGGCGGGCAGGCAGCGGCCAGTACGACTCGGCCGCCCAACGCCGGGGACGCAAGGCATTCGCGGACCAGGCGGGACTTGCCGACGCCGGCCTCGCCCCCGACCAGCACCATCGCCGCCTGTCCGTGCAGGGCGCCGACGATCGCCTCGACCTCGGCAGCGCGCCCGACGAACGTCGAGGCCGACGCGGCCAACGGTGAGGTGGCTGATGCCGCCCACGTCGTTGACGGCGGAGTCGACGTCGTTGACGGCGGAGTCGACGTAGCCCCTGCCGGCCGTCCCGAACGCATCGCCCGAACGTACTACGGCGCCGACCTCGCCCGGCACCTTAATCCGGTTGCCTCCCGCGTGCGGCCTCGACAGACTCCGCGGCGTGGAGGACGACGAGCTGACCCGGTTGCTGACGAACGAGCGCTACCCCCGGTCGGGGCGATACTCCGCCCGCTGGATGGTGGACAACGCCATGGGCCCGAACCCCGTATGGCTGGCTGAAGCCTTGACGGAGGTCATGCCGCTCGAACCCGGCATGCGGGTCCTGGACATGGGCTGCGGCAAGGCGCTCACCTCGATCTTCCTTGCCCGGGAGTTCGGCGTACGGGTGTGGGCCACCGACCTGTGGATCGATGCCGCGCAGAACTGGTCCCGCATCGAGGAGGCCGACCTACGTGGCCGGGTGCATCCGGTGCACGCCGAGGCACGTGCGCTTCCGTTCGAGGAGGGCTTCTTCGACGCCCTGGTCAGCGTCGACTCCTACCACTACTTCGGTACCGACGACCTGTATCTCGGCTACTACGCGCGATTCGTCAAGCTTGGCGGCCCGATCGGCATGGTGGTCCCCGGTCTCGCGGAGGAACCACCGTCGTATCCGCCGGCACATCTGGCGCCCTACTGGAAGTGGGACTTCTGTTCCTTCCACAGCCCGGACTGGTGGCGCTCCCACTGGGAGAAGACCGGCCAGGTCACCGTCGACCTGGCCGACCGGATTCCCGGCGGCTGGGCGGACTGGCTGCGCTGGAACGACGTGTGCGACCGCGACTTCGGCGAGCCCCGGGATGAGGCGGAGATGCTTCGTGCCGACGCCGGGCGGCTGCTGGGTTTCAGCCGGGTGGTCGCGCGACGACGTTGAGAGCTCGGGAGTTGTGTCGTGCCGTCAACCTGCGGTTGGCGGTCGTGGTGGACTGGAAAGATGGAGGGGGAACCGGACTCCGGTGGGGGCACCTTCTGCACCACCGCAAGCGTGCCTTGTCACCTGCTCGCCTTTGCCCGTACGAAGCGCATGCCCGCGAGGGCGGCCGAGGAGGAAGCGATGACCGCCACTGCTCACGCCCGGGCCGAGGAGCACGAGCACCACACCCACGGGCCCGGCTGCGGACACGAGTCCGTGGTGCACAACGACCACGTCGACTATTTCCACGGCGACCACGCGCATCGCGAACATGCCGGACACTACGACGAGTGCACGACCTGCCAGTGCGGCAACTGTCAGGATGTGTGCGCCCGTTGCCGCTGTGCGGACTGCACCTGCCCAAGCTGCAACCACGGCACCTGCTCGTGCCGGAACTGCGGCGGTGAGAGCTGCGCCAACTGCGCCTGTGCCGACTGCGACTGTCCGACCTGCTCACACGCGGGCTGAATCTCCAGCGCCTGTACGAGCTGGACCGGCACGAACGGGCCCCACTGTGGCCGCGTCACTCAGACGGTGAGCGTGGCCTCGATACCGAACACAGGCACGAGACGTGGCTCGTTGAAGGCCGTGATCCGGGCGATCCGAGCATCGATCAACGTCAGAACCTGCACACCATAAGCCGCGTACACATCGCCGCCCACCTGCTTGTGGACCACAAGGGCGGGCTGCCCGTTGGCCCGGGTGGGCACCATCCGCCACTGGCCGCCGCCCAGGACCCGACTGCTCAGAAACCCGATGACGGCCGCCCGCCCGGTGAACCAGGTCGGGATCGGCGGCATCTCCATCTCCACATCGGCCCTCACCAGCCCCACCAGCGCGGCGGCGTCGGCCCGGGTGAACGCGTCGACATAACGGTCGAGCAGCTCCCGGATGGCCTTCTCGTCAGGCTCGGCCAACTCGTCCTCGACCGGCCCGGCCTCGGCCAGGCGGGCCCGTGCCCGACGCAGCGCACTGTCGACAGCCGCGGTGGTCGTGTCGAGAATCTCGGCGACCTCGACCGTCCGGAAGGCGAGCACGTCACGCAAAGTCAGCACGGCCCGCTGCCGTGCACTAAGCAGCTGGAGCGCGGCGATGAATGCCAGCCGCACTCCGCTCCGCCCGGACACGACGGCAGCCGGATCTCCGGTGCCGAACAGTGAGTCCGGTGCCGGCTCGAGCCACGGCACCGACGGATCTCGGTCGGCCACGGCCACCCGCGGATCGTCCGAGGGCGCGCCCAGCCCTGACGGAAGCGGCCGCCGGGAGCGCGTTTCCAGGGCCGTGAGGCAGGTCGTGGTCGCGATCTTGTACAACCACCGCCGCACCGAGGATCGCCCCTCGAACCGCCCGTACCCTCGCCAGGCACGCAGATAGGTCTCCTGCACCAGGTCCTCGGCGTCGTGGATGGACCCGAGAATCCGGTAGCAGTGCGCGAGTAGCTCGGGCCGGTAGGGTTCGGCCACAGTGGCGAAGTCGGCGTGGGACGGCATCGCGGCCACTCCCCGTGGTGCGGATTCCATTGTCGGACGATTCAGCTGAGCGGGCGCAACTCGGCACCGCTGACAACGTACTCCGAAGCACCATCGGAGTCCCCTGCGACATCGAGTACGGCTTTGGCAACCTGCTCCGGACCGAGAATCGACTCGAGCCCTTCAGCAAAGGCGTCCGGGGTGATGCCCTGCCGCGCGGCGTACCCCGCGACCCCGACGGAGCCGAGGCCGGTCGTCGGCGTCAGTTGCGGAAGCAACGCGACGAACCGAATACCGAGCCCGCTCCTCTCCGACTCCTCCGCGGCATACCCCCGCATGTACCGGATAGCCTGCTTGGCACTGGCGTACCCGCCACTCAGCGGAGAGCCGGCCAGAGCGGCGCCACTCGACATGGCGACGACAACGCTCCCCGGCACCAGCGGCGCCAACAACGCCGCCCGCGTCCAGACGAACATCTGACGGGTGTCGATGTGCCAGTTCCGGCTGAACGTCTCCCAGGTCTGCTCCTGCAGGGGAGCCATGTGTGGGGTGGCCCCGGCGTTGAGCACGAGCAGACCGGGCTGGTACTCGCTGATCACGTCTCGGGCCAGAGCTTCGTCGGTCGCATCGCCGACGAAGGCGGTGAAACCTTCACCAAGCACCTCACGTACGGCACTCAGGTCCCTCTCATCGCGCGCGACGCCGACGACGCGGGTCCCCAGGGCGACGAGAGCGGCGGCAATGGCCCGCCCGAAGCCACGGCTCGCACCGGTGACGACGGCGGTCTCGAAGGTGGTCTCGGACATCGGAGCCTCCCGCGGTAGTGGTGTGCGTTCCCCCATCAAGACCGGTGACCACCGGAAAATCCGTCGCCGGACCCAAAGAATTTTCGCCACCCGGTCGCCGTGGCAGCGAACCGTCTCGTCTCAGGGGCGGAGGATGCGCTGCTGCGGGTCCACCCACTCCGGGGGTACGTACTCGGGGTGGCCGTGGCTGCCCATCCGCACCAGCCAGCCTTTGTGGTGGACGGTGACGTGGTGGAAGCGGCACAACAGCACACCGTTGTTCAGGTCGGTGGGGCCGCCGTGGTCCCAGGCGGTCATGTGGTGGGTGATGCAGCGTGGTTCGGGGATGTTGCAGCCGGGGAAGTGGCAGTGGCTGCCGTCGCGGATCGCGAGTGCTCGTCGCTGGTGTTCCCTGAAGAACCGGTCGGAGCGGCCGAGGTCGAGCACCTGCCCGTCGCCTGCGAGGACGACCGGGATGAGGTCGGCCTCGCACGCCAACCGGCGCACCGTCGCCGCCGAGATGGGTTTGCCGTCGGCGCCGAGGTAACGGGCCGACCCGCCACCTCCACACCTGGGGCACCCGTCGTGCGGGTCGATGGCGTCCTTCAGCCCCACCGCACGCTGGAGTTCGGCGTCATCCTCCTCGGTTCCGGGGTCGGTGTTCGGTTGTGGGGGTTGGACCGGTTCTCGCGGTGGGGGTATCCCGTCGGCGGGTGATCCGGTGCCGGGTGGTGGCCGTTTCTGCTTGCCTGGCTGGGATTCCTGGCCTTCGTCCTGACCTCTGGCCTCCTCTGTCGTCGGTTCGCCGGCCTGGTCGGGGTCCTTGGCCGCGTTCTTCGCGTTCTTGGCGTTGCCTGTGTCCTTGCTGGTGCCGTACTTGGGGTCGGTGCAGGGGCAGGTGCAGGGCCGGGGGGGTACGGGGGTGGCGGTGTCGTCGATCGTCCCGGCACCGGTGCCGGTCAGGAGGACGTCCATCGGGATGGTGACCGCGACCTGGGGTGGTCGGCCGCCGCGTACGGGTGCGGTGGTGGCGGCGGCGAGCAGGCCGAGGGCTTCGGCGAACGCGTCCCCTCGCCGCTGTTCGATCGGCCGCCGGTCCGGCTCTGCGCCCTTCTTCGGCTCGGCCAACGGTTCGATGATCTTGCGGAACAGTTCCATCTCCCACGACGGCAAAGTGATCCGCACCGTCTCCGACTGGGGGATGCCGTTGGGCAGGTACCGCAGGGACCGTTTCTGTTCGGCCTTGCGGTCCTTCTTCGCCAGTTCTTCACCCTCCAGCCGTTCGGCCTCTTCGGGCGCGATGCGTTCCAGCAGCGACTCGCCCATTCCACGGAGTTCGTCGGGGTTGGCGAAGCCGGCCTTCTCGATCAGGAACTCCTCCGCCCAGTGCCGCTCGTCCGCCCCCACGTATTCGGGGAGTTTCTTCAGTGCTTCGGCGATCACTTTCGCCTGCATCGCCGACACCGCCCCGGCGGCCATCGCCTCCAGGGTCAGCCGCGCCACCTTGCCCAGGGCGCGGGCCAGCCCGACGACTGCGGACGCCTCCCGCTGGCCCAGCCGCTGCGCCGTGCGCAGGTAGACGGTGGCGTTGGGGGAGCCGGTCAGCCTGCCGATGTCACAGGCCTCCGCCAGAGCCACCAGGTCCAGCTCCAGCGCCTCCAGCCGGGCCTTCTTCGCCCGCGCCGCAGCGATCACCGCCCCCATGTCCTCCGGCTTCAGGCCACCCTTCGGCGCCACCCACGCCTCGTCCAGCGGAGCGTCGACCCGATCGAGCGCAGCCAGGATCCGGCCGGCGGCATCACCACCGGTCCAGGCACCCCACTCACTCGAAGACATGATCGAATCGTACCGGCCACCACCGACAAGCCCAGGTTGCCCACAGAGCGGGATTCCTCAACGTACACAGGAGTTCTGCGCCTGCAGTTGACAGATGATCGCGGGTCAACAAGCCTTCCTCAGCGTACGGCGATCTCGTCCAGCAGCTCCATCGGCACCTTCTTCACCGTCACGTGGTCATGGCCCGACAGCGACGCTTCAGAAGCCGGACGCGGCCGTTGAACCACACGACGTCGACCATGACCACCGAGCACCGTTCGGTACGCTCCCCCACATGACGGCCGGCACTGCTGCGATCGCCGAGGACCTCGCCCCGACGGGCGTCCTGCGGGCGTCGATCAACCTCGGCAACCCCGTACTCGCCCAGGGAACGCCCACGAACCCCAGTGGCGTCACGGTCGACATCGCGCGCGAGGTCGCGGCTCGCCTGGGCCTGCCGGTACGCCTGCTCTGCTTCGACGCGGCGCGTAAGTCGTTCGAGGCGATGGCGACGGGTGAGGCCGACCTCTGCTTCCTGGCCATCGAGCCCGCACGGGAAGCGGAGGTCTCGTTCACCGGACCGTACGTCGTGATCGAGGGCGTGCTGGTCGTACCCCAGGACTCACCACTGTCAACCGTCGCGGACGTCGACCGGCCGGGCGTGCGGATCGGGGTGAAGCGCGGCTCCGCCTACGATCTCTACCTTTCCCGCACCCTCCGGCACGCGGAGGTCGTACGCGGCGAGGAGGGAGTCGAGGTCTTCCGCGACCAGGCTCTGGACGCCGGAGCGGGCATCCGCCAGCCGATGACGGAGTACGTCGCCGCGCACCCGGAGTTCCGGCTGATCGACGAACGCTTCATGCAGATCCGGCAGGCGGTGGGGACGACCAGGGACCGGGCTCCGGAGACCGTTCGGTTCCTGCGCGAACTGGTCGAGGAACTCAGGGCCGGCGGGTTCGTCGCCGAGTCGCTTCGCCGAGCAAGCCTCCCCGCCACCCTGGTCGCCTCCGCCGAGGAGTGACCGGAGCCAGGATCGTTTGGTCGCCGACGTCAAGCCGCTCTTGACGTCACGCCTACGTCAGGTGCCGGGCGGGCGGAACTCCACCGACTTCTTGGCCGCGGCGTCGATCTCCTCCGGTGTCAGCAGCACCGTCGCCTTCGTCTGGATCGCCCCACTCGCCTTGACCGCAAGGGCCACCGCCGCCATCGAGACGTTGTCCGGGAAGTCGAGGATGCTGTAGAGATCGACGTCGCCGAACGCGAAGTACGTCGACTCGACCTTTCCGCCCAGCGACCGGGTCACCTGCTCGACCGCGTCCCGCCGCCCGGTTCCGCCGTCTTTGACCAGACCCTCGGACCCCTTGGCCGTGTAGCTCGCCTGCACGAGAAACTTCGGCATCGAAACCACCCCCTCCGTCCAGACTCTCACCCGGCGACCACCCGCCTTTCCGCCTCAATCCGGCGTATCTCGGCATGGCCCTGCTCAAAGCCGCGCCTATCCTGGATCACCGGCACGTCCGACGGCAGCGGGCACGGCAAGGCTCGCGCCTTTCGAGGGTGGGTGAAGTGTTGCGGGAGCTGAGCACCGAGCCGCAGTGGAAGCTGATCGAAGGTGTGAAAGCCGTTGCCGCCGGCGACGAACGGATCCTTGCCGCCTGGGTCGCCGGCAGTTTCGCGACCGGGGAGGCCGACGCCTACAGCGACGTCGACGTGCACTGTCTGGTCAGCGACGACAGTGCCGAGTGGTTCCGGGACAACTGGCCGGAGACGGCGGCAGCGATGGCCGGTCCGTTGGTGCTCGCGACCAGCCTGCCCGGCCTGATCGGCGGGTACGCCCTGACAAAGGACTGGCAGCATCTGGACCTGATCCTGCACCCGTGCGGCCTGGCCGACCCGCGGCTCACGGACGACGGGTTGCCCCTGTACGACTCGACCGGCGACCTCCTTCCGGCCGAGCAGGCGGCGCCGAGACCGCACGCGGGTGAGCCGTTCTTCCCCGACGCCGCGGTCACGTTGTGCCTGTACTTCCTCGGCAACCTCGTGGTGACGTTCGGTCGGAACGAACTCACCGTCGCCCACAGCGGTATCAACGCGATCCGGGACGGGCTGGTCCAGGTCATGCTCGCCGAACGCGGAGTTCGCCGGCGCGGCGGCAACAAGAGGCTCAACCCCTACCTCAGCGCCGAGCAACGCACGTTCCTGGAATCGATCCCAGCCGCGGACGTGTCCGAGGAGGGCATCACCGCCACGATCCGGGTGCTGTCGCGGGAGTTCATCCGGCGTGGCAGGGCGCTGGCCGGCCGCACCGGGGCCACCTGGCCCGAGGAACTCGAGGACGCGACGATCGCGCACCTCCAGCGACACCTGGGCGTCGACTTCCGCTCGTGAGCCCGTCCTGGGTCAGGACCGGCGTACGACCTGAGGCGGATCCTCCTTCTGCCGGGACGTGGGTTCAGCGGACGGGCTCGAGCTCGTCCAGATCGTCATCGGACAGGCACGGCTGTGGGTCGTCCGGCGTCGGGTTCTGGCTGTCAGCGGCTCGCTGCGGCATGCGTACGGCCACCGCGACCACGATGATCGAGAGCACCGCGCTGACCAGGAAGGCGAGTCGCATGCCGCCGAGGTGCGCGCTGCCGGCGGGGGTCCCGGAACCCATCAGCTGGTCCGCCCGGAGGGTCATCACGGTCACCGCCAGCGCGGTGCCGAACGCGGCGGCCACCTGCTGCAGGGTCCCCAGCATCGAACTCCCGTGGGAGTAGAGGTGCTGCGGCAGGTCGCCGAGCGCGAGCGTGAAGACCGGGGTGAAGACCATGGCCAGCGACAGCATCAGGAGCATGTAGAGCCCGAGCACCTGCCAGTACGGCATCGTCATGGACACCTGGGTGAACCCGGCCAGCGAGGCCACGATCCCGACGGAGCCCGGGATGATCAGCACCCGGCCACCGCGCCGGTCGAAAACCCGTCCGACGGTCGGGCCGAGCACGCCCATGGCCAGACCCCCGGGCATCACCAGCAGGCCCGTCTGCAGCGGGCTCAGGTCGCGGATGTTCTGCAGGTACAGGGGCAGCAGGATCATCGAGCCCATCATCGCCACGAACCCCGCCGACATCAGGGTCACGCCCTTGGCATAGGTCGAGTGCCCCAGAGTGCCCAGGTCCATCAGCGGCGTGGAGCCTGCGCGCTTGAGCCGGCGCTGGCGCAGCACGAACGCTCCGACAGCCACCAGGCCGCCGACGACGATGACGGCCGACTCGGCCGCTCCGCCCTCGGCGAACTGGGTGAGACCGAAGACCAGTCCACCGAAGCCGACGGCGGCCAGGACGACACTGGGCCAGTCGATGGTGCTGTCCTGCGGCTCGCCGACGTTCTCGAGGCGACGCAGCCCGAACCACGTGACCGCGCCCGCGATCGGCAGAACCAGCAGGAACAGCATCCGCCACGATCCGTGCTGCAGGACGAAGCCGGACACCGTCGGCCCCATCGCGGGAGCCACCGAGATCGCCAGGGTCACGTTGCCCATCACCCGACCCCGATCACTCTCGGGCACCACGGACATCAGGGTGGTCATCAGCAACGGCAGCATCACGGCTGTGCCGAGTGCCTGAACGACGCGGCCGAGCAGAAGCGCCTCGAAGACCGGGGCGGCAGCCGACAGTGCCGTACCCGCGAGGAAGATGCCCATCGCCGTGGCATAGGCGGTGCGGGTGGACACTCGCTGGAGGAACCAGCCGGTGACCGGGATGACGGCGGCGGTGGTCAGCATGAACCCGGTGGAAACCCACTGCGCTGCCTGCTCGGTGACGTGCAGATCAGCCGTCAGGCGCGGGATGGCGTTCAGCATGATGGTCTCGTTGAGGATCACCACGAAGGTCGCCAGCATCAGAAGTCTGATCACTGCGGGGGTACGACGACTCGGCACGCCCGCGGGGTCCGTCCGGACGTCTTCGGGCCGATCGGCAGGCATGGATCCTCGCACGGGGTAGGTCTTGTCGGTGTCGCAGCCGGCATTCCGGCTGAGGGCCTCGGTAGTCGCCGTCATGATCGTTCAGACCGGCGTACCGTCCACAACTCATCGGTGGCCGGACGCATTCCGGCTCGCGACGCCGCCCTGAAGTTGACCATCATAGAGAACCGGCTCGGGTGCGTCCGCTCGGGAAGCCGGCAATACAGTCACCCCGTGACAGCCGCAGTGAACGAGCCGCCCCGTCCACTCCCGCACCTGGTGACAATTTGCGAGCAGAGCGTCACGCTCGCGGTAGCGGAGGGCACAGAAGCTCGGCTGCACGTGGGCGAGGCCCGGGACGGCTGGGTGCTGATGGCGACGGTTCATGGCCGCCGAGGCGGTGACGTCGCGGTCTTCGAGGACTTCACGTCGACGACCGGACCGATCGCCGTGGTCGGTCAGGACGGCACCGCGCGCATCCTCGGCAAGTCACTGGAACCCACGTTCGCCGAAGCCGGCAGCCTCTATCACGGCCACGACGCCCGGACAGTCCTGTCGAGTGACACCGATCTGCTCGGCGAGGAGATTCTTGCCGAGCCCGGCGACCCCTCGTACGCCGACGTCGCGGCGTGCTTCCCGCCGATCGCCAAGCCCGCGAACTCCAGCATCTCCGCCATGGCGACCTACACGTTCGTCGCCACTCCTTCGTGCCGGGACAAGATCGGCGTCGCCTACGGCGGACGTACGGCGAACTTCGACCCGGCCGTTTACGTCCCCGCGATCGCTGCGATCCGCGAGCGCGGCGAGGTCCTGGACGGGCTCGTGGGCGGGTGGCCTCCGGTGCTCCGGTTCGTCTACCCCGAAGGCGAGGGAACCTGGTCGGAGCTGGTGATGTTCGCTCCGTTTCGTACCGACAACGGCAACGAACGCATCCAGCCGGTGTGGCACCGCATCGCCAGGGTCGAGAACGGCGAGCTCGCGTGGGTGAAGTACGTCGACTCCTACCCGCCGGTCCCACCTCGTACGACCGTCGACCGCGCGGACGACTTCTTCGCCGACCTGCTGGACACCGTGCGGGGGTGGGAGGACCTGCTCGCGGACGCCACCGACATCGACGTACCTGACCAGCGACTGGCCGACCAGGCGCGGCACTCCCTCGCCCGGGCGATGAGCACCCGGATCGGCGACTTCCCGAAGTACGGCGTGATGGACCGGGCCTACGGGGGTGCCGAGCACGACGGCTTCCAGGACACGTTCAACGTGGATGTCACCGCGATGCTGGACTGGGGACTGTTCGACGCCGCGCGCAGATACGTCGACAACTACCTCACCAACTTCGTCCGCGACGACGGCTCCATCGTCTACCGCGGCCCCGGCACCGGCCAGTACGGCCGGATGCTGACCGTGCTCGCCCACTACTTCCGGCTCACGCGGGATGACGACCTGCTGAGGCGTCACCGGCCGCGTATCGACGCCATCGCGACGGTGCTTCTCGGTCTTCGCGCGACCGCGAAATCCCTGCCGGACAACGATCCTGGGCACGGCCTGATCGCGGGCTGGTCCGAGGCGGACTCCTGTCTGGAGGCCGACCCCGACCGTTACGTGCGGCCCTACCTGTCCAACAGCAGTGAGGCGGTACGCGGGTTCGCCGACCTCGGCGCCGTGTGGGAGGAGCTCGGCGAGACCCACCGCGACGACGGGTTGACGGCGTGGGGCGAGCGGCTCCGGGACGAGTCGACGGCGCTCCTGGCAGATCTTCGTACCGCCGTCGACCGGTCGATGCTGACCGACGTGCAACCACCCTGCCTTCCCAGCATCGCGGGCGTCGAGGAGCCGTTCCACGTCGCGGTGCAACGGGACAACGTGGATCCGCAGTTCCGCGCCTACCGTGTCAACTCGGAGTTGCTGCACTCCGGCGTACTCGACGGGGACGCCGTGGACACGATCGTTCGCTACCGGGCGGCGCACCGAGACATCCGCCTCGGGGTTCCGATGGCGTACGGGTTCGACTCCTGGGACGACCTCGGCGGCAACGGCGGCGAAATGGCCGGCTTCCTCAGCTACGGACACGCGTACGGCCTGCTGCAGCACGACCGGATCCGCGAGTTCCTGCTGGCGTTGTACAGTCTGTCGGCCCACCAGTACACGCGCGGATCGTGGACCGCGCCGGAGACGAGGAGCGTCCATCCGGACCGGCCGGCCGCGCCGTACGCCGTGCCCGCCCAGCTCGTCGTCCCGTTGCTGACGCGGTGGATGCTGGCGTTCGAGGAGCCCTTCGAGGACGTGCTGTGGCTGTGCCGGGCGACCCCACGCGACTGGCTTCGCGACGGTGGCCGGATCTCGGCTCGCGGCGTGCCCACCCGGTGGGGGAAGGTCGACGTCACCGTCGACTCGCGGGTCGCACACGGCCGGGTCGACGTCGAGGTGCGCCTTCCGGAGAAGGCGGCCGTGCCACTCACCCGGATCCGGCTACGGCTCCCTGACGGGCTTCGGATCGTGGCCGCGTCGGTCGTCGACAACGGCGCGCCGGTGCCCTTCGACGCGGAGTCGGAGACGGTCACCCTCCCCGCCGACCGAGGCGGCCACGTCCGGCTGACGGTCGCGGTCTCGGCAGTCTCGGCGGAGTGAGGTCCGTGCCGGGTCAGGCCCGGCGTACGACGTGAAGTAGGTACTCCTTGCGGTCGAGGGGATTGTGGTCGGTCCTCGGCCTGGCGGGGACCGCGCCGCCCCTGACGGGCTCGTAGCTGTCGAACGCGAACTCCAGTACGCCCTCGCCGCGGGTCAGCCCCGGCAACTGCTGCTGCAGGTCGTGCACGGCGGCCGCTCGGATCCTTCCCTCCAGTACGCAGCCAGCTCCCCTTGTAGTCGGTGCTTCCGGAACAGCGCCCAGCCGGGAGAGCACGGGCAGCAGCGCTCCCAGCGTGTCGGCCGGAAGCTCCAGCCGGAACCTGTGCACCGGTTCGCACACGACCGTTCTCGCCTGCTTGAGCGCGTCCATCACCACCAGCGGCGTCAGCCCGCGAAAGTCGCCGGCGGTGCTGCCGGCCGAGGAGTAGCCGGAGTGTGTCAACGTGACCTTGCACTCGGGCACCTGCCAGCCGTACAGGCCCTGCCGCAACGCGAGCGGAACGGTCTCCTCGATCGCCTTCAGCAGCGTGGGCAGAAGGGAGCCGCGTTCGACCTCCAGCCGGAAGTCGATCCCCGCGTCCACCTGTGCGGGTTCGACCCGCAGTCCGATCGTCGCCGCGAACGGATTGTTCGGGCCGCCCATCAGGTCGTACGACGCGCCGCTGCCGAGCACCCGCTCGACGCAGATGGGGGTGGTTTCGCGGAAGGTGACGTCGATGCCGTACTCCAGGGCGAGGGTGGCCTCGATGACCTCCTTCTGCACCTCGCCGTACAACGAGACGTACAACTCCTGGGCGACGTCGTCCTGACGCAGGTTGATCAGCGGGTCCTGCTCGGCCAACTGCGTCAACGCGCCATGCAACCGGCCCTTGTCACCGGCTCGGACCGGCACCACCACCGTCTCCAACGTCGGCGGCGCGAAGTGGTGGTCGCCGGTCGTTCCCGAAACACCGATCGTGTCGCCGATCCGTACGTCGGAAAGCCCCCACACCTTGGCGATCTGCCCGCCCACCACCGCGGGGCACTGCACCACCCCGCCCCGGTCGAACACCCGCAGCGCGGTCACCTTCTCGCCCTGGTCCTCACCCTCGCTGTCGCCGCGGGCGAACCGCACTCGCTCCCGCGCCCGCAACTCCCCCGAGAACATCCGCAGGTAGGCGACCTTCTCCCCCGCCGGCCCCCGCTCGACCTTGAACACCGTCCCCGACACCGGGCCACGGGTCTCGGCCTCCTTCGCGGGCAGCAACCCGGTGATCCCGGCCACCAGGTCCGCCACCCCCGCACCGGTGATCGCCGAACCGTAGAACACCGGATGCACCACCGCGCGGGCGGTCCCGGCGGCGAGCTCCGCACGGGCACGCCTGCCAGTGAGCACCTCGGGCCCACCGTCGACGTAGGTGGCCAGGAACTCCTCGTCGCGGTCCGCGAGCACCTCCACCGCCGCGGCCACGAACGGCTCGTCATCCGGTCCGTACGGCACGAAGCCCGCCTGTCGGGTTCCCTCGTCGTACGCCCGGCCCATCGCCACCACCGCGGGCGTCAACTTCTCCGCGATCTCGGCGAACACCCGCTCCGCGTCGGCGCCACGACGGTCCAGCTTGTTCACGAACGCCAGCGTGGGAATCCCCAGCCGCCGTAGCGTCCGCATCAGCACCCGGGTCTGCGCCTGCACACCCTCCACCGCCGACACCACCAGCACCGCACCGTCCAGCACCCCCAGCACCCGCTCCACCTCGGCTATGAAATCCGGGTGCCCAGGAGTGTCGATCAGATTGACCGTGACACCGTCCAGCACGAACGACACCACCGCCGACCGAATCGTGATCCCACGACGCCGCTCCAACTCCAAGGTGTCGGTCTGCGTGCTGCCCGCATCCACACTCCCCACCTGCGCGATCACCCCCGCCAGGTGGAGCAGCCGCTCCGTCAGACTCGTCTTACCCGCATCGACATGGGCCACGATCCCAAGGTTCAACGTCCGCGCCACGCGTCATGCCCTTCGGATAGGCGACAGTTGCCTCCTGAGGTGACACGAACGCCGCACGCATGGCGCACTCCTTGGGCGCCGACCGGTGGTCGGCAGCCGGGTAGCCGGGAAGCCGGTGGGTGGTCCTGCCGCACAGTGCAGCAAGCGGCCACCTGTGCGGTCAACCGAATTGCCGGCTCAGGCGAACGACGAACGGCGTCCGTTCCCGGCCAACTTCACCGCCGCGTGACCGGATCGTGACGCTCCTCGCGGCGCGGAGGTGCAACCTTCCTGATCTTCACGACATCCTTTGGATGGTGTCGCCGTACAGCACAGTCGGCCGCACAGCACAGCCGGCCGCACAGCACAGTCGCCTGAACCCCTGGGGGTCCGATGCGCCATCGTCGTCTCGCAGCGGTGTCAGCCGCCGCCGTTCTCGCGGTCGCCGTACTCGGCGGTGTCGCGTACGGCGCCGGCCTCCCGCCGTTCGCGCACAGGGCGCCGGACACCACGGACACGTCGGCGCAGGCGCACCACCCGGCCGCCGATCCGGCGCGTCACACCCCCACGCCGTCGTCCGGTGAGAAGCCGCCTGTCAAGGCGACCCCGACCTCTCGCGCGCCCCGTCCGAAGCCGCTCCCGAGCCGGACACCGAGGGCGACACCGACGCCCACCCCCACGCCCACCGCGACGACGAAGCCCTCCCCGAAGCCAACTGCCACACCCAAGCCCAAGCCCAAGGCGCTGATGAGCGTCGGCGCTCGCTCGGACCAGGTCCGCGAACTCGAGGCCCGCCTGCACCAACTCGACTGGCTCTCCACCGAGTGGATCGACGGCTACTTCGGTACCACCACCCGCAAAGCGGTTTACGGCTACCAGGGCAAGCACGGCCTCGAACCGCTCGGCTACGTCGACAGCGCCACCTGGCGCAGCCTGCGCGAGACCAGCCGGACCCCGACCCACGACGAGCTGTACCCGCCGAAGCCCAAGCCGCGCACCGGTCCCCTCGACCCGCGCTGTACGACCGGCCGGACGGTCTGCATCGACAAGTCCACCCGTAGTCTGCGCTGGGTCGTCGACGGCAACGTCCGGTTGACGATGGACGTACGGTTCGGCTGCCCGTCGTCACCGACCCGGGAGGGCACGTTCCACATCCGGGCAAAGGTGCGGCACGGCTACTCCAACTGGTACGACAGCGCCATGCCGTTCGCGATGTTCTTCAGCGGCGACGAGGCGGTGCACTACTCCTCCGACTTCGCCGCCCGCGGCTACAACGGCTGCTCCCACGGGTGCGTGAACGTCCGCAACTGGAACGCGCTCTCCCAGCTGTTCGGCGAGGCCCGGATCGGCGACAAGGTCGTCGTCTACTGGTCCTGACGGCACTCGTCGCCACCGGCGAGTCGCCGTTGGTAGCCTTCGGCGACTTTTCCGGCCGTCGACGCTGGCGTCCACCCCGGTTCGCGGTATATGTTCGCGAGCCGGCGACGCAGTGAGCAGTGTCCTGCCTCGACCGCATCACTCGAGGGGGCACCCGATGTCGTCAGCTGCCGCAGCGCCGGCCGAAGTCGTGGCCGCACCGGCGTCGACGGCGACCTCCGACCGTCCTGCTCGCCGTTACGTCCCCTGGCTGTCGTGGGTCCGCGTCGTCGCCACGATCGCGGTCGTCGCCTGCCACGTCTGCACGCACCTGGCATGGGAGTGGGGGAAGGTCTCCGACCGCGAGTGGCACTTCGGCAACCTCGTCACGGCCACCAGCCGGTTCAGTGTGCCGATCTTCGTGATGGCGTCGGGCGCCGTACTCCTCCAGGCAGGACGCAACCAGTCGCTGCGGGACTTCTATGCTCGGCGCGCGTCCAGGCTCGCGATCCCACTCCTCGCCTGGTCGGCCTTCTACATCTGGTTCGGGCGCTGGACGACCGGTCAGGATCTGGCCTGGAGCGACTTCCCCAGGCTCCTGCTGCTCGGCCAGCCGTACTACCACCTGTACTTCCTCTTCGTGATCTTCGGCCTCTACCTGATCACGCCGTTTCTCCGGATCTTCGTCGACGCGGCACCGCGCAGGTACCTCGTCACGGGCACTGCGCTGATCATCGCCGTGACGCTCTTCGACAAGCTGCACAGGGTTTTCAGCGGCCTCTCGCTGGAACCGAACGCGTTCAGCTACTTCCTGCCCTGGATCGGTTACTACCTGCTGGGGTACGTCCTGCTGACGATGCCGATGCCGGCAAGCCGCCGGCGCGTCGGCTGGATCGCGGGGGTGACGTTCGCCGTCACGCTGCTGGCCAACGTCATCGGCACCTGGGTGCTGTACATGGCGTTCGCCAACCGGTACGGCCTGATGCTGTACCACTACCAGCTGCTCGGGCCCATGATCATGGCGATCGCGATGGTCTTCCTCATGCGGGCGATCTTCGGTGACGGCGAACCCGTCGACGCCACGCGGGACCGCGCTGCCACCGCTGCCTCCGAGAAGCCGAAGAAGCGACCCGTCGGGCTGCGGCTGGCCGACCTCACGCTCGGGATCTACCTCATCCACCCGATCCCGGTGGCGTTCGTCCGGGAATACCAGCCGAGGTTCAGCTCGCCGTGGTCGAGCATCGGCTACCACTCGGCAGGCGTCGTCGTGGTTCTTCTGCTGTGCGCGGCGGCGGCCTGGTTGCTGCTGCGTGTGCCGTACGTTCGCCGGCTGGTCTGACGTAGAAGGTCGGGTCACGTCCGGTCAGTCGACCGGGAGCGCGGGCGGGCGAGCCGGGGTCCCGGGAGGCCCGACGGGAGCAAACCCCAGGCACCGGCCCTTCGCGGGCTCCACCCCCCGGGCGGGTCCGGGCATCAGGACCTGGATCGTCACGTGCCCCTTGTCGGCGAAGTAGACCCGGTGATAGCGGTCGAGGAACGGCACGATCACCGTGTACCGGCTCCGGTCCCTGGGGTAGATCGACACCCGGTCGCCGGTCATCAGCCAGATGCGCCCGGCCGAGGTGATCCCGGTCGGCAGCGGGCAGCCGACCCGTTTGGTCTCGTCCAGGAGCCGCATGGCCCGGTACGCACGGTCGGCGGGCAGGCCGAGGCGGGGGCCGTAGACCCGGAACGCCACCCGGTCGCCGTTGCCGACGACGAGGACGTCCCCCGGCTTCCACCGCGCCTTCACGAACCGCAACGCCACGCGGTAGTCGTCCACGCCGTACTGGTAGCGGAGGTCCTGGTTCAGGCCCACCGGCGTCGTCCAGGCGACCAGCCCGAGGGCGAGGACGACGGCGAGTCCCACGACCTGTGCCGCCCACGAAGGAGCGAGTCGCCGCACACCGTCGACCAGGGCGTCCACGGCGATACCGGCCAGGACGAGCACGCCGGGTACGCAGAACAGCACGAGGCGGCGCCCGAACGGGTACATCGAGACGAGCGCGAAGGCGTACGCGGTGATCAACGGGAGTACGAGCAACGGCGCGGTGCTCCGTGACCATCGCCGCGCGCACGCGGCGGCCAGGCCCAGCACCGGAACGGCGAGCAGGACCAGCGCCCAGGGCCGGTCGAAGCCCAGCTCCCGGATGCCGAAGTCCTCCCACAGGAAGCGGTTCCAGTGCAGGAAACGGCCGCGGTCGCCGACGCGCATGAACGGCTTCCAGTACCACGCGAAGTCGGGCGCGAGCGAGGTGAGATGGCGGGCCCAGAGGGCGGCCAGCAACAACGAAACACCGGGCACCGCCAGCCGGGCCAGTTGTCCCAGGAGCGATCGCACTCCCCCGCGCCACTGAACGAACCCGACCCAGGCCGCGAGCAGCGGTGCCGCCAGCATGAAACCGTGGGAGAACCACGGACCGATCGCGATCAGCGCGTACCAGGCGACCTCGCGCCGCCGGCTCGGTTCCCCGCGGAGCATCCCGACCCCGAGCAGCAACAGGCCGGTGACCAGCAGCATGTCGGTGGTGTACTGCTTGGCCTGGGCTGAGTAGAAGACCAACTGTGGCAACGTTGCCAGCGCCAGCACCGGGATCGCCGCGGTCCACGTGTGGCGGACGAACTTCCTTGCCAGCAGGGCGACCAGGACCAGCGTCGCGCAGCCGGCCAGCAGCGGGATCAGCCGATACGCGCGCTCACCGGTACCGAAGGCGGTCGTGACCAGGCGTTCGAGCAGCAGCCAGGCCGGCGGTGCCGACTGGGTGTCCGACAGCGGGCCCAGCAGCTTCCTGAGCGAGTAGGTGTCCAGGCTCTGCACCAGCGCCAGCTCGTCGCGCCAGAACGCGCGCCCCTGCCACCACAGGTCGACCCGGGCAACAATGCCGGCCAGGACGGCCGCCCACACCACGACTTCTCCCACCAGGCCCGTGCGGGAACGAGGGTGCTGGGTTCTGGGCACCCGCCGATCCTAACGACCCGGACGCGGCGGTCCGGGCGGCCCCGTAGGCCCGGCCGGCACCCGGAGCCGAAAGGTCGATCGTTCGGTCAGCGCGGGTCGGCGTAGACGCGGAGTGCCACCACATGCGCTCGGGGCGCGCCGTTGGTGGCCTCGACCAGGACGCGAAGCCGACGGGTGGTGACGGCTTCGGCCAACCGGTGCACGCGGTGCCGGCGGCGGTTCTCGCGTACCGAAACGATCGTGGTCCACTCCCCGGCGACCATCGCCTGCACGCGATAGTCACGGACCAGGCCGGGCATGACGTCGAACGGCGTCCGGTGGTGGTGCAGGTTGATCAGATCCTCCTCCACCTCGTCGTCGAAGATGACCGCGACCTCGCCGAAGGTCACGGCCTCGTTCCAGGAAAGCCGGAGCCACGGCCGCTCGTCCCACTCCATCCGCTCCGACACCCACATCCGCGGGCCACCGTAGGGACGCGCGTACCCGCCGACCGCATGACCGGCGTCGTAGGCACCGGTCGGCGAACCCAGCCGCAGGCACAGGCTCTGCCGGTGCAGGATGTGCTTCCACTCCCGCCACTGCTCGGTGTACTTCTCCTCCGGCGGCGGTGTGCGGTGCCGGAAGAACAACGTGCCGGGCTCGGCACTGTCGCTGTGGTGGACCGACACGGCGTCGTTCGCGCGTACGACGACGAAGGCGTTCTGCGGCTGGTCCGGCGTCCAGTCCAGCGCGAACCGCACCCACCGCTTCTGGCCGGCCTCGACCCGCGCGGTGGCCGACGTCTCCAGATGAAGGGGAACGTAGTTCTGCGGCTGACCCGTGCTGTGCAACTCCACGTTGACAGTGGTGTCCTCCTCGGCGTCCAGCAGCAACTCGACGAAGCCGAGGGTGGGATCGACCGGAACGACCATGCCCAGATGGGAGTCCAGCGGAACGGTGCCGACGGAGGTGTCGACCACCAGCCGCCTGAGCGTGGACGACGCGTCGACCCGCGCCGAGCGGGCCAGGTCGTTCGGGTCGGTGTTCTCCACGCCCAGCAGCGCGGCGTCGGCGCGCACCATCGCCTGATGGACCAGGCCGAGCTCGTTCGTGGCGAGGTCGCGCGGCGTCACCCCGCGGCGGGTCGCCAGCGCCGCCCCGGTCCCGGCCGCCTCCCCCACCACGGCGCACGTGGCCATCACCCGGGTGCTCCCGAACGCCACGTGGCTGCAGCTGATGTTGCGACCGGCCATCCACAGGTTCGTGACGTTCTCGGAGTAGAGACTGCGCAGCGGAATGTGGTAGTTCCCGTGCGGGTGCCAGTGCCGCGACCCTCGCTCCGTCGCGTACATCCCGCCGGGAGGGTGCAGGTCGATCGACCAGCCGCCGAAGCCGATCCGGTCGGGGAAGAACTCCTGTCCCAGCACGTCGGCTTGCGTCAGCGTGTGGTCACCGACGAACCTGCGGTACTCCCGCTTGCCCGGCACCGCGCCGATCCATTCCAGGGTGAGGTTGTCGGCGTCGAACTGCCCGGAGTTCTTGATGTGGTCCCAGATGCCGTAGATCGCGGCCTGCAGCTCGTCCCGGATCTCCTCGTTGTCGTGGACGACGTCCCGCTCGCCGCCCCACTCGATCCACCAGTACGCGCATCCGTTCAGGTCCTCGCGGATGATCCGGCGTTCCGGGATGGACGTGCGGGTGATGTCACGGGCGAACGCCGGCGGGACGTACTTCACCGGATGCCCGGCGTCCTTGGAGTAGAAGAGGATGGTGCTGCCGAGGGTGGTGTCGTCGGCCTGCTCCGGCGCCCAGGACTCGCCGTACTCCCCGCGCGCCTCGCAGCCGGTCCGGAAGCGGGCGCCGGCCAGGAAACCCACCAGGCCGTCACCACTGCAGTCGAGGAACGTCGGGCCGGTGAACCTGATCTCGCGTTCGGAGCCCATCATCCAGCCGGTCACCGACCGGATGATCCGCTCGTGCTCGGGCCCGTCGGCCTCCACCGTGCGCACGTCGGTGTTGAGGAACAGGCTGATGTTCGGCTCGTCGCGCACGGCCTCCAGCACCACGAGGTCCCAGTAGTAGGGGTTCCCGTCGGGGTTGCGGAACTGGTTCTCCACCATCAGCTCGCCGATGATCCCGGTCTCGCGGGCGTGGTGGTGGGTGCCGTGTGCGGTGGCGCCACACACCCAGACCCGGACTTCGCTGGAGGAGTTCCCGCCCAGCACCGGGCGGTTCTGGATCAGCGCCACCCTCGCACCCTGCCGGGCGGCCGCTATCGCCGCACAGCAACCCGCGAGCCCACCACCCACGACCGTGACGTCGGAGACGACTTCCTCGTGGCGCATTGCTCGATCACTCCCAGCGGAGTCAGCTGATGAAGTACTGCTCGGGATTCGTCGGGCCCGGGGTCGGATACACCCAGGAGTTCGGCATCGTGTCCGGGACGTTGCGCAAGCGGTTGTTGACGGTGGCGTACTCCTCCGGCTGGAGGTTGATTCCGATGGTGTAGAACTCCTCGCGGGCGATGGCGAGGATCTGCTTCATCAGGGACGTCCTTCTCCCGGGGTCCGCGGTGCCCTTCAGCTGGTCGAAGAGCGTCAGTTGCCGCTTCGTCGGCTCCGGTGGCTCCTCGCCGTTCTTGCCGCCGCTGAGATACCAGTCCCACCAGGCGCGGCCGAAGTAGGTCGCACCCGCGCTCGCCGGCAGGTAGAAGTAGGGGTTGAGGTAGATGTCGTTCCATCCACCGGCGCCCTGCCACACCGCCGCGTCGTGCTTTTGCGCCTCACCGGTGCGTACGTCGAACAGCGCACGGTCCTCACCCCTGATCGTCAGGTCGACGCCCACCTTGGTGGCGTAGGTGCGGATGAGTTCGAGAACGGCGGGATACTCCGGCCAGATGCCGTTCGCGAACTCCACCGTGAACTCCAGCCGCCGGCCGTCCGGTCGCAGCCGGAAGCCCTTGTCGTCCTTGTCAGGCAGCACCCGGTCCAGGTGCTGGTTCGCACCGGCCACGTCGTACTCCGTGTACTGCGTGGCGAACTTCTCGTCGTAGAACTCCGACTCCGGACGCGGCGCGGCCTGGTAGGGCTTGCCCTGCTTCTGGTACGCCGTGTCGATGATCTCCTTGCGGTTGATCGCCAGCGAGAGCCCGATCCGGAAGTCCCTGTTCCGGAAGACGTCCCGCAGCACCCGGTCGCCGTGGGTGAGGTTCAGGCACAGCACCATGGTGTTCATGTTCGACGGCACCGCCCGGCTGAAGCGGTAGTGGCCCTGCTCGCGACGGCGGGCCAGCACCGGCTTGTTCGTCAGCGTGTTGGTCGGGCGGAGCTGGAAGTCGATGTCCCCGGCCAGCACGTGCGTCAGCAGGACCTCCGGGTCGGAGACCACCGAGTACACCACCCGGTCGATGTAGGGAAGCTGCCGGCCGTCCGGATCCACCTTCCAGTAGTACGGATTCCGCTCCAGCACGACTCGCGTCCCCTCACCGACTCCCTGGGTGATCCGCCACGGGAACACCGTCGGCAGGTCGGGGTTGACCCAGCGGTCCGCCTTGGCGGAGAAGTACTCCGTCCAGCCGGCGAACTTCTCCTTCTTCGCCTCCGCCGCGACGTCCCGGTTGTACTTCGCGTGGAACCGCTTGAGATAGCGCGACGGCCTGGTGACATAGTCCAGGCCCATCGTGGAGGCCTGCTCCTGCAGGAAGAGCCCGTTCGGTTCGTCGAAGGTGAACCGGACCGTGTGGTCGTCCAGCGCCTGCGCGGTGCCGGCGTTCGTCGGGCCCGCCGGATACAGCTCCAAGTTGTTGAAGACGTCGTTCTGGACGAAGACGATGTCGTGCGCGGTGAACGGGTCCCCGTTCGACCAGCGCATCCCTTCGCGCAACGCGAAGGTGAACTGCCGGGCGTCCGGACTGGCCTTCACCGACGTGGCGATGTTCGGGATCGGCACGGACTTCCACTGCGGGCTCCAGCGCATGAGGTACTCGTACCCGACGATCCGGTAGAGCTGCACGGCCTCGGCCGGGCCGAGGATCGCGCTGGTGAGGTCGCCGCCGTACGCGCCCACCCGCTCCACGGGAGTCACGACGAGCGGCGACTTCGGGAGCCGTTCGGCCAACCGCGGCAGCTTCCCGGCCTTGACGAGCTTCTGCAGGCCGGGCGCTTCCTTTGCGCCGGAGGCTCCACGGTCGCGACCGGAGTTCCGGTTGCCGTTGGTGGGATCGGTGGACAGCAGGTCGCACGCGCTCAGGGACGTGAGCGCCAGGGTCCCGGCGCCGGTGGTGAGGAGGAAGCGACGGCGGTCCACGGTGCCAGCATGCCCTTCACAGCAAAGGTTGGTCACCTTGTGCATATGGCCAGTGCCGGTCAGTGGCGACGCCGTCCATGCGTTCCGGCGGTCAGCATCGGACGATGACGACGCATCCGCCCACCCCGGCGAACACCCCGGCGACCACCTCGGCGACCACTCCGGCGACCGCCCCGAGCCTGGACCGCGACGAGGTACGCCACTTCCACGAGCGGGGGCACCTCGGCCCCTTCACCGCGATGCCGCCGGCGGAGATGGCCGCCATCCGGCAGCGGATCGACACCGAGGTGATTCCCACTCCCGGTCGGAACCCGAAGAACCCGTTGCAGTCACGGCACCTCGACCACCGGCTGGTCCACGACCTCGTCACCCGGCCGGAGATCCTCGGCCGGCTGCGCGCCCTGATCGGAAACGATCTCGTGGTCTGGGCAAGCTACTTCTTCACCAAGGACCCCGGTGGCAAGGAGATTCCCTGGCACCAAGACGCGAACTACTGGCCGCTCGAGCCACCGCTCAACCTGTCCATGTGGATGGCGATCGACGAGGTGACGACGGAGAACTCCTGCGTACGGATCATTCCCGGCTCCCATCGCCGGGTCGTCCCCCACGTGCCGGCGCGCGACGGTGTGGCGTTCGGGCAGGAGGCCGATCCGGCGTACGTCGACGAGTCCGCGGCGGTGGACATGGTGCTGCGACCCGGGCAGTTCTTCCTGTTCAACGAGCGTCTGCTCCACCAGTCGCACCGGAACACCTCGAACACGCGACGGATGGGGCTGTCGGCGCGGTACACGCTGCCGTTCGTCGCCCTGCTCGACCAGGACGCTCCGCCGCTGTTTCCCGGACACGCCTGCGTGGTGGTCAGTGGCGAGGACACCTTCGGCCTGAACCGCACCCAGCCACCGCCGTCCTGAGTGTCGACGTGGGATGGCAGGCTGCCATGCATGGCGAACGGCGCGGCCCCCGCGGCGGAGGACTGGCTGCACCAGGCACACGTCGACTTGGTGGGCCTCTGGGAGGATGCCGCGTTCCGGTTGTACGAGGCGTACGACGTGATCGCCGGTCCGCGCTGGCGGCTGGAGCTCGACGCGCAGCCGTACGGCGAGGTGTGGCTGATCCGCGATGGGTCGTGCTCGGTCGCGCTGGGTGAGCAGCACGTGGTAGCCGAGGCAGGGCAGGTCGCAGTGCTGCGTCCGGGCCCCCGTCGGGTCTCGGCGAACGCCGGCGCCGGACCGCTTTCGCTTGCGGGCTTCGGATGTGGAGTGATGCTGTTCGACGCGATCGACCTGCTCGGGTTGCTGAAGCTGCCGCTGGTCCTCCCCCACCCGTCGGACCGGCTGCGTCACCTGATCACGGAGACGGTCGCGGCATCCCAGGCGGACCGGACGTCCCGCGCGTTCCGGGCACCCGCACTGGCCGAGCTCGCACTGGCGGAGATCGTCGACCTCGCGCAGGCCGACCTACCGGACAGAGCCGGCGATGCCGCGCCGCTCCCAGGTGTGGAGTTGCGGCCCGAGGTCCGCGCGGTCCTCGCGCACGTCGCCCAGCACTTCGGGGAGCGTCTCGAACTCGACGACCTCGCCCGGGCGGCTCACCTCTCACCGAAGCACCTGGCACGCTGCTTCCGGGAGACGCTCGGCGTCGCGCCGATGGCGTACGTACGCCGCTATCGGCTGACCCGTGCACGGGAGCGGCTGGTCACCGGCGACCTGCCCGTCAGCCGGATCGCCGCGGACACCGGCTTCGCGGACCTCGCGCACTTCTCCCGCGCCTTCCGCACACAGTTCGGCGTCAGCCCACGCGTCCTGCGAGCCCACGCACGCGCCTTGCGGTCAACTACGCGCTCCGCACGGACAAGCTTCCCCGACGGCCCGGACGTAGTGTCAACGCACACCTGACACTGCCGGGAGGATCCGTTGTCCACCGCCGAAGCCACCGTCTCACTGAACGCGGACCAGATCGCCGCCTTCCACCGCGACGGATTCCTCTCCCTGCCCGCACTCACCTCACCCGACGAGGTGGCGTTGCTGCGGGAGGTCTACGACCGGCTGTTCGCCAGCACCGGCGACACCTTCCGCGCCGGCGACCACCTCGGACTCGCCACGCCAGACGAGGACGGCCGGGAGACCCTTCCGCAGATCCTCAACCCGGAGACCTACGCACCTGAACTGCTGGACACCCAGGCCCGGGTGAACGCGCTCGCCGTCGCCGGTCAGCTGCTCGGTCCCGACGTGACCCGGGCGGGCGACCACGCGATCATGAAGCCGGCCGGTCACGGCGCGCCGACGCCCTGGCACCAGGACGAGGCGTACTGGCATCCCGGCTACGACCACCAGGCGGTCAGCTTCTGGATGCCGCTGCAGGACACCACGGTCGAGATGGGCTGCATGCAGTTCGTGCCCGGAAGCCACGCTCTCGACGTACGCCCACACCGGCTGGCCAACCCCGACGCGCACGCGCTCGAACTCGAGCCCGCCGAGGCCGAGGCGGCCGACGGCCGCGCGGTCGCCTGCCCACTTCCGGCCGGCGGGGTGACGATCCACCACTGCCGTACGGTGCACTACGCGGGGCCGAACCGTTCGGGCGTCCCGCGCCGGGCGTACATCATGGGCTTCCAGGTCGCACCCACCCCGGTCGAGACCCCGCACGACTACTACTGGCAGCGGCCCGAGTGGTACGCCTCGGAGCAGGCGTAGGCTCCCTGAGCCGCTTGGCGAAACGGGCGACTCGACAGGAGACAGCAGGGTGAAACCGGGACTGGACGTCGCCCTCGCGCTCGACGTCGGCGGGACCAAACTCGCCGGCGCTCTGGTCGACGATCGTTTGGACGTCCGCTGGTACGCCGAGACGCCGACGCCGCGGTCACCGCAGGGCGGCGATCCCGCGCTGGCCGCCACCGCCGCGCTGGCCGCGGACCTTCGCTCCCACGCCGCCGAACAGGGCTGGCGGATCGCAGGCGTGGGCGCGGGATTCCCGGAGTACGTGGATGACAAGGGCCGGTTGACATCGCGGGAGGTGCTGGCCTGGACCGAGCAGCCCTCCGACGTACTCGCCGCGATCTGCCCGGGAGTACCGGTGGCGATCGAGTCGGACGTGCGCTGCGGTGCGATCGCGGAGTGGCGGCACGGTGCGGGCACGGGCCACCCGGGGCTCTTCTACGTCGCCCTCGGGACGGGGCTGTCCGCGGCGGCGATCGTCGACGGCACTGTCGTACGAGGCGCACGTGGCGAGGCGATCGCCCTCGGCGAGTGGGACGTGCCCGCGCGGGTCGACCCCACCTGGACCGGCAATCTGGAGAGCTTCGCCTCCGGGCGGGGCATCGAGCACCGGCACGCGGAGCTGACCGGGACCGAGGTGCCGACCCGTGACCTCGCCGCCAGAGCGGAGGCCGGAGACCCGTCCGCGACACTGCTCCTGACCTCCGCCGGAGACGCGCTGGGCGTGGCTCTCGCCGACGTCGTTGCCCTGCTCGATCCGCCCGTGGTCGTCCTCGGCGGCGGGCTGGGCAGCGCCGACAGTCCCGTGCGTACGACAACTCGCGACACCTACACCGCGCGCGCCGGGCGCCGCCCGAACCCCCCGCCGTTGGTCACCGCCGCGCTCGGCGCACGAGCCGGCCTCGTCGGCGCTGCCCTGGTTGCCCTGACGGCCATGGCCACTCCGGCGACTGCGGCCGATTAGTTGGCTCGTGGCCAGTCAGGGGCGTGCGCGGCGATCAGCCGGTGCCCGATCCGGACCATCTCGGCGCGGACGGCGGGAGGTTCGAGCACCCGCACACCCTCGCCGAGGTAGATCAGCTCGCAGGCGGCCTCGTGGACGGAGGGAAAGGTGGCGACGAACCGCCGGACCTGGCCGGACGGGCCGTCGACCGGTTGAAGACGGTAGTGCTCGGGGAGTGTCGAGCTGACCGCGGCAACGACGTCCGGACGGACCTGGAACTCGACCTTGACCCGCTCGCGCGAGCACGGCCCGCGGCGTCGGTTGACGTCCTCCCACGCCCGTACGAGGTCGAAGTCGTCCGGACGCTCGACCGCTTCGGTGGTGACCGCGGCATCGACGACTCGCGAGACGCGGAATGTCCGCAGGCCCGAGTCGGTGCCGGCCACCAGATACCAGACGCCGCTCTTCGACACCAGGCCGTACGGATGGACACGCCGGGCGATGGCGTCCTCTCCGGCATTGGCGTACGTGAGATCCACCTGGACTCCGGCGACCACAGCGGCCCGAAGGGGAGCGAGGGCCGGAGGCGCCGGCAGGGTCGGCTGACCCCACCGGGTCGGATCGATGTGGATGGCGCGCCGGGTCAGGCCGGCCTGCTCCCGGGTGGTGGCCGGCAGCGCGGCGAGCAGCTTGCGCAGCGCCGACGTCAGGCCGTCGAGGCCCAGGCCGGCCAGGAGTTCCGGCCCGGTCACGAGAAAGAGGGCTTGCGCCTCCTCCGCCGTCAGGGCGGACAGGTTGATCGCGTGGCCGTCGACCAGTGCCCACCCGCCGCCTCGCCCGCGCTGGGAGTACACCGGCAGCCCGGACAGCAGCAGCGCGTCGAGGTCGCGCCGAACCGTACGGTCGGACACCTCGAGCCGCCGCGCCAACTGCGAGACGGTCATCTGTCCGTGGGCCTGCAGAAGCAGTGCGATGGCCACGAGGCGCTCTGCGCGCATGAGCGCAAAGTAGCAGGGAAATAGGCCACTCAGCTGGCCACTTCTGTCTCCTACAGTTCCCCCAGATCCAGGCGAGGCCCGTCTGGACGCTACGACCGGAGAGTGGAGAGATGAGTACGAAGGCGCTGACAGGGCAGCAGATCGCGGCCGCCAACCTCGACGGCTGGGCCCTTCTTCTGTCGTACGGCCAAGGCGGGCTGCAGACCAGGATTCACACCGCGAACTTCGCCGCCGGGCTTCGGCTCGTCGAGGCGATCGGCCAGGCCGCCGAAGAGCTGAACCACCACGCCGAGCTCGACCTGCGTCCGAACCGGGTCGACGTCCGGCTGACCAGCCGCGAGGGCGGCGGAGTGACCGAAAGCGACGTGACGCTGGCTCGCCGGGTCCGCGACATCGCCGCCGGGGCTGGTGCCGAACTCGAATGCGGCACCGTGTCCCGGATCGAGCTCGGCCTCGACACCCCTGCGTACGACAAGATCGCACCGTTCTGGGCCGCGATCCTGGGCGGCGAACACGTGATCGGCGACGACAACTGGGGCGACGTCGGCGACACGCGCCAAGCGCTGCCGATGGTCTGGTTCCAGCGCTCCGATGCCGCCGGCACCGCCGGCACCGCCGGCACCGCCGGCACCGCCGACACGCGGCGCGTCTGGCACCCCCACCTGTGGGTCGACCCCAGCCAGGTGAAGCCGCGCATCGACGCGGCCCTGGCCGCCGACGGAACGCTGGTCACCAGCGAGGCAGCGCCGTCGGCCTGGGTGCTGGCCGACCCGGACGGCAACCTCGTCTACCTGTGCACCTGGCGACCAGGAGACACGGCCCTGTGCGACTCGCAGTACCGGCCCGGCGGATCCAACTGGGTGAACCCACCAGACCGCGCCGTGACCGAGCCAGCTGGTTAACGCTCCGGTGCGTGCACCAGGTGAGCGTCCTGGCGGTCGTCCCCAAGATCGAACGCCGGTGGAGTGAAGGTGCTCTCGACCGTCCTCGTCTGCCCGTCCCGGCCGGCGTCGATGGCTTTGATCATGACCTCCAGGCAGTGGTAGGCGTGTTCAGGCGTGATCAACGGTGCGACGTCGTTGTCGATGCAGTCGATCAGGTGCCGAAGGCCGTCCGTCCAGGGCCACCGCGGATTGCGGTCCCCGTGGATCTTCCACGCGCCCGCGTCGTTCTGCCACAGCTCGTATCCCGCGGGCGCCCAGTCGTCGCCCATCATCTGGACGGTTCCCTTGCTGCCGTAGACCTCGATCGCCGGCCCGCGGTAGGCCTGCATCGAGAACCCCGTGGTGATGGAGGCGAACGTCGCGTCACCGAAGTCGAGCAGGATCTGGAAGTTGTCCTCGACCTCGACCTTGATGAGTTCGTCGTCGACCACGCGCTCCGGCGTCGCCGTGCCGGCCATCGCGGTCACCCGCTGCACCGGTCCGAACCATCCGGTCAGGGACGCGACGTTGTAGACGCCGAGGTCGAACAGCGGTCCGCCGCCGGAACGGTAGAACCACTTCCCCCACCAGGGACCCGCCCATCCGTAACGTGCCCGCGCGAGATGCACCCGGCCGATGTCGCCGCGAGCGATGTGCCGCCACATGTCCTGGTACGTGGGGCTCAGGATCACCGCCGGCGCGCAGACCAGATGGCCGGGACTCTCCTTCGCCACCTGCACCAGCTTCGCCGCCTCGTCGAGGGTCACCGCCATCGGCTTCTCGACCAGGACGTGCTTGCCGGCCTCCAGCGCGGCCAGGGCAAGCGAACCGTGCTCGGGCATCGAGGTGAGGATGAGTACGGCGTCGACGTCCGGGGAGTCGATGATCTCCCGCGGGTCGGTGGTGACCCACGGGATGTCGTGCCGCTCGCCCGTCGCCCGGGCCCTCTCCGGGTCGACGTCGCACGCGGCGACCGTGCGGATACGGCCGCGCTCACGCAGCTCACGGGCCAGGCTCATGTACGGCCCGTTCATCACGCTGCCGCAACCGACGAATCCTACGTTGACCACATTGCCCGGGCGGCTCATCGGCCACCTCCTTCTCGTTTCGTACTTACTGCTTGGAGAAACGCCCTCGCCCGCGGCGCCACGGTCAGTTGACTTCGGCGGCAGCACCCGCCGGTAGGTAGGACGGCGCAGTCGCGAACAGGAACTTCGCCTGCCCCTGCGAGACGTTGTGGTACTGGTGTGCGGTCCCCTGGGGTACGTAGAACCCGTCGCCCGGGCCCAGCTCGAACCAGATCGGAGCTTCCGTCGCGTCCGGCAGCAGGATGTTGAGGCGGCCCTCGAGCACGTACACGCTCTCGTCCCCGTCGTGCCGCTCGACCGGACTGCGGCGGCCCGGCAGGAGCACACCCTTCCCGACGGTCAGGTGCTCGGTGCTGACGAGGAGGCCGACGAGGTACTCACCGTTGGGATCCTCCAGCCGCCACAGCAGATCGGCGTCGCGAATGACGCGGAACGAGCGACTCTTCTTCAGCTGTTCCGCGTTCATCGGCCACTGTGTCAACTCACTGTTGTCGTGGTAGGTCCACTCGGTGAGGTTCTCCTTGGTCCGCGCGTAGCCGGACGACGTGCCCTGCGCGGGCGGCGGCGCGAACAGTTCGAGGACCCGGAGCCGCGACGTGGCGTCGTAGTTGTAGCCGTGGTGCCAGGTGTCGCGGCGGAAGAAGACACTCTCCCCGGCGTGCGCGACCTCGACCTCTCCCGTGCCCGGGTTGGCGATCACCAGGGTGCCTTTCAGTACGTGGTACACCTCGTCGGCAGCGAAGATCGTGCGGTTCTGGTCGGAGTGCTGGAACCGCCCGCCGGGCGGCAGGCTGAGCTCGAGTTGGTGCACGGAGTCCGACGACACGTAGATCCGGTCCTCGACCAGCCCGGCCTCCTCGTCACCCCACAGGTGAAGGGTCGCGTCCGCGCGGCGGATCGGCGTTGCCTTGTCGTACGTGGGACGCGGCGACGGTCGGCGGGCCATAGGTGGGGATTCCTTTCCACAGGGTTCAACAGGGGTTGACGATCTGGTGCCGGCTCAGGCGCCGGGGAGCGGCCGGCGACCGTCGCGGAGCACGGTGCGGAAGCGGTATCGGTCTCCCCGGTAGACGATCCGGCCGACCTCGAACGCGCGGTCGTTGTCGTCGAAGCAGGTGTACGCGCCGACGAGCACCGCCTCGCCCGGGGCAAGCCCGAGTTGCGCCGCCTCGTCGGGCTCGGCGCCCCTCGCCTGCAGCATGTACTCCGACCGGGTGGGTGTGATCCCGCAGCGTTCGCGCAGGGTGGCGTACAGCGACCGGGTGGAATAGTCGACGTCCAGCGCCTCGCGCACCAGGGCGACCGGCAGCAGGGCACCTGCCACCGCGACCGGCACGTCGTCGAGCTTGCGCAACCGGTCGAGGCTGAAAACCTCCGACCCGGGTGCGATCCCGAGTTCCTCGGCCTCCTCCAGCGTGGCCGGTCTGGTCGACTGGTTCAGCACCTCCGCCGTGGCGGTGAGGCCGCGCAGCGCCGCGATCTCGGTGAAGCTCAGCGGCGGCTCGTGCCCCTCCTCCACGACGCTCGGCGTGACGACATGCCACCCGCGGCCCTGGGTCGGCTCGAGTACGCCGTCGTCGCGGAGGGCACGCAACGCGACGCGCAGCGTGGCGCGGCTGACCCCGACCTGGGAGCTGAGCTCGCGTTCGGGCGGAAGCTGCGCGCCGGGCCTGAACGTCCCGTCCGAGATGGCTCCGACGAACATTCGGTAGACCTGCATGGACGGAGGCTCGGCGCTGTCCTTCCGAACGCTGCTGAGGATCGCCACACCAAACCTCTCATGCCGCTTTTGGCTCATGTTGGTTTGGAATGCTAGACCACTTCGAACCACACGCACCGAATCGCCGGTGACCGGATCCGGCCACCAGTACGACGAGACGAGTCTGAGGGTCGCGCCCTCAGGCACGGAGGTAGAACTGCTCCGGGCCGACCGGAGCCGGGTCCGGATACAACGAGCCTTCAGGGATGGGCTCGGGGACGTTGCGGACCTTGTTCTGCACGATCGAGTAGCGGCCCGCGATCAGGACCGTGCCGATCGTGTAGAACTCGTCGGCGGAGATGCGCAGGATCTCGGCGAAGAGCCGACGGCGTTCCCCTTCGTCCATGGTGATCTTGATGGTGTCGTACAGCTCCATCTGGCGAAGCGGCGCGGCCGGTGGTTTCTCGCCACTCTTCCCGCCGGTCGCATACCAGTCCGCCCACTGCCGGGCGTAGTAGCAGCGGCCGGCGATCGGGAAGAACCAGCCCGGGTCGAGGATCGCGTCGCGCAGGCCGTTCTCCGCGCTGTAGAGGACCGCGTCGTGTTCGTTGGCGAAGAGCCGTTTCCAGAACAGCGGGCCGCCCTGCGCCTGGACCCGCAGCTGGACGCCGACCGCCTTCCAGTAGTTCTGGACCAGTTCGGCGGTGGCCGGGTAGGTGGGGTCGAAACCGGTCGGCAGCTCCACGGTGAACGCGACCCGCTGCCCGTCCGGGCGCAGCCGCCAGCCGGTGCTGTCCCGCCGGGTGAGCCCGGCACGGTCGAGGCGGCGGTTCGCCTCCGCCACGTCGTACTTCGTGTACTGCGTCGCCAGCTTCTCGTCGTGGAAGTCCGACTCGGGCCGGGGTGCGGACTGGTAGGGCATGCCCTGGCGCTGGTGCACGGCCTTGATCAGCTCGCCACGGTTGATCGCGTACGACAGACCGATCCGGAAGTCCTTGTCCTGGAACAGTTTTCGGATCGCGGGGTTCTTGTGCGTGAGGTTGAGACAGAACACTCCGTTGTTGATGTCGGAGGTCATCTGGTCGATCATCCGAAAGTCGCCCTTGTCGGTGCTGCGCGCGAAGACCGGCTTGTTGGACGGGGTGAGGATGTCGGTCGAGGGAAGCGTGTACTCCCCGTTGCTCACCTTGAGAACCGCCGTCTCCGGACTGGTGACCACCTCGACGACCACCTCGTCCAGGTAGGGCAACTGGCTGCCGTCGGGGTCGGTCTTCCAGTAGTACGGATTGCGCTTCGCGACCAGCCGGTCCTTCGTCAACGGGGTCGCGACCATCCACGGCAGCAGGACGGGCAGGTCGGGGTTCTGCCAGATCGCCAGGCCCGACGTGCCGTCACCTCCCTTGCCGAAGTACAGCTGGTTCCAGTCGGTGAGCTTCGCGTCCTTGACGAGTTTCATCAGGTCCGGGTTGTACTTCCTGTGGAACTGCTTCAGGTAGTGCTTGGGCGAGGCGGCGAGCATGTTGCCCTCGGGGCTCGCCAGGCGTTCGAGGAAGAACGCGTGCGGCTCGGCGAAGGAGAACCTGCAGGTGACGTCGTCCACCTTGGTGAAGCGGGCGGGCTTCCCGCCGGGCGCCAGCCATTCGGGGAAGACCGGGAAGAGCTCCTTGTTGCCGAGCACGTCCTCGAAGGCGAACGCGATGTCGTCGGCGGTGAAGGGTTCTCCGTCGGACCACCGCATTCCCTTGCGTAGCTGGAGGACGTACTCCTTCCCGTCCGCGTCGACCTTCCACGTCACGATGTTCGGGATCACACCGGAGAAGTCGGGAGCCCAGCGCACCAGCGGGTCGTAACCGATGTTCTCGTACACCGACGAACCGTCGATCCCCTGGATGAACGTCCTCCACGTGCCACCGTACGAACCCGCCTCCTGGGCCGGTTTGAGTACCAGCGGACGTGCGGGCAACCGGTCCTTGACAGCAGGCAGCTTGCCCGCCTTCACCTGTGCGGCAAGGCCGGGAGCTTCCTTGCCCTTGCCGCCGGCGGGTTTGCTCTTGGGCTGGTTGGAGGGATCGGTGCTGAGCAGGTCACAGCCGACCAGGGAGGTGGCGGCGAGCGCTGCGCCTCCGGCCGATCGGAGCAGGTCGCGTCTGGTGAGGTCTGGTCCGGTGAAGTGTCGTCCGGTGAGGTGTCGTCGCTGGTCGCCCATTCGAATTCAGCCCCCGTCATCGGGTCCGCGCGGCAGCACGTCGGATCGACACAGCGTGATCAGGCTCGGACCGAATGTCAACGGAACGGGGCGAACGAGGGCAAAGGTGGTCGTTTCGGCGGGACGTTTCGGTGGTGCGTTGTCGGCTGCGTAGCCGCTCCGGATTGGTGTCCGACCTACGCGGGAAGAAGCCCGGCATGACGTCTCCATCCGGTGCCGACGGCTCGCGCATCGTCGTGGGCTTCGACGGCTCGGACTGCTCACGGCTGGCATTGAAGTGGGCGGCCCGCGAGGCCAAGGCACACGGCGCACGCATGGAGGTCATCTGTGCGTGGGAACCGGTGACCCGGGTGGCCCCGCCGTTCTTCGTCTACGCCGACGAGGAGTTCGAGCCCGAGGCGCAGGCGATCCTCGACTCCGCCGTCGCCGATCTCGGCACCGAAGGTCAGGTGGACGTCGAGCGCAGGGCCGTGATGGCTCACCCGGCGGCTGCGCTGATCGACGCTTCCCGGGGCGCGGACCTCGTGGTGGTGGGATCCCGAGGCCACGGCGGTGTCGCCGGGACGCTGCTCGGATCTGTCAGCCAGCGGGTGGCCATGCACGCGCACTGTCCAGTGGTGATCGTCCGGGACGGCGACTGAGCGAACCGGCCAGATCAGCTCTGGTCGAGGCGGGTCAGTTGCTCCTCGGACAGCTTCAACTCCAGCGCACCGAGGGACTCCTCCAACTGCGTGACCGAACTCGCGCTGAACAACGGCAGGATCGACGGCGTACTGGCGAGCATCCAGGCCAGCACCACCTGGTTGGGCGTGGCGCCGAGTTCGGTGGCGACGTCCTTCAGTGCCGCAAGGCGACCGGCACTCGCCGGGTGGGCGTACGGCGGCGGTATCGGCTTGTCGGATCGCCCGCTGTAGGCACCGGACAGCAGCGGCGAGTACGCGACCAGGGTCAGGTCGGGCTCGGACCGCACGTAGTCCAGAAGTTCCTCGCCGAGCACCGGCATGAACTCGTCGTGGAAGCCCGGCTTCGGCTGCAGGTAGGTGTGCCGCTGCTGGACGACGGTGTAGGAGGGAAGCCCTGTGTGGGTGGCGATCTGGCGTGCCCGCTCCACCCGCCACGCCGGTTCGTTGCTGACTCCGAGCGCCTTCGCCTTGCCCGCTTGGACGATCTCACCGAATGCCCGGACCGTCTCCTCCAGCGGCACGGACCGGTCCTCGTGGTGGGAGTAGTACAGGTCGACGTGATCCAGGCCGAGCCGGCGCAAGCTCACCTCGATCTGACCCCGGATGATCTCGGCGGACAGCCCCTCGCGGTTCTCCGGGAAGTCGCCGCGACCGGGCCCGGTGATCGGCCGGGCGCCCACCTTCGTGGCGACCACGACCTTCTCCCTTCCCGCACCTGAGGCGAGGCCACGGCTGTGCAGCCACCGGCCGAGCAGTTCCTCGCTCTCGTGCCCCTGCCCGTCGCCCTCCCAGAACTGGTAGCAGTTCGCCGTGTCGAGAAAAGTCCCGCCGGCATCCACGAACCGGTCGAGGATGTCGAACGACGTGCGCTCATCGACTCTGGTTCCGAACATCATCGTGCCCAGGCACAGCTGGCTGACGTCGAGCCCGCTTACGTTTCTGTACTCCATGCGTTTCACCGTAAGGACGATCGGCGGGCCCGAGCAGACCAATCGCGACCGGCGGTATCGGACCAATCCGCGCGGAAGATGTCGGCGCTGCGCCTGAGCAACGGATCGGGGCTCCTGCGCACCGGCAGGGGCGCCGCGACACAATGGCCCGCATGACTGCGTACTGGATCAGCATCTACCGCGAGATCCTCGACGAGGACAAGCTCGCTGCCTACGCCGAGCTGGCCGGGCCGGCGCTCACCTCCAACGGTGGCACGTTCGTCGCCCGCGGCCTCCCGGAGAAGGTCTACGAGGCCGGCGAGGAGACCCGCACCGTGGTGATCAGGTTCGACTCGATCGAGGCCGCCGAGGCAGCACACGACAGCCCGGAGTACCAGAAGGCGCTCGCGGCGCTGGACGGCGGAGTGGTCCGCGAGATCCGCTTGGTCCCCGGGGTCGAGTGAGCCGAGCACGGTCCAGCTGAGCCGGGCTCGGCTGGACCAGGTCAGCCGACCGGCTCGGCACGCAGGTCGAGGCTCCACTCACCGCGCCTGCCGGGCCGGAGGGGACTCAGAGCGATCCGCCACAGCGCGGGTCCCCAGACGCCACTCAACCGCCGGTCGTCGAGGTCGATCCGCTCCACGGACGGCGTACGGAAACCGCTGGCGTCGTAAGTGATCCGCAAGGCGCGTCCCGGCGTCAGCACCCGGATGCCTCCGCCGCCCAGCACTGGCTCGGCCGACGTGATCAGGTGCAGGGTCATCGATTCCGGGTCGTGGTCGAGCTCCCACTCGTCGTGCCAGCTCACGTGCGCAGGCTCCCCACGTGAGAACGTCACCTGCCGCGAGAACCGGACCAGCCCGGCCTCCTTCGGGTAGGCACCGGCGAGGTCGAGCCGTACGTCGACCCGTTCGGCACCGAGGTCGGCCGTCACCTCACGCGCGCGGAACTCCTTGCCAGGCTGCTGTTCGTGGCCGTCGACGTTCGGGACGTTGTGGTAGTCGCTGCGCATCGTCCAGATCTCGTACCGCCGTGGACCGAAATGCTGGCGGGTGTACTGCGCAACGCCGGCGTCGACCAGGGCGGGATGCCCGTCGACCGCGACCAGGACGGTGCCGACATCGTTGTGGTTGTGGCTCTCGCCATTGTGGCCGCCCTTCACCGACACGAAGAGCCCGTCGACCTGCCCCTCGGTCTCGCGCGCGGTCAGCAGCTGGGTCTGCGGCCACCAGGCCTGCAACGGCAGCGGCGCGGGCGACGCCGACGCCGGTGCCTTCGCCCAGTCGCGGTCGGCCAGCGCGAACAGCGAACGACCAAGACTCAGCCGGGGCAGGGTGGCCGCGCCGTCGCCTCGCATGTAGCGCGCATGGGCGACCACCTCCTCGTCGCCGGTACGACGCCCGAACCGGTGGAGCACGTGTGGCTCAACGGTGTCCGCGGCCTCGGTGCGCGCGGGCCCGTCACCGACGTTGACGTACCAGTCGTCGGCGATGTGGACGCGGTGCGGGTAGCGCGCGATCTCGCGCACCTTGGGCAGGGCGTACCCGTCGAGCGCTCCACCGGTGGCGTCGTACAGCTGCTCCAGGCACTCCGACAGCGATGCTCCCGCGCGCCACCAGTACATCTGCCCCTCGTCGCACCCGCCGTCGTCGGGATAGCCGGACACGAAGGTGTCGAGACCCTCCAGTACCCGGCTCACAGTCGTCACAATGTCGTCGCGGTCCTGGTCGAGGAGCAGCGAACACGTGAGCACGTTGGAGTTGATCCACGGATTCCAGTTGTTCACCGGGCCCGAACGCCCGAACCACGACCAGGTGTCGTCCGTACGCTGCGGAACCAGGATCCGCCGACGTACCTCCTCGACGATCCGCGCCCGCGCCAGTGGCGACCGCTCGTCCAGCCGCGAGCCGAGGACGTGCAGCGTCCAGGCCAGCAGGGCGCCGGTCTCGGCCGCGAACAGGTCCAGAAACGGACGATCCGGATCGGGCAGCCGCGGCCCATCCTCACGCGCGGAGTAGTCGTGCGCCGGCACGCACCACGTGGTCTCCTCCAGCATCAGCCACACGCCGTCGAGCACGTCGTCGTGCCAGCTCGGATCGTCGGTGAGGCAGGCCGCGAGGGCGGAGGCGACCGTGCGTCGACGCCGGCCGAAGTAACGGTCCTCGTACATCGTCCGGTTACCCGTCTCGACGAAGTCCCGCCATCCGCGGGCCGTCAGTACGGGCCATTCCCGCGTACGGAAGTCCTCCGCCCGCTGCAGGATCGCCTGCCGGGTGGGCGTGTCCACCGCGCCCCAGAAGCCCCGGTCGGAGACGTCTGGGACAGAGCGCCACTGCCCGGGAGCGGGCAGCACCCTGGCCAGGAAGCTCGTTTCGTTGAAGCCCGCCAGGGAGTTCGGCGCCGATCCGCCTGGACGGCCCGGTCGAGAGGACGGCGACTGCTGCACGAGGACCTCCTGGCTCGCTGATGTGGGCACGATTCCATCCGCCCGGTCGACGATGCCGACGAAGCGGCGATTCGTCCAGTACCCACCCAACCCGACGATGAGTACGGTGGCCGTGTCCGTGACAGGTTCCGGAAGGAAATCGAGGCCGACTCATGACCGCCGAGCGCGTGATCACGAGGCTCCCCCGCAAGGTCGTGGTCGGCACGACGATCTTCGGCGGCGGCCGGGGATACCCCGGACTGGCCGAGCGGGCGCGGGAGCTCAGCGCGCTCGTGGACCGGATGGCCGTCCGGGCGAAGGAGTCCTGGGACGGACACGGACTTGATCTCGCCGTCCTTCCCGAGGCCGTGCTCACCCCGGACGCCGAGCTTCCCGCGGATCGTTCCATCGGGATGGACGACGAGGTGCTCGACGTCCTCCGTGAGACCGCCCGGCGGCACCGCACGTACCTGATCGTTCCCCTTGACCTGCGCGAGCCTGAGCCCTCACCCGCGGCTCCGGCGTACTCCAACGCCGCTGTGCTGCTGGACCGGCAGGGCGAGGTGGCGGGCACCTATCGGAAGATGCATCCGGTCGGCGTCCGTCCCGCAGAGACCCTCGAGGGCGGTGTGGAACCGGGCCGGGAGGTCCCGGTGTTCGAATGTGACTTCGGCCGGCTCGGGATCCAGATCTGCTGGGATGTGGTCTACGACGACGGCTGGGCGGAGCTTGCCCGCCACGGCGCCGAGATCGTCGCCTGGCCGAGCGCGTCTCCGGCGACCGTCCTCACCGCCGCGCACGCCGCCCGGCATCGCTACCACATCGTGTCGAGTACGCCGCGCGACAACGCCACCATTTACGAACCCACGGGGATGGTGGCGAGCCGGATCACCGAGGCCGACTCCGTTCTGGTTCATCAGGTCGACCTCAGCCACGTCCTGCTCGGCTGGTCGCCCGCGCTGCGAGAGGGTGCGGCGCTGCGGGAGACCTATGGCGATCGGGTGGGCTTCCACTACAGCACCCGCGAGGACATCGGCCTGTTCTGGTCGAACGATCCCGACGTCAGCATCGACGAGATGATCGGGTCGTTCGACCTGGAGCCGATCGACGCGCAGATCGCGCGCAACCTCGCCCAACGTTCCCGCGCGCACCCCGCGTAGAGATTGACCCGCCGCACCTGCCGAACCTGCGGGACCTGCCCTTCGTCATGCGCGATCCAGTGGGATCGTTGCCAGCACCCCTCGCTGGTGAGTGTCCTCACCGGGCTCGAGGTCGACCAGCGACACCGAGCCCACGACCACGACCTCGCCGCGTTGCAGCCGGCGCTGGGGTGTGATCGTGACGTGCGGCCGGTAGCCGGAACCGACGTACTCGGCCTTTTCGAAGCACGCGCCGGCTTCGGTCAGGACGCCGAGAAGCCTGCTGTGCAACGCCAGGAGCCCCGGCGTCGGCGCCAGGACGCTGACAGGAATGTCCTTGTGCGGGCCGAACAGCTCTTCGCCCTCGGCGGGTGCGGCAAGGACCGTGACTCCGCTCAGAGCGCCTTCGATGGCCGCCGTCAATGCGGACATGGATTGCTCGATCGAGAAGTTGAGCACAAGTGTCACGTGAGGAGGCCAGTTCGATCCCAGGAACTCGTCACCATCAGGACGAGCGTTCAGGAAGCTGGCGAGGGTATACCGATGCGGCATGGTCGGATGCTAGTCGCTGCCCGCACATCAGACCGGCCCGTTACGGTGTCTCCCCATGGGACGCGTACTCGTCACCGGCATGTCCGGCGCCGGCAAGTCCACGCTCCTCGAGGAACTGAGGCGCCGTGGCGTGCCGACTGTCGACACCGACTACGACGGTTGGGTCCTTCCCGACGGCACCTGGGACGAGTCGCGGATCGGCGGGCTGCTCGCCGCGCACCAGGACCTGGTTGTCTCCGGCACTGTCGCCAACCAGGGGCGCTTCTACGACCGGTTCGATCACGTCGTGTTGCTCACCGCACCGCTCGACGTGCTGCTCGATCGGGTAAGGCGACGTTCGAACAACCCGTACGGCAGGACGGTCCAGCAGCAGGAGGAGATCCGGCAGTACGTCGAGGAGGTCGAACCGCTCCTCCGCAACAGCGCGACCCTCGAACTGGACGGTCGGCTCCCGGTGACGCAGCTCGCCGACACTCTGGAACCGCTCGTTTCACAGGCACCGCCTACGGACGCTCCGTCAACCTCCTCCTGACAGTGCCTGTCGCCCCGGCGAGGTGATCGGCCGCGTGGACCGCGGCAGTTCGGCGTACGTCAAAGGGGTCTGCTCAGATCGGCGGCCATCAGTTGGAGGCGGTCCAGGAGCCCGGGCAGCCGCTCCGGCGCGTGCCGCACGTGGAAGCGCACGATGTCGAACGACGTCGCCGCCACGCAGTACGCGAGTACTCCCGGCCCGGCGACCGCCTCACCGGCGCGCCGGACTCGTCGTACGGCTTCGGGTTCCGCGTCCATCGCGTACGCCTCACGCAGCAACCAGGCGTAGTCGATCACCCGGGTTCCACTGCCGAACGCGTCGATGTCGATGACCCCGCTGACCCTGCCGTCGCGCAGCAGCACGTTGCAGGAGTTGAGATCGCCGTGCACCAGGTCGCCTGCCGGGAGGCGCACCGGCCCGCACTCCGCGAGGACCCGATCGAACGCGGCGAGGACATCGTTCCCCGGCGGTCCGAACCCACGCAGAAGTGCCCGGCTGTCCTCGCGGCGCTCACCGCCGAGAACGGAGCCGACGTAGACGTTCCAGTCGTTGCCCGGATCCGGGTCCAGGCCGGCGTGGAGTTCGATCACCTCGATCAGCAGCGCGACCTTGTCCGCCGTCAGCGGCGACGACGGTTCACCCTCGACGAATTCCTGAACGTGGTAACGGATCCCGGCCTCGGTGACGCCGGCGGCGATCCAGCGCGGCGTGGGATAGCCTGCCGCGTTCATCCGATTGACTGCCTCGAGTAACGTCCACGGCCTTCGCGAGCCCGGCTTGTCCTCCTGCAACTTCAGGATCGCCGGTCGCCCCTCGGGGTCCGCCAGCAGCCACGCCCCGCCTTGCATCCCGCCCGCACACCGGCCGCGCAGGTGGTATCGCAGGCCATGCGTACGGTTGATCTCGGGCAGTACGGGTTCCGCGGCGACAGACACAGCCCACACCCTAGGTTGCACACGCCCGGGACCGCCACGCCATATCGGTGCCGGGCTGCGAAGACGCGTACCGCTCGCCGACACCGCGGACAACTGAGGCGGGCGGGCAGCGGTCGCCCTCCTACCGTCCCGAGTGATACGTCCCGGTGACGTGACCGCGGCGAGCCGAGGAACCCCGGGTGACGGGGACGTTCCTGGCCCGGCCCGGCATCCAGATCGCCAGGGTGGCGACGACTCCCAGAGCTCCCGCCGTCATGAGGATCCATCCGATCAGAGTGACGTCGACTCCGGCGAGCCTGTAGTCGACCGCGAAGGCGAGGATCGCGCCCACAGTAGCGAGAAGAAGGCTGACACCGATACCCATCGAAAACCCCTTGCGTGCATAGCTTTACTGACCTTGACGGTCCCCCCGTGGCCGAGCACGCTCCGCAGCCAGGACTCCCCGGCCTCCTCGGCACCTGGACACAATAGGACAAGCCGTTCTTGGAACGCGAACACTTGTCCACAGCCCCGTCTCCGTCGCCCGGCTTGACCCCGACCAGGGTTGACGTCCGAGCATCGCGTCATGACGTTCACCCAGACCGAACTCCGCTATCTCCTCGACCAACCACTGGGACGACTGGCAACGCTCGGACCCGGCGGCCCACAGATCACACCGGTCGCCTTCTGGGTCGACACCTCGACCCATCGCATCGAGATCAGCGGCCCGAACTTCGGCACGAGTCGGAAGGTCCGTAACATCCACGCCGATCCACGGGTCTCGTTCGTCGTCGACGACATGGCGGCTGAACCCGTCGGTCCAGGCGGGCAGACGGGCCGCGGGCTGGAGATCCGGGCGCGCGCGGAGATCGTGTCGGCCGGTCGTCCTCTGCGCGAAGGGTTCGGCAACGTTCTCGTCCGGCTCCATCCGCGCAGGATCCTGGCGTGGAACCTCGACGGGCCCGGCCCCCACTTCCGGGACGTCTGACGGCCGCCTCCACAGCCGGTCGACAGAGCTCGTTCACCGACGGAGCGAACCATCCGCATGGCCGGGATGGCCAACTTCCCCGCGGTTTCCTTGACGGCTCCGGCCCACCTATTACGGTCCTAGCCGAAACCACCTCGCCTTGGAGGAGCCATGCCCGCCCGGCATACCTGGACCCGCGTGCTCGTGACCGCCGCCGCCGTCTGCACGCTCGCCGCACCACTGGCCGCGGTCCCGGCAGCCGCCGACGGCGCGCTGGACAACCCGCTGCCGTCCACCTACGTTTCGCCCGCGGCGCCCGGCGGCCGGCTCGACGACCTCGGGTCGCCGATGAGTTCGCTCACCGTGGTCGAGGGTGCCTTCGGGCACCTCCCGGACGGCCGGCTGGTCGCGTACGCCGCTCCGATGGGCGAGAACGCACAGCTGAACGTCTCCACCACCACCTTCCCCGAGCCGACCACCCAACTCGGCCGGCACCCGATGCCCGGCGCCTCCGGTGACGCGACGATCGCGGTCGCTCCGGACGGCAAGGTCTACGTCGGCACCTTCTACGAGGGGCGCCTGTTCCAGTGGGATCCCGCCACCGGCGCGATGACGAACCTCGGCCGGGCGACGTCGGAGGCGACCTATCTGTACGGCCTGTCGGTCGCGGACGACGGGACGGTCTACGGCGGCTCCTACCCCGACGCGCACGCGTGGTCCTTCAAGCCAGGCAACGGTTTCGCCGACCTCGGCCGCGTCACCGACGACCAGGACGTGAAGTACGCACGGTCCACTACGTACGACCCGGTCCACAACGCGCTCTACGTCGGCACCGCACCGGTCGGCAAGGTCTTCCGGCTCGACCTCGCGACCGGGCAGACCAGCGAGATCCCGCTTGCCCCCAACGCGAAACCAGCTTCTGCCGTCGCCGACCTGGACTACGCCGACGGCCAGATTCTGGTGAACCTCGACGGAATGCTGCGTGCCATCGACACGAACACCAACACCGAGGTGCCGGTCGTGGACGGGGACACCGGCCAGGTGACCACCTCGTACCCGATGTCGGCGCGTGGGGTCTCCCCCGTCAGGCAAGGCGGGGTTTACACGAGCTCCGTCTACAACGGCGCGGTGCACGTCGTCCGCTACGACCTGGCCACCCACACCGTCAAACGGACCGGGATCACCTCACGGCGCGGAGCCCTCGTCGGCTACGGCTGGAACTCCGAGAACGGCCACGACGTGCTCTACGCGTTCGCGGGCAACTACTCCGGTGGCGGTTTCCGCTACGACATCGACTCCGGCGAGTCCGGCTCGCTGCAGTACCAGATCACCGCGTCACCGTCGCCTCTGCAGCACGTCCTGCCCAACCACGATGGTTCCAAAGTGTTCGTGGACGCGTTCCTCAACGGCAACACCAGTGTGTACGACGTGGCCACCGGGACCTCCGCACCGATCGCCCGCGTCGGTCAGGTCGAGGACTGGACGTTGCACGACGGGACGGTGTTCGCCGGCACCTACCCCAACGGTTCACTCGTCGGCCTCCCCGAGGACACCGGCACACCCCTGACGACCTACACGAGACTGCAGGACACCGACAGCCAGATCAGGCCGATCGAGGCGAAGGAACACGACGGGAAGATCTGGTTCGGGACCGAGCCGGACTACGGCCTGCGCGGAGGGGCGATCGCCGTCCTCGACCCCGCGACGAAGGCCGTGGACGTCACCCGCAACGTCGTACCCGACCACACGATCGCGTCGCTGGCGTTCCTCGACGATTCCGTCTACGCGGGAACGTCCACGCAGGGCGGCACCGGCACCGTACCCGCTCCTGGTGACGCCAGGCTCGTCCGCTGGGATCCCGCGACGAAGGCGGTGGTCCGCTCCGTCTCCCCCGTCGCCGGTGCCGGGTCGGTGAACGCGCTGACCGTCCACAACGGGCACCTGTACGGGCTGGCGGACGGCACGCTGTTCGAGGCGAACCCCGGGACCCTCGCGGTGACCAGATCCCTTCACCTGAACGTGAGTGGCGGCTTCGGCGCGAGTGGTGGCGAGCTGGTGTTCCACCCCAACGGCTACCTCTACGTGAGTGCGGGCAGCTCGATGGTGGTCGTCGACCCGCTGGCGTTCGTCCAGAAGACATCGGTCACAGCTGCCCAGCTCCGCCTGGAACTCTCCCCGGACCAGACGATGTGGACGCTCCTGCGACCCGACGGCTTCACGAACTTCCTTCACCTCGGCCGCTACACCCCGACGGCGACGAGGTGTCCCACGCCGGACACCCGCGGGTACGTGACGCTGAACGGCTCGACCACCACGGTGCGGAACCGCTTCCTGGAAACGGGATGCACCCTGCAGGACCTCCTCCTGCGGCGAACCGGCAGGGACGCGGACGTCCCGACGGTCAAGCCCTGGTTGGACCGTCTCATCGCGACCGGGCAACTCGGCACGACCGAGCGCGACCTGCTGTGGGCCGCGGTCAGGAACGACGGCCGCTGACCCCCGCGCGACCGCCAGTCCTCGCCGGACTCAGTCGGCCGACGGGCCGACCCCCTCGATGTGGCCGCCGCGGAACGCGTCCACGAAGAGGGCGTGGTCGGCGCGGGCACGGGCGCCGTACTCCAGGCCGAACCTCACGATGTCGTCGACGAACTCCTCCGCCCGGTCACCGACGGCCGCCACGATCGCGTCCTCGGTCTGGCCCTCCACCAACGGAATGTCGCCCGCATCGACGTCGGCGACGCAGTGCACCTTGGCTGTCGCCCGGCCGAGGTGCACGAGGACCTCCTTGACCTCGTGCGGTTCGACGAGGGAGTCCCAGTCCAGGTCGCGCTCGTACGGCGAGACCTCCTGCACGACGAAGCCCGTCCCGTCGATCGCGGTCCAGCCCAGCCACGGATCCGACTGTGCCTGCAGAGCTCGCTGCGACACCGCCGTACGGTGTCCGTGGTGCTGGAAGTGCTCGCGTGCACGGGCGTCGTGGACCACTCTGCTCGGGGCGGCGACGTTGCCCTGCTTCATCGTGAGGACCACGTCGTTCTCCAGCGCCTGGGAGCTTCCCTCCACCAGGAGGTTGTACGCCGGAAGCCCGGCGCTGCCGATCCCGAAGCCGGTCTTCCCGACGGCGTCCTTGAGCTCGTAGCTGATGCTCCCGAACCTCTTCGAACCCGGGATCGTCTCCCGATAGGCCGCGTAGGCCTCCTCGACCTTCGTGCGTTCCTCGGTGTCGAGAGTCCGTACGCCGGGACCCTTCCGGAAGCGCCGGTCGTAGTCCTCGACCACCGTGATGTCGTCGAGCAGTTCGATGCGGGTGGCGAGCTGCGCGTCCAGAAGCGCTGCCCGGATGGCGCCCTCCGCGGTGTCCAGCCGGATGGACCACTCGTGGTCACGGTCGGAGCGCACGAAGTAGTCCACCTGGTCGAGGTAGGCCCGCAGGTAGCCGCGGATGCCTTCCTCGATGTCGGCGTCGGACAGCGCCTTGGTCCAGCCGAGGACGGCGATGCTCGCGGCGAGCCTGCGCAGATCCCAGGTGAAGGGACCGATGTAGGCTTCGTCGAAGTCGTTGACGTCGAAGACCAGGCTTCCGCGCCCGTCCATGTAGGTGCCGAAGTTCTCCGCGTGCAGGTCACCCTGGATCCACACCCGCCCGGCCTCGCCGGTGGCCCACGGGTCGTCCTGTTCGGCGACGTCGGCGTAGAAGAGGCAGGCCGTCCCGCGATAGAACGCGAACGGGTCGGACGCCATCCGCCGGAAGCGTCTGCGGAACGCCTCCGGATCGGCCTCCATCAGGTCGGAGAAGGCGGTGTTCAGAACGTCGACGATGTGGGCGGTGCGGCGGTCTTCTGAGCCTGGGGACATGGCCGGTCAACCTACCCGCAAAGGCCGCGCCGCGCAGAACTGCTCTGGTCGGCTCCCGGCTGGTCGGTAGGAGCAGGGGCCTGGTCTTTGCATGACACGCAACGTAGCTTGCGCGATACGAAAGATGGCGAAGGCCGTGCGGTGCGGGCGACGAGCACGCTGTACGGATACCTCGAGACGCTCGGCACCGGCGGCGGCGAACAATCCGGTTGACGGGCCCGGACCGCCGCGGCAGGCTGGCCGGGACCTCGACCTGGTCCGAAAGCCCCGCGCCGTACACCGCGCGGGCTCCGTCGGCCGGTCGCCAGTGACGGAGTGGCAGCGGAAGGGGGTGGGCGCGTTGAGCCTGCCGATCATGCCCGCGCCACCGCCCCGACCGGTTCGCTGACCGCGCGGACGCACGACGGTGGCCCACGACTCCCGCGGAGCCCACCTTGTCCGACCGGTCGATCTCGACTCCCCCGCACACTCCCGAGCCTGCCGCCATCCCTCGCGTTCGTCGCGCGTTCCTCGACGACCTCGGCGTACGACCCGACCCGTTCCAGCTTCAGGCAATGGACGGCCTGGACGCCGGCCGGTCCGTTCTCGTGATGGCGCCGACCGGTGCGGGCAAGACGTTCGTCGCCGACTACGCGGTGGCGCGCAGTCTCGACGCCGGCACCACCGCCGTCTACACCACCCCGCTGAAGGCCCTCAGCAACCAGAAGTACCGCGACCTGTCCGCCCGCCTCGGCCCTGAACGCGTCGGGCTGATCACCGGGGACCGGACGGTCAACCCCGGTGCGCCTGTGCTCGTGGTCACCACCGAGGTGCTGCGGGCCATGCTGTACGAGGTACGCGGGGGCCGTCCCGGGCCGGGGGCGGCGGCACTGGACCGGCTCGGCGCCGTCGTACTCGACGAGTTCCACTACCTCCAGGACACCGATCGCGGCGCGGTCTGGGAGGAGGTGGTGATCAACACCCCGGCCGACGTGGCGCTGGTGTGCCTGTCCGCGACCATCCCGGACGTGGAACTCGTGCACGACTGGCTGACCCGGGTCCACGGCCCCACCGAACTCGTCGTCGCGGACCAGCGTCCGGTGCGGCTCAACCATCTTTACGCCGTCGACAACCTGCGCCGGACCGCGCCGATGCTGCTGCCGATCTTCGTCGACGGGCAGCTCAACACGACCGCCGAACTCCTCGACGGCGCGCGGCGGGACACCCGGGGCGAGGGGCTGCGTGTCCGCGACCGGGACCGTCCCGTACCACCCACTCGGCACGACCTGATCGCCCACCTGCGGGCGAACAACCTGCTGCCGGCGATCTGGTTCGTGCTGTCAAGGGCAGGTTGCGACGAGGCCGTCGCTGACTGCCTGGCAGGGGATCTCCAGCTCACCACGGAAGCCGAGCGGGTACGCATCCGGAGCCTCGTCAGCCAGGCGCTCGCGCCCCTGTCCGGTGGGGAACTCCGCGCGATCGACGCCGCCGGCTGGCAGAACGCGCTGGAGGCCGGTGTCGCGGCCCACCACGGCGGCCTGGCACCGGTGCAGCGCGACGTCGTCGAGGCGGCGTTCGGCGAGGGGCTTGTCAAGGTCGCCTTTGCAACGGAGACCCTCGCCCTGGGCGTGAACCTCCCGGCCCGCACAGTGGTGATCGACCGCGTCGTGCGGGCGAGTGGCGAGGTGCTCGACGCGGGCGAGTTCGCCCAGCTCGCCGGCCGGGCAGGGAGGCGCGGCATCGACGAGGTGGGGCACGTGGTGGTGCCGTGGTCGCCGTACGTCCCGTTCCAGCGGGTGGGAGCGCTCGCCGGTGGTCACCTCGCGGCGATCCGGTCGGCGTTCCGGGTGACGCCCGCGATGGCGCTGAACCTCGTGCGTACGGGCACCTTGGACGAGGCGCGGGCCACGGTGGAGTCGTCGCTGCGGCACCGCTGCGCCCTCGACCAGGCGGCGATCCTCGACGGCGATCTCGACGTACGTCAATCCGAGCTTGCCGAGGTCGTCGAAGACCTCGCGGAGTTCGCCGAGCTTCCCGAGAACGGCGATCCCGATCCGGTCGCCGATCCTCACGGCGCGACCGAGCGCACCGATTCCGGCCGGGATCTCGCCGGACTTCGACCCGGGGATGTCGTCGTCGACACCGGACGTCCGGAGTACGGTCCGGCGGTCGTGCTGGCCGTCGGCACCAAACGCGGGACCGTCTGCGTGGAGGCGATCCACAGCACGGGACGGCGTCTCCAGCTCACGCCGTCGACCCTGCGCGGCGGCCCTGCCGTCCTCCACCACCTCGACCTGCCGGACTGGGAGCCCACCCAGCGCGGACACGCGAAACGGGCAGTGGACGCACTGGCTCTCCTCGACCTCCCGCTCGACGACCTCCGGCCGGCCACCACCCACGGACCGCGCCCCAAGCCGAAACAGGAACAGACCCGGCGACGCCTTGCCGTACGACGTGACCAGCTGACCGCCACCGTCGACGACCTGCAGACCTCGCTCATGGCGGCGAGAACCGGTGTCCGCACCGAGCTCGACCAGGTGCTCGCCCTGCTTCGCCGTCGCCGCCACCTTGTCAACCTGACCTTGACACCGTCCGGCCAGGCGATCCGCCGGCTGTTCCACCCGTCCGGACTGCTGCTCGGCGAGTGTCTGGTGGCCGGTCTGCTGGACGACCTCGACCCCGCCTCGCTCGCCTCCGCCGCGTCGTGGTTCACCGCCCGCACTCGTCTCGGCGGCCCGGCGTCGACCGGCCTCGCATCGGCGGAGCTGACCCGGCGGTGGGAGACCGTCCGGGCCCTCACCCGGGACGTCCAGGCCGATGAGGTCGCCGAGGGACTGACCCCGACGCCGCATCCCGAACCCGCGCTCGGCGTGCCGGTTCATCGATGGGCATCCGGTTCACCGCTGGACGTCGCGGTCGGCGGCACCGGTGTACTGGTCGGCGATGTCGTCCGCGAGATCCGCCAGGTGGCCGAACTCCTCGACCAGCTGACCACCGTGCCCGGCGGCCACCAGCGGGCCGCGGCGCAGGCGGTTGTCGCGTTACGTCGTGGCGCGATCGTCGCCGACGATGCTCAAGCCGTGAAGGAGAACTGAGTGTTCGTTCGGTTCTCCGTACTCCTGCGGCTTCTGCCCTTCCTCGCCGGTCAGCGGTCCAGGCTCGCGCTCTACCTCACCTTGTTGCTGACGTCGGCTCTGCTGGCGGTGGTGGTCCCGCTGACCTTCCAGCGCGTCGTCGACGACGGGCTGGCGGCGGGTGCCACCGGGGTCGCGTTGGCGTGGACCGGGGTCGCGCTGGCACTCGGCCTGGTGGCGGCCGGGGCCGGCGCGGTCGCGAACGCCAGCGGGGCCGAAGTCGGTGGCAGGATCGTCGAGGCTCTGCGGGTGAAGCTGTTCGAGCAGATCATCGCCCAGCCGTACGCCTTCCATGCACAGTCCAAGGCCGGCGCCGTGGTCTCCCGGTTGACGCGCAGCCCCAGAGCCGCCCAGAACCTCATCCAGGCGATCTTCGGCACCCTCGTCGGCCAGGGAGTGCTGTTGGTGCTGGCCTTGGGCGCACTGGCCAGGCTCAGCCTGGCCGCGACCCTCGTGGTGCTCGCCGTGGCGCCGATGTTCCTGCTCCCCTTCCGGATGTTCAACCGGCGCCTGTTCGCGGCGGGCCACGAGGGCACTGTCGCTGCCGGCGAGGCCGAACACTTCCTCACCGAACGCCTCAATGTGGAAGGCGCGGTGAGCCGTCACCTGCTCCACTCCCACCCGGCCGAGTCCGCGGCCTACGTCGCCCTGGCGGCCAGGATCCGGGCGGCCATGGTCGCCCGCAACGCCGGCTTCTACGGCGCGCAGTTCTTCACCTCGGCGCTGGCCGCGCTCGGGGTGGCCGGTGCCTACGCCGCCGGTGCCCTGCAGGGCGCGACGGTCGGGCAGATCGTCGCCATGGCCGCCCTGGTGAAGCTGGTCTATGACCCGCTCGTGCAGTTCGGCATCCAGGGGCTGAGCCTGAGTGACGGCATCATCGAACTGGAACGGATGTTCGCGGTACTGGACCTGCCGGTGCCCCGCCGGGCGGGCGAGCAGACGTTGGACGCACCGGCGAGGCGGATGACGTTCGGGCAGGTGTGGTTCCGGCATCCGGCACCCGGAACGGCGACCCTGCCCGATCTCGCCGCGGAGTCCGCGGCCGCGCGCGAGCAGGACTGGGCGGTGGCCGGCCTCTCGTTCTCCCTGGTGCCCGGCGGCACGACGGCGCTCGTCGGTGCCAGCGGCGCCGGGAAGTCCACCACGGCGCTGCTCGCCGTCGGTGTTCACCAGCCGAGCCGCGGCCGGATCCGGATCAACGACGTCGACCTCGCCGACCTGTCCCCTGCTGCGCGGCACCGGGCGGTCGGCATGGTGACCCAGGACGTGTTCGTCCTGCACGCCAGTCTGCGCGCCAACCTCACCGTGGCGCGGCCGGAGGCGACCGACGAGCAGATCACCGAGGCTCTGCGCCGCGCCCAGCTCGCCGCCCTGATCGACACCCTGCCGCAGGGACTCGACACCACGGTCGGGGACCGCGGCTTCCGGCTGTCCGGCGGGGAACGCCAGCGGCTCAGTCTCGCCCGGCTGTTCCTGGCCGATCCCGACATCGTCATCCTGGACGAAGCCACCGCCCACCTGGACACGCTGACAGAGGCCGCTCTCCACGAGGCGATGACGCATCATCTGGCCGGTCGCACCATGCTGGTCATCGCCCACCGGACGAGCACCATCGAGAACGCCGACCAGACCGTCCGGCTCGACCGCGGCCGCGTCGCCGGGATCGAGTCCGCCGTCGCCGGGTCGTAGTCGCGGTCGCAAAGACCTGGCTTCAGAACGGCGGAAGGTCGTCGTCGGCCGACCTCGCTGCCGTGGCGGCCACCGGTTCGTCGACGACCGGGTCGGTGAGGGAGGGTGCTCGGCTGAGGTAGTGCCGGCTGAAGGGGTCGGTGAGGATGTGCTCACCGGGACCGGTCTGCTGGAGCTTCCAGTCCCGCTCGGTTTTCGCCTTGTGGTGGCGAGGACACAGCGGCGCGATGTTGTCCACGGAGGTTTCCCCGCCGTCTTGATGTTCGGTGTTGTGGTCGAGGTGACAGGTCGCGGCGGGGCGTCTGCAGGTGGTCCACACGCACCGCTGGTCGCGAGCATGGACCAGCTCTGCCTGCAGTCCGCGCAGGAACCTCGCCGGTATCGGATGCAGGTGGAGCAGCCGCCCGGTGACCGGATGCGTGACCCCGACACTGAACCTGGCTTCGGGGTTGGTGAGGTTGTTCGCCACGACGCGTTCGGCGACCTCGGTGATGACCGGTCCGAACCCGCCCAGCTCACCTGGCCGGGTCGAGAGTCCCATGAGCGTGGTCAACGGGATGTTCAGCTGGATCTTGGCGCGCGTTCGTATAGGCCCCCAGCTCGGCTGCGAGGACGACCAGGGCGGCCGCGGTGGTGTCGGATCGTCCACAAGCGGGTCGGTCGGCTCGTCGGGCCGGCGGTTCTGCTGCGGGATCTGCCCCGCAGCAGGATGACCGGCGGCCGGAGCGGCACCGTCGGCGGTAGTCGTCTCCTCGGTGGCTGCTTCCTTTCCGGCTTCATGTGCGGCGGTGTCGTGGACGGTCGAGCAGTTGCAGGGGGTGTAGTGCGCCGTGACGTTCGCAGTCCCGGCCGGAGCGCAGTCCCCGCAGTCACAGTGGGCTTCGTGCTGGTCGTGGTCGGGGAACCTGTGAATGGCACACGAACCCTGCTCGCCACGCTCCCCTGAGGCGTCACCCTCCGCGTTGCACGGCTCAGTATCCCGCGGCATCTCGTCCGGCTCGGCCTCGTCCTGTCCGGCCTCGTCTTGCGCCTGGCCTTGATCGGCGTGATTGTCGGTGTCTATGGGGGCGGAGCAGTCGACGATGTCGGCCATGCCGGTCAGCAGGGACGCGGCGACGTCCGCACGCAGCTGGCTGAGCTTGCGCGGGTCGCCGCTGGACTTCACCGCGCGGGCGATGGCGTCGATGTAGCCGTACGCCTCAGCAGCCTGATCGGCCGACAGACCACGCACGGCCAGGTCGGCGACACCATCGACAGCCGGCCAGATCGCGACGTTCCGCCCGGTCCGCGCCTCCCGGTGGCGCTTCGCCGCGGCGTCGGGGTCGGCCTTGAGGACCTCCGCCTCCACCTTCGCGCGCAACAACCCACCCCGCAGTTGGAGCACCTTCGGAAACAGGGCGGCCTCGATCGCATCCCACAGGCCGGGCTTGGCGTCGGCGACCCGGTCCACGATGACGCGGACCTCGTCGAACTCCAGAAGTCCGCCGGCCAACGCGTCACGCACCCGCGGCAGCCTAGGCAGCACGGTCGCTATTGCCACGTACTGGGAGGCGCGGTAGGCGGTCCACCCCAGCAACGGCTCCAGGAGCACGGGGGTCATCGAGTCCGCGGTGAACCTGCGCCCGGCAGAATCGGTACGCATATCGGGATCGGCGTGGGCGAGTTCGTTCACCCCCGTCAAACAGCGGGACTCCGCCCAGCAGACCAGCCGCCGTGTCCCCTTGACGTACTCCTCCAACTCCCACCCGTCACACGCATCCAGGTCGACCGAGGCGACCGCCGCCGCCAACTCCGGCCCACCCGGCAGATCCTCAAACCCGGCGGGCAGCACCCCGCGAGGACCGGGCTCGCCGCCCAGGTCCTCGCCGAAGCACTCACCGCCGTCGCTCATGCGTTCGAGTCTACCGAACAAGATCGCCTTTGTTCGTAGGAAACCCCTTACCCACAAGAAAGAATCGACGTCAATCGCGTCTTGCGTCTCCAGAAACTGCGCGGCCGGCTGACCGTGTGCGAGTCGTACGGTCGGCGATGAGAGCACTGAACGCTGGCGGGACGTCGGCAGGCGGGGGTACGGTCTGGCCGTGGCCGAGTACGTCGACAAGGACCTGCGCGAAACCCGGTTCGAACGGGTCGACCTGCGGGGAGCGCAGTTTCGCAACAGCGACCTGACCGGAGCGGTGTTCCGAGGTGCGTGGTTGACCGGCGTCGTGATGCGGGGCGTGGAGCTGGTGGATGTCGAGATCCACGGCGAGGTCGGAAACCTCACGATCAACGGTGTCGACGTCGCACCACTGGTCGAGGCCGAGCTGGACCGCCGCCATCCCGACCGGGTGAAGATGCGGCCGGCCGACCCGGATGGTTTCCGCGAGGCCTGGAACATCCTGGAACGTCTGTGGGACGGGACCGTGGTGCGGGCCCGGCGGCTGGACCCGCCACTGTTGCACGAGTCGGTCGGCGGCGAGTGGTCGTTCGTCCAGACGCTGCGGCATCTGGTCTTCGCCACCGACGCGTGGATCCGGCGCGCGATTCTCGGTGACCCTTCTCCGTGGGATCCGCTGGACCTGCCCTGGGACGAGATGCCCGAGACGCCTGGCGTGCCGTGGGACCGTACTGCGCAACCGTCGCTTGACACCGTGCTCGCACTGCGACGGGACCGGATGGCCACCGTACGCGAGGTCGTCGACGGCCTGACCGTGGAGTCACTGGCCGGACACACCAACCCCCTCGAGGGTGCCGGCTGGCCGCCGCCGATCAGTTTTCCCGTGCGCGACGTCCTGTTGTGCGTGCTGAACGAGGAATGGCAGCATCGGCTCTACGCCGAGCGCGACCTGGCCATCCTGGAAACACGTCCCGGTTAGGACACGCCCTATGACCACCGACGTATCCGCGCGCCTCGCCGACGCGACCGACCACCCGACACTGGAGCGCCTCTGGTTGCTGTTCCGACACGACATGTCGGAGTTCAGCGGTGCTCTGCCCAACTCGGACGGAACCTTCCGGAGCGATCGACTCCACGCCGCCTTCACCCAGGCCGACTGGGCTCCCTACCTCGTGACCAGTGGCGCATCCCCTGTCGGCCTCGCATTCGTCCGCAGCCTGACTGCTCCGACGCGCGTGCTGAGCAGCTTCTTCGTGGTCCGTGGGGCGCGCAGGACGGGGATCGGGCTGCGAGCCGTTCAAGAGGTCGTGACGAAACACCCGGGGCCATGGGAAGTCGCCTTCCAGGAAAGCAACGTCATCGCAGTCGGATTCTGGCGTCGCGTTGCTTCCGAGATCGCGGGTGACGCATGGACTGAGGAACGCAGGCCGGTACCGGGTCGCCCAGAACTGCCGCCCGATACCTGGATCACGTTCAACGCCCCGGCTGCCGCGCAGGGCTGACCTTCGGCGCTCCGTTGCTTCCGAGCGCCTCACGCCTCACCAGTCGCGGCAGAGGCGGGCGACCGTACGCAGCCACGCCCGGATGCCGTCCAGCCGGTCCGGGTCGCCGGCCCAGCCGTACGACATCCCCAACCCGTCCATGACGAGCATCAGCTTCCCGTCCTCGACAGCTTCCACCGCCTCGCCATGCGACAGCCCGTACCCGCTCAGGAACGCCGCCACCCGGGGGCTCTCGACCGACGTCGGCTCGGTCTGGAAGAGCTTGATCAGCTCCTGCCGGATCCCGATCCCGGCGAGTGACAGCCCCCAGTCCAGGACCGTGATCCGGCCGGCGTCGTCAGCGTGGTCAGGGTCGTCCGAGTCACCCGTGTCACCGGCGTCCACGACGAGGTTGTCCAGCCGGTTGTCGTAGTGGGTGAGGACCGACGCCACCGGCCACTCCTGGGCCTCCCGCGCCTTGGCCGTCACCTGCGCCAGATCGCCCTCGGTGACGATGCCCTGGGCGAGGAACAGGTCCAGCACCTTCTGGTCCTCCGGCCGGGACCCGCCCACGCACAGGTGGACGCGGAGCCAGTTGTCGAGATACTCGGCCCAGGTCGCGAACCGCCCGCGATACCCGCCGGAACCGTCCGGGACGAACATCCCGAAGCCTGTCGTGCGTACCCGGTGGGTCTTCGCGAGTTCCTCGCCGAGTTGGCCGAACCAGCGGTCCGCGTGTTCCGCCACCGCCGGATGGTCTGCGGCGAGCGTTCCGTTGGCGCGTTCGACCACCGCGTACGGACGGGGTTCGTCGCCGACGGCGAGGAACCGCGGTGTCCGTACTCCCGCGTCGGTGGCCCGGGTCGTGAGCCACCGGAGCACGGCGTAGTTGTTGCACGTCGGGTGTGGCTCGCTGCCGGGAACGACGTGGCCGGTGAGGTCGTCGACCCGGTCCGCGTCGGCGGAGCGGCTGAGCAGCACAGCGACCTCGCCCGTGCCGTAGCACACGCTCTGGGCGCCGGCCCCCACGAACTCCAACCCCGAGGGGCCGTAGCCGTGGCGCCGGAGGACGGCTTCGGCCTGCGCGGACATGCTCTGCTCGTTCACCCGGCCGAACCTATCCCCACCGCGCCGACCCCGACAGGACCTGCCCCGATTCGACCTACCGGGTTGGCCGATCTGGACGTCGTACGCCCGCACCGCTTCGGCCGGCGGTCCCACGTCCGTAGGCTCGACCCGGTGAGAATCCGCGAGCTGATCATCACCCCGGTCGCGTTCCCGGACCCGCCGCTGCTGAACTCCAGTGGCGTCCACGAGCCACTGGCGCTGCGCACCGTTCTGCGGCTGGTCCTCGACGACGACGCCATCGTCGGCCTCGGTGAGTCCTCCGGCGACGTCCGCCACCTGGACCTCCTTCGGCTGGTCGCCCCGAGGCTCGTGGGCCACGACGTCTTCGCCACGACGGCGCTCCGGACGGTCGTCGACGCCGCTGTCAACGACGCCTTGCCCGCGCCGACCGCGCGCGAGCGGACTGCCGTCCACTCCGCCATCGAGGTCGCCTGCCTGGACGCCCAGGGCAGGCTCACCGGCCGGCCGGTGTACGACCTGCTCGGCGGAGCGGTCCGTACGACGATTCCCTACTCCGCCTATCTCTTCTACAAGTGGGCGGACCATCCCGACGGCGCGTACGACGGCACGCCCGACCCCTGGGGTGAGGCCCTCGACGCGGACGGCATGGTGACGCAGGCGCGGCGGATGATCGACGAGTACGGCTTCGGCTCACTCAAGCTGAAGGGCGGAGTCTTCCCGCCCGACGTCGAGATCGCCACCGCCAGGGCGTTGCGGGCGGCGTTTCCCGACCATCCGGTGAGACTCGATCCGAACGGCGCCTGGACCGTGCCGACCGCGAAGCGCGTCGCCGCCGAACTCGAGGGGGTCCTTGAGTACCTGGAGGATCCGGTCCCCGGGGTCGACGGCATGGCCGAGGTCGCCGCCGGCACCGACCTGCCGCTGGCGACGAACATGTGTGTGGTCGCCTTCGACCAGGTGCCGCGGGCCGTCCGACTCGACGCCGTGCAGGTGATCCTGTCCGACCACCACTACTGGGGCGGACTGCGCCAAACGGTCGCGCTCGGCACGTTGTGCGACACGTTCGGCATCGGGCTGTCGATGCACTCCAACTCCCACCTCGGCATCAGCCTGGCCGCGATGACCCACGCCGCCGCGGCCACGCCGGAGCTCACCTACGCCTGCGACACGCACTATCCGTGGAACGGCGCGTACGACGTGGTGCGGCCGGGGGTGCTGAACTTCGTCGACGGTGCGCTCGAGGTCCCCACCGGGCCGGGGCTGGGCGTCGAGCTCGACCTGGACGCCCTCGAACGCCGCCACGAGGACTACGTGCGCTCCGGGCGCCGGGTGCGCGACGACACCGGCTACCTGCGCCGGGTGCGGCCGGACTACGACCCGACCCTGCCACGCTGGTAGCCGATGCCGTCAAGCGCGCCTTGACGCTAGGCCGTGTTCCAGTCGAAGAAGTCCCGGTCCTCCTCGGCGAGGTACTTCTTCGCCGCCTCCGGCACCAACGTGACCCCGAGACCCGGGCGGTCCCACACCTCGATGTGACCGTCGCGCACGATCGGGTCGGGCAGGCCCTCCACGATGTCGTACCACCAGTCGTGGGAGGCGATCGGGTATTCGAACGCGACGTAGTTGTCCGGCAGGGTCGCCGACACCTGCACCAGCGCGGCCACGCCGAGTACGCCGTCGCCGACACCGTGCGGCGCCATCAGGACGCCGTGCATGTCGGCGTACTCCGCGATCCACTTCAGCTCGGCCAGCCCGCCGACGTCGCACGGGTCGGGCCCGATCACCCGCACCGCGCGGTTGCCGACGAGTTCGAGGAACGACTGCCGGAGGTAGAGCTGCTCGCCGGTGTGGATCGGCGTCGACGTGGCTCGGGTCACCTCGCGGTAGGCGCCGGCGTCGGCGTACGGCACGTAGTCACCGGCGAGCAGGTCCTCCAGCCACAACAGGTTCAGCGGCTCCAGCCGCTGGGCGAACCTGATCGCGTCCGGCACGGTCCAGCCCGGGCCGCAGTCCAGGGCGAGGCCGATCTCGTCCCCCAGCACGTCCTTCATCGCGTGCACGCACTCGACCACGTGGTTGAGCCCACGCTCTGTCATCGGCCCACGTGAAGGGTGCGGCGGGCCGGTGCGCACCTCGCCGTAGAGAAGGCCCTCCATCTCCGCGACCATCGGATCGTGGAAACCGATTGACTGCTTGATGATGCTGAAGCCCTGCGGCGCCGCCTTCATCTGCCGCATCACGTCGGCGAAGTCCTCGGGCCGGTGGCCCTTCCGCGGAAACCGCACGCCGCCGTTGTAGACGCGGATCCGGTCGCGCACCTTCCCGCCGAGCAGCCGGTGCACGGGCAGTCCCGCGGCCTTGCCGGCAAGGTCCCACAGCGCGATCTCGATCGCGCTCACCGCACTCCCCCACGGCTTCGTGCCGCCCATCCGGCGGATCCGCAGCATGACCCGCTCCACCTCGGTCGGATCCTGGCCGAGGAGGTACTGCTCGTAGAATCCGACCACCGGCTTGAGGTAGTTCTTCCTGGACTCGACGACGCCGTACCCGTCGATCCCCTCGTCGGTCACGATGCGGACGACCGGGTTCGTTCCGAGTACAGCGCACTTCACCGCGGTGATCTTCACCGGTGCGACACCACCTCTCGTCGACGCCTTCCATGCTCGTCGTTCGGCCACCGAGCGCGAACGCCTCCGCCGGTAACGGCAACCACGCCGGTGGCGAGCGTCCGGTCCCGGCCGACGAGTGGTCGAACGAGCAGGCTCGCTCAGCCGAGCAGGTCCGCGCCTTCGGTGAAGCGGGCCACCGCGTCGGGATCCAGGGTGAGCCCGAGGCCCGGCACGGCCGGGATGGCGAGCATCCCGTCGGCGTCCAGGCTCCAGCCTCCCGCCGCGAGGTCGTCGATGTAGGGCGATCCGGTCTTGTACTCCACCAGGTCGGTGTCCGGCAGCGCGGACACCAGCTGCAGGTCGGCGGCCAGCCCGACCGCGGTGTTCCAGCCGTGCGGAACGAGCCGGGATCCGTGCTCCTGCGCCGACCAGCCGATGCGGCGGGACTCCGACAGCCCGCCCACCTTGGTCACGTCGGGCTGGACGATGTCGAACGCACCCGCACGCAGGAACGGCGTGAACGCCTGGCGCCGGGTGAGCACCTCGCCACCGGAGATCGGCACCGGGGCGTTGCGGCGCAGCGAGACGAAGTCCTCCAGCGCGTCCGGTCGCAGCGCCTCCTCGAACCACGCCACGTCGTAGTTCGCGAGCATGTGCGAAGTGCGCAGCGCCCACTTGTAGTCACCCTGCCAGTGCGCGTCACTGCCGCCCGCGTCGACCGCGAGCAGGGCGTCCGGGCCGATCGCCTCCCTCGCGGCGGCAACGATGCGTTCGTCCTGTGCGGTCGTCGCACCACCGCGCCCGAACGGACCCCAGCCGATCTTGTACGCCCGGAAACCCTGTGCGGCCAGGCTTTCCAGCTCCTCGGCAAGCGGTGCCGGCTCGTCCATCAGCAGCGACGCGTACGGCAGAACGCGGTCGCGGTGGCGGCCACCGAGGAGCCGGCCGACCGGTTGACCCGTCACCTGTCCCAGGATGTCCCACAACGCGATGTCGATCCCGCTGATGGCGTGCGTGACCGAGCCGCCCCGCCCCAGCCAGAACGTGTTCTGGTGCAGCTTCTCGGTGACGCGTTCGGGCTCCAGTGCGCTCTCGCCCAGCAGCAGCGGTTCGAGCACCTCCACCGCGCCCCGGACCAGGGACTCGCTGGTGAACACGCTGCCGACGCCGACCGGGCCGTCGTCGGTGTGCACGGCCACCAGGGTGTGCACGACGTCGTCCGGTTGCAGCTCCGCGCTCCAGCCTCCTGGTGGCGTCGCGCCCCGCAGGCCGGCAACGCGGATCTCACGAATCCTCATCGGGTTCCCTCCAGTGACGGTCTCACGGTCTGTCCCAGCGAATGTCGCGCGTATCCCTGTCCCGAACGAGGGTAGGAGCATCCTCATGGCCAACCGAAACCAGATCGCCCGGGCGCTGATCGACCGGCACGGCACGACGTACGCCGAGGAGGCCGGCATCAGGCTGCGCGACGCGCCCTCGCCGCTGTACCAGCTGCTCGTCCTCTCGACCCTGCTGTCGGCACGCATCGGCGCGGACATCGCGGTCGCCGCGGCCCGGGAGCTTTTCAGGGCGGGCTACCGAACGCCCGCGGCCATGCGGGACGCGAGCTGGCAGGACCGGGTTGACGCCCTCGGCCGCGGGCACTACCGGCGCTACGACGAACGCACGTCGACGATGCTCGGTCAGGGCGCCGAGCTCGTCCTCGAACGCTGGAAGGGCGATCTGCGCCGGCTGCACGCCGAGGCGCACGGTGTCGACGAGGTGGCGAAGCTGCTCCAGCTCGTACCTGGTATCGGTCCCACAGGTGCGTCGATCTTCTGCCGCGAGGTGCAGGGCGTTTGGAACGACCTCGCGCCGTACGTCGACAACCGCACCGCGAAGGGTGCCGAGGCGATCGGTCTGCCGTCCTCGCCGGATGAGCTGAGCAGGCTCGCCGGCGACGGTGACCTGCCCCGGCTGGTCGCGGGCTGCGTGCGCGCGTCCCTTTCGAAGGACGTCGCCGAGGACGTACGCGGCTGATCCCATCTGTGAGCAGGCGCCCGTCACCGGCCGCGGGGAAGGTAGCAGCCGGTTCGTACGCCGGTGTGGTCGTGGCCGTCGACGACCACGGCGCCGTTGACGATCACGTACGGGACGCCGTGTGCGTACGCATGCGGCTCTGCGACCGTGGACCGCTCGCGCAGCCCGGCCAGGTCGACCACCGCGACGTCGGCGAAGGCGCCCCGCCGCAACCGGCCTCGGCCGGCCAGCCCGAAGTGGTCGGCGACCATGGCGGTCATCTTGTGCACGGCGGTTTCCAGCGTCAAGATGCCCTTGTCACGGACGTGGTGCGCCAGGTAGTGCACGTGCCCCGCGAAGAACAACGGGTGCCGCGACCGCGCCGCCAGCGGCCCGTCCACCCTGCTGGTGAAGGCGTCCACGCCCAGGCAGAACAGCGGATGCGACACCGTCTCGGCGACGTGCTCGTCGGTGAACAGCCTCCCCAGCAGTTGCACCGCCGCCAGGTCGGGTCCCGCGGCGGCGAGTACGTCGAAGAAGGCGTCCCACTCGTCCCCACCCAACCGCTCGGCGATCTCGGGAAAGGCCAGCCCCTCCAGCTCCGGTGTCGCCGGACCGGCCTGCAGTCGCACCCGGTCCCAGCCACCCCGGTGCACGAACCGCCAGTAGCGGTCGCAGTCGCCGCGCAGCCGGTTCCGTACGGCCGGATCGGCCAGCTGCCGGGCCGCCTCCTCCGGGCCGTCGGCCAGCAGCCACGGCGGCAGCAGCCCGGTCGCCATTCCGATCCCCCCGTCGTAGGGCGTCATGTCGGCCAGCACGTCGGTGCCGGCGGCGCGTTCGGCCGCGAGGCGTTCGACCGCACGCTGCCACGCGTCCGGCGCCGCTCCGGTGTCCTCTCGTACGTTGAGGTGGGACAGCTGGGCACGCCCGCCGGCGGCGCGCGTCACCGTGAAGAACTCCTCGACAGCCTCGTCGAGTGCTGCGTCCCGGTTGCGGATGTGGCTGGCATACCTCGCGCCGTGTAGGCGGAGCACCCCGGCCAGATCGGTCAGCTCCCCGGTGCCGGCCGCCCGGCCCGCGCCGTACTCCAGCCCGCTCGACATGCCGAGCGCCCCCGCGTCCAGCGCCTCGGCCAACAGCGCCCGCATCGTGGCGAGCTCGTCGTCGCCGGGAGAGCCCGTGCCCACTCCGGCGGCCTCGCGCAGCGCGCTGTGGCCGACGAACCACGCGAGGTTCTGCGACGTGCCGATCGACTCGACGCGCTGCAGCAGCTCACCGAACCCGCGCCAGTCCACCGGGCCGTCGTACCCGAATGCCGCGAGCGTCGCCGCTGCCTGGCGCGCCGACTCCGGCCCGAGTGGCGCGTACGTGACACCGCAGTTGCCGACCACCTCGGTGGTGACGCCCTGCCGGATCGTGCTCTGTGCCTCCGGGTTGCCGAGGATCGACCAGTCGCTGTGGCTGTGCGGGTCGATCAGCCCGGGAAGGACGAAGTGGCCACGGGCGTCGAGGTGCCGACGAGCCGTCGCGCCGGGCAGCGGCTCGACCGCGACGATCCGTTCCCCCTCGATCGCGACGTCCGCGGGGTAGGGCGGACCACCGTCGCCCTCCACCACGGTCCCGCCGGAGACGAGGAGATCGAGCATCTCCTGACCGTAGTCCGGCCCCTCACCTCCCGGCCGGGCGTCGCGAGGCCTATTCCGGCACGCCCGCCAGGTCGTACGCCCCGGCGGCGATGTCCTCGAACAGCGTGGGTCCGGTCGGTTCCCAGCCGAGGACTTCGCGGGTACGGGCGTTGGACGCGATGGCGTCCATGCCGAAGAACCGGCCGATCCAGCCGAAGTGCGCCTCGGCGTCCTCAGGTGCGACCGGCACCGTGGGCAGGCCGAGGTGGTCACCGATCGCGGCGGCGATGTCGCGGGAACGAAGACCCTCCTCCGCCACCGCGTGCACCCGCGAGCCCGCGGGCGCCTTCTCCAGCGCGAGCCGGACCAGCCGGGCGGCGTCGGTACGGTGCACGGCCGCCCAGCGGGACGAGCCGTCCCCGACGTAGCCGGACGCTCCGTGCTGCTTCGCGACCTTGGTGAGCTGTGCGACGAAGCCGTGGTCGCCCGTGCCGTGCACGCTCGCCGCGAACCGCAGTGCCACCGCCCGTACGCCGCGACCGGCATGGTCGAGCGCGAGGTTCTCGCTGCCTCCCCGCATCGAGTCCGCACCCCGGAACGGCGACGCGTCGTCCTCGGTCAGCAGCCGGCCGGTGGCCCCCGACGCCAGTCCCGAGGCGAGCAGGAACGGCCGGTCACCACCCTCGATCGTGTCCAGCATCCGCGTGACCGCGGCGTGCTCGGTGCGACCGGCCCCGGCGTAGTCGGAGAAGTCATGGTTGAAGGCGAGGTGGATCACGGCGTCGGCCGCCGCCGCGCCGGCGGCGAGGCTGTCGAGGTCGTCGAGGCTCCCCCGGTGCGCGGCGGCGCCCCGGGCTTCGACGGCGGCGGCCGCCCGGTCGGAACGGGCGAGACCGACCACCTTGTGGCCGTGGGCGAGGAGCTCGTCGGTGACCGCCGAGCCGATCCAGCCGGTGGCGCCGGTGACGAAAACGTGCATTGCGGACTTCCCTTCATCGCGGGCAGCGGATCATGTCAGTCACTGACGTCAGTGACTGACATGGACAGTAGCACCGCATGTCAGCGACTGCCATCACTACACTCCTCGCCATGGGGCGCTGGGAGCCGGACGCGCGGGGCCGGATGATGCGGGCCGCGATCGAACTCTTCGACGAGCGCGGATTCGACAAGACGACCGCCGGCGACATCGCCGAGCGGGCCGGAGTCACCGAGCGCACCTTCTTCCGGCACTTCACCGACAAGCGCGAGGTGCTGTTCGCCGGTTCCGACGTCATGGAACGCACGGCGTACGACGCGATCGAGGCCGCACCGGCCGACCTCACCCCGCTCGATGCCGCACTGGCCGGGATGGTCGCGGCCGGCGGACTGCTGGCGGACCGGCACGACCACGCGGTACGCCGAGCCCGGATCGTCGCTGTCAACCCGAGCTTGCACGAACGCGAGCTGCTCAAGCTCGCCGCGCTGACCGAGGCGACGGTCAGCGCACTGCACGGACGTGGCGTCACCGAGCCGACCGCCGGCCTGGCCGCACACAGCGCGGTGACCGTCTTCCACGTCGCGTTCGCACGGTGGGTCTCGACGGACGAGCCGCCCACCTTCGCCGACTGCGTGGCCGACGCTGCGGCCGCGTTGCGCGAGCTGACGTGACGCACCGGCGGCTTCCGGCAGCGCGGGAGCTGGCTCGTTGCTTCCTGGCCGCCCAGCACCCGGTGACCCGGCAGTGGGTCGACGACGCCGTTCGACTGGACCTGCTCACCGCCAACCGCGCCGAGGACGTCACGCTCGCGACGGACCTGGAACTCGCCGCCCTGCGCGCGCGGCGGTTCGCACCCCACCTGCCTGCCGAGACGTTCCTCAACCGGTGGACCGAGGTCGAGGGCGACCTCGCCGCGATGATGAGCATGAGGTACGAGGGCGGCGATCCGCGGCTGCCGTTCGTCGACGCCACCGTGACGAGCCGGCCCTTCACCGCAAGGGACCTGCCCGCACTGGCGAAGGCCGGCGCCGAGGCCTACCCCGCGCTGCGTCCGCGCTACCTGCGGCTGTGGAGCGCGCGTCCGGTCGGCTGGTTCGCCGGCACGGGCTCCGACCGGCGGTTCCTCGCCGGACCGGTGGCTGCGCTCCGCGCCGGTTTCGAACGTACGCCGCCCACCGAGCTCACGCTGACTCCGGCGACCACGCTGGAGCACTACGAGGATGCCGAGCGGGCCTACGCCGACGTGGATGTCAACCATCCCTTGCATCCCACGCAGGCCACGATTGCCGACCGCGAGGCGCTGGCGGAAACCCTGGCCGCGGGGATGCTGTTCGACGTCAGGGTCGGCGCCGACTGGGCGGGCTACGTGGCGGTGACGACGACCGCGACCGGCGACACTCTCGGCATGCCGGCGTACGTCGTCCAGGAACTCGTCCTGGCCAGGAGGTTCCGCGGGCGAGGCTTCGGACCACACCTCACCACGCTGCTCGCCCGCGCCCTCCCCGACGACGGCCGCCGCGTCCTGGTCGGCACCGTCCACTCCGGCAACCGGGGTGCCCGCGAGGCGGCCGAACGCGCCGGCCGGGTCGACGTCGGCGGCTGGATCCAGGTGCCGCTCGCGACGGCCTGAGAGCGCCCAGGGAACAATTCCGGCGCTCCCGATCGTCTGGTTCAGTACCCGCAGTCGAGTGAGAGAGCGATGGACTCGTACCCACCAAGTAGTCCGCGCGGCGCCCCGCGGGGTGTCGCGCTGACCGAGCAACGACGATGACCGTCGCGCTGAGCATCCTCACCGGAGTCGTGGTGGTGCTGGTCGTCACCGCCGCGACGGGCTACTTCGTAGCCCAGGAGTTCGCCTACATGGCGGTCGACCGCAACCGCCTGAAGGCCCGCGCCGCCGAGGGCGACGCCGGTGCCCGGCGAGCGCTCGACATCACCGGCCGCACCTCGTTCATGTTGTCCGGCGCCCAGCTGGGGATCACCGTCACCGGCCTGCTCGCCGGTTACGTCGCCGAGCCGATGATCGGCTCGGGCCTGTCCCAGCTGCTGGGCGGGCTCCGGGTTCCGACCGGGGTCGGGACGGCCACCGGGGCCCTGGTCGCGCTCCTGTTCGTCACCGTCGTGCAGATGGTGTTCGGTGAGCTGCTGGCCAAGAACTGGGCGATCGCCCGGGCCGAGCAGCTGGCCCGGGCGCTGGCCCGGTCGACATCCCTGTATCTGAAGGTGTTCGGGCCAGTGGTGCACGTCTTCGACCGCGCAGCTGTCGTCCTGCTGAGGGCGGTGCGCATCACGCCGGTGGACGACGTGGAGCACGCGGCGACCGCCCGCGACCTGCACCGGATCGTCGAGCGATCCCGCGACACCGGGGAGCTGGCCGAGGACCTGTCCGTACTCCTGGACCGCAGTCTCGACTTCACCGACGCGACCGCGGGGCACGCGATGGTGCCGAGGCCCCGGGTCGTCGGCATCGCCGCGGACGAGACCGTCGCCGGCGCCCTTGCCATGATGGCTACCGGACACTCCAGACTGCCGGTGTACGGGGCGGACGTCGACGATGTCGTCGGCGTCGTCCAACTGCGTGACCTGCTGACCGTCGACGGCGATCGCCACGACAGCGAGGCCGGCCGGCTCCCGGTGCGGGGATTCGCCCGCTCCCCCGTCATCGTGCCGACCTTCCTGCGCCTACCCCAGGTGCTGGCCCGGTTGCGTGAGGCGGGCGAGGAGTTCGCCTGCGTGGTCGACGAGTACGGCGGGCTGGCCGGAGTACTCACCGTGGAGGACATCGCCGAGGAACTCGTCGGTGAGATCGCCGACGAGCACGACCGCGACGACACCGGCGAGCACCAGGTCATCGCCGAACGGACCTGGCTGGTTCCGGGCACCTACGGGGTGGACGAGGTGGAACGCCTGGTGGGTCACGACCTGCCCCAGGGCCACTACGAGTCGATCGGCGGGCTGCTGATCCAGGCCCTCGGCCGGCTGCCCGAACCCGGCGACGAGTACGCACTCGACCTCTTCGGTTCGTCCCACGTGGACGAGAAGGGCCCGGCGCCCGGGTCGCTCGTCCTCCAGGTGGTGGACGTCGACCGGCGGGTGCCCCGCAGTGTCAAGCTCACCTTGCGTCCGGCCGACGGGGCCGTTGCCGCCGCGGAATAGGAGGCCGTGCGATGAGCGAGCTGGATCCCCTTCTCGCGCTGGTCCTGTCGGCCCTCATCATCGTCGCGAGCGCGTTCTTCGTGGCAATCGAGTTCGCGCTGATCGCCGCCCGGCGGCACCGGCTGGAGGAGGCGGCGCGCACAAGTGTGGCGGCCCGCGCCGCCTTGCGGAGTTCGCGGGATCTGTCGCTGCTGCTGGCCGGATCCCAACTGGGGATCACGGTCTGCCTGGTGGCGTTGGGCGCGGTCACCAAGCCCGCCGTACACCACCTGCTGACTCCCGCACTGGAGACTCTCGGAGCGCCCGAGGTCGCCGCCGACGTCGCCGGGTTCATACTCGCGCTGGTCGTGGTCACCTTCCTCCACCTGGTGGTCGGGGAGATGGCACCGAAGTCGTGGGCGATCTCCCATCCGGAGAAGTCCGCGATCATGCTGGCGCTGCCGATGCGGGCGTTCATGTGGCTGACCCGGCCGGCGCTGCTCACCCTGAACGGCCTGGCCAACTGGTGCCTGCGCCGGATCGGTGTCGAGCCGGTCGACGAGGTGCCCGGCGGTCACGGTCCGGAGGAGCTACGCCAGCTCGTCGACCACTCCGCCGCCGCCGGTGCGCTCGACGGGGAACGACGCCATCAGCTGGCCACCGCGCTGGCGGTCAACACCCGGCCGATCAGCGAAGTCGTCACCCCGGTCGGCGATCTCGTCGAGGTCGGCCCGGAGACTTCCGGCGCCGCGATCCGCGACACCGCCCGGGAGACCGGTCACCTGCGGCTCCTCGTACGTCGGGCCGGCGAGGTCGTCGGAGTGGTGCACGTACGAGACGCACTGACCCGCCCGCACCACCCGGCACGGGACCTCATGTCGGCACCGGTGACCCGCATGCCCGCGAACACGCCCATCTACAAGGCCCTCACCACCATGCGGGTGACCCGCAGTCACCTGGCCCTCGTGGAGGGCACGGACGGGACCCTGCTCGGGCTGGTGACCCTGCAGGATCTGGTCGACGAACTCCTCACCACCCACCAGGACCCCGCACCTCCGGAGCCTGCGACCACGACGGTTTAGCATCGGATCACCGACAGGCGGAAGGCAGATCGCTGAGCCTGCAGATCACGATCGACGCCCGCGGCCCCGCCGGCTTCCGCGTCAGCAACCAGGACCACGCGCCCGTCGTCACCTACTTCGCTGTGGCTACCAAGAGCTTGTGACCCCGCGGGACCCAAACTCGCTTGCCGCCCAACTGTCCTGGCTGAAACCCTCACCCCCGTGGACGTCTCAGCCGCCTCCTTCGCAGGCCCGAGTGATCCAGCCGTACTCCGGCGCATCCACGAACTCCGCGGTGAGGTCCGTCGCCGGGACGCGCGCCCGAACGACGGACGATGTGGGAACGTCACCACAGCACTGACGGAGGAGTTCGGCTGGCAGGGCCGACGGGGCTACCTCAGACTGCTCGACGACACGGTGAGCTGGGTGCACTGCTGGAACCTCCTTCCCGACGGGACGATCGTCGACGCCACCGCCGACCAGTTCCAGAACCTGTGGCTGGGCGACGTGGTGACGGTCGCGCCGTCCAGCCCGATGGCGGAGCACTACCTGCACGCGCCGAAGGAGTGGGACCTTCGATTCGAACGAGGATCGAGCAGCGATGCCCACACGATCAGGTGTGTGTCCGGCGACGAGGTTCACGTACTCACACCTGACGTACCCGAAAGGCCGTGGTGGTCCCTCGCTCGCGGTGTACTGGAAGTGCTCACCGGTTGGGAGCTGAACGACCCACTGGTGGATCTGGCCGCGCGCGTACTGAGGGCGAAGTCCGCCACCGCCGAGCACCTGACCTCGGCGGAGCTCACCCATCCGCTCCTGATCGCGAGCATCCATCACCTCGGGTCGCAGGGAACCCGGCCGTGGATCGCCCCCGAGTTCCGCGCACCCGTGTAGACCACACACCCGTAAGGTGGAGAACCTTGATATTCGTCGGCGGAACCGGTCGTTCCGGGACCACGCAGCTCGCTCAGATCATCGGCTGCCATCCGCAGGTGTGGCATATTCCGCCGGAGACGCGGTTCCTGGTCGACCCCGGTGGGCTGCAGGATCTGGTGCAGTCGCTGTCCACAGGCCACACGCCGTTCCACGCCATCGACGCGCTCGACCGTTTCCGGACCATGCTCACTCGCGACGTCGCGGGCCACTGGCCTCCCGAGGCGTTCTCGCACGCGGATCTGCCCGCCGTCTTCGGAACCGACCGGTATACGGACTGGTGTGAGCGGTTCCTCGGGGCGCTCAGCTGGTACGACTACGACGAACGTTCCACACCACGGGTCGTCGGGCGCTACTTCGCCGAGCGCGCGGACCTGCTGACCCTGTGCCGGACCTACGTCGACGAGCTCTTCACGGCCGGTGCTGCCGACCACGGCAAGGAGACGTGGTGTGAGAAGACACCGAACAACCTGCTCGCGACGGCGTTGCTGTGGGACCTGTTCCCGGAGGCCAGGATCGTGCACATCGTCCGGCATCCGGTCCAGGTGGCCGCGTCGCACCTGTCGATGGACTGGGCCCCGGACGACATCGAGGGCGTGTGCAACTGGCTGGAGCCGATGTACCTGTCGTGGCTGCGCACCGACGTCACGGCCGATCCCCGGTGCGTCCAGCTCCAGCTCGAGGACGTGGCCGAGGACTGGCCGTCCCGGCGCGCGGAACTCTTCGGCCGGCTCGGCCTACCGGACGCCGTGACCGAACTCGAGGTCTCCGCCGACCGGCTCGCGCACTGGGCGCCGATCGCACCCGCCGACGAGACGTACGCCAGAAAGCGGCTGGGCTTCGCGATCGACGCCTTCGGTTACAAGTGAGAGGCCGAAGCCGTGAGCGAACTCAGGAGAGCAGCCAGGTGATCCCGATGATCACCGGCAGGGACAGCACGGTGGAGAAGAAGATCGCGTCCCGGGTGAGAACGATCCCACGTCCGTAGCGCATCGCGAACGTGAAGACGTTCTGGGCGGTGGGCAGGGCGGCGATCACCGTCACGGCGAGGAGGGCGTGCCCGCTGATCCCGACGACGTACGCCCCGATCAGGTAGGCGACCAGCGGCTGGACGAGCAGCTTCAGCGCCAGGATGGTGGCGACCTGGACCGGGGGTTCGCCGGCGCCGGGCCGGGGACCCAGCCGCAGCGAGATGCCGTACGCCAGCAGCATCGACGGCACCGCCATCCCGCCCAGCAGGCCGAGCGGTCCGCTGAGGAACACCGGCAGTTTCACCCCGGTGATCGCCAGCATCAGGCCGACCAGCGAGCCGATCGCCAGCGGGTTGCGCAAAGGCCTGGTCACCCGCAGCATCAGCCGACGGCCGCGGGACATGCCGGGGTGCGGAACGTGCGTGACGGCGTCGAGCACGGTGAGCCCGCTCGGCTGGAGCACCAGCAACTGGGCAAGCAACATCGGCGCGATCAGGGCCGCGTCCCCCAGGGCGTACGCGGCGATCGGCAAGCCCAGGTTGCCCGCGTTCACGTAGGCGGCGGAGAAGGTTCCGATCACGGTGTCGGCGGGGCTTCGCCTCCACACCAGCCGGGCCAGCAGGATGTAGGTGGTGGCCACCACGAAGACGCTGCCGAGCGACGCGATCAGGTTGGCAGACAGCAGCTGGTGCACGTCGCTGCGGCCGAGAACGGTCACCATCAGTGCCGGGCTGGCGACGAAGAACGCCGTCCGGGTCAGGACCCGTTGTGCGGTCGCGTCCAGCACGTTCAGGTGGGCAAGGAGGAAGCCCACCCCGATGATCATGCCGATGGTGGCGAACCCGGCCAGCACGCCAGACACGTCGAAGCTCCCTCGATTTCCGATCGCCACACCAACTCACCGTGCGGCGCTGCACGGAGATCGAGCCAGACACGTCGAGCAGCGCTCGACGTGACCGGGCCATTATCGGGTGGGCCGGGGCACGTCCTAGCGGTCGGGGTCGAGCACGATCCGCCCGACGGCGCCGTCAACCAGAGCCTGACAGGCGTCGTTCACCCGGCTCAGCGGGTACGTCGGGCCGAGCAGCTCGTCCAGCGGAAGCCGGCCCGCCTTGTACAGCTCCAGCAGCTTCGGCACGTCCGTCACGGTGTTGGCACTCCCGTACAGGCTGCCGACCAGCCGCTTCTCCTGCTGCACCAGCTGGTTGATCGGGACCTCGAACGTCGCGCCCACCGCGCCGAGCCCGATCGCGACCAGAGTGCCGCCCTTGCGCAGGCACGCCAGCCCCTGTTCGAGGGTCGGCGCCCGGCCGACCGCCTCCAGCGCCCAGTCCACCCCGTCGGGGCAGATCTCCCGTACGGCCTGCTCGAGGTCGGTCCGGCCGGAGTCGATGGTGTGGGTCGCGCCGAGCCTGGCCGCGAGCTCCAGTCGCTGCGGCACCACGTCGGCGACGATCAGCGGGTACGCGCCGGCGAGCTTGCCGCCGAGCACGCAGGACAGCCCGACCCCGCCCGCCCCGATCACGAGGATGCCGCTGCGCGCGGCGTCGGTGACGACGTTGAGCACCGACCCGACGCCGGTGATCACGGCGCACCCGACGAGGGAGGCGATCCGCGGCGGGATGTCGTCCGGGATCTTGATCACCGACTGTTCGGCGACCACGCAGCGGTCGGCGAAGCAGGAGACGCCGAGCAGGTGCCGGACCTCCTGGTCGCCGCGGCGAAGCCGGGTGGTGCCGTCCAGCAGGCCGTTGGTGGTGATCTGCACGCGTGCGTTGTCGCACAGCGCCGGCCGACCGGACGAGCAGTACGCACACCGGCCACAGCGCGGACGCCACATGAGCACGACCGAGTCGCCGGGCCGCACCGAGGTGACCCCGGCGCCGACCTGCTCCACGACGCCGGCACCCTCGTGGCCGGGCACGATCGGGGTCGTGCACGCGAGGTCGCCCGACAGGTAGTGCAGGTCGGTGTGGCACAGGCCCGCCGCGGTGACCCGGACGAGCACCTCCCCCGCCCGGGGCGGTTGCAGCGACAACTCCTCGACCCGCAGCGGCGTACCGGGCGCGTCCAGGACCGCCGCTCGTACAGAGATCTCCTCCATGCGGGTCAGGCTAGACGGAAACCTGCCTCACGCGGGCGGGAGGAAGGCGGGCACCTGCGGAGTGATGCCGTCCGTGCCCCAGGACAGGACGGCCGCGTAGACCACCCGCCGCTTGTTCGGGTCGGTCACGACGCCGGTGAACTCGCACGGCTGGTTGTCGGCCGAGCACACCCACCCGTGCAGGAAGATCCGGTCGGGACCGCCTCCGCCCGTGACCACGTCGGCACCACCGGGCCCGCACAGTCCGGTACCGGCCTGGTCCAGCAGCACGTGCTCGTCCTTGTCGGCGAACGACCACAGGTCCGCCGAACGCCGCCACACCGTGGAGTAGCGGCACTGGTCGTACCAGTTGGCGGCGGCGAACAGGAAGTAGTAGCCGTCGCGCTTCACCAGCACGGGGTTCTCGATGCTGTCGGAGTGCCGGACGAGTTCGTGGCTGAGCTCGCCCCGTCCGTGCAGCCCGTCCGACGACAGCGGGAACATCCGGATGGTGCCCGGCGTCTTCTGCGTCTTGTACAGCAGGTAGCGGGTGCCGTCCTCGTCCTGGAACGGCGACGGGTCGATCACGCCCGACGTCTGGTCGGGCCGGTCGGCGGCGGGGTCCTCACCGTTCAGGATCGGGCAGACCAACGGCGTGGCCGCCGGCTCGTACGGTCCGGCCGGCCGGTCGGCGACCGCGGTGCCGATGCAGCGCTGGCCGGCGAATCCCTTCGCCTGCGCCGCGTAGTACAGCACCCATCCGGCCGAGGTGCGCACGGCGTCGGGAGCCCAGACCGCACCCTTCCCCGACGCCCACTCACCCCAGCGGGACAGGGCGTCCGGCATCGGCCGCCACGGTCCTCGCGGACTGCTCGCCGTCGCGACCCGGGCCAGGCCGCCGGTCATGAAGGCGTAGTAGTCCCGGCCGTCGCGGACGACGCCGGGGTCGGCCGCCTCACCGGTGGGTGCGGCGTAGACCGGCCGCGGCTCGCGTTCCGAGGCCTGCGCGGCCGACTGACCGGCCACGGCCGAGACCACCAGGACGACCAGCACACTCAGGTACGCCGTTACGCGGAAGGATCGCTGACTTCGCATGACTCGACACCTTTCCCGACCAGAGGGGTGCGACGTGGGGTGCGGACGTTGCGGGTGTTGATCTTTGCGGTGGATTTGTAGAAGACTTCGTACAACGTAGTACTACGAACACAGGGGTGCGTCCGGTTGAGTGTCGCGACACTGGAGAACGACGTCCGTGATCGGACATCGCGCCGTTCCGGCGGCGGGCCGCGTGACACCGGCCGATCCAGGCTGTGGATCTGGTTGTTCCTGACACCGACCGTCGTGCTGTACGGCGTCTACACCGTCTACCCGATCGTCGCGAGCTACTGGTACTCCTTCCTCAGGTGGGACGGCTTCGGGTCGGACCGGACCTGGATCGGCCTGCAGAACTACCGTGACGTGCTCGCCGATCCGCTGTTCTGGAACTCGTTCAGGATCACCGCGCTGTTCATGCTGGTGACGGTCCCGCTGCAGGTCGTCGGCACGCTGCTCGTCGCGATCGTGCTCAACTCGCCGAAGATGCCGTTCTCGACGGTGTTCCGGACCGCGTTGTTCCTTCCGGTGGTGACCACCACCGCCATCGTCGGCGTCGTGATGCAGTTCGTCCTCGACCCCGCGAGTGGCCCGATCAACCTGGCGCTGACTAGGCTCGGCCTGCTCTCCGAAGGGGTCAACTTCCTCGGCGACTCCTCCACCGCGTTGTGGACCGTGGCCGGCGTCTACGTCTGGAAGTGGTTCGGGATCACCCTCGTCTACTGGCTGGCCGCACTGCAGACCATTCCGAACGAGGTGTACGAGGCGGCCAGGATCGACGGCGCGGGCCCGTGGAAACTGATGCGGCACATCACCATGCCGCTGCTGCGACCGTTCCTCGTCATCATCGGCCTGCTGTCGCTGGAGGCCACGCTGAAGGTGTTCGACCTGATGCTCACCATGACCGGCGGCGGGCCGTTCTACGCCACCGAGGTCGTCGAGATCTACATCTACCGCTGGGCGTTCGCGGCGACCGTCCCGCAACTCGGCTACGCCTCCGCGGCCGCCGTGGTCTTCGGGTTGTTCGTGTGCCTGGTCGGCCTGTTCCAGTTGCTCGGCATCAGGGCCGTGCGCCGGTCGGGGGGTACGGCATGAGCACGGCCCGGATCGCGCGCCGGCTGCCGTGGTGGATCGCCGCGGCCTTCCTGGCCATCGGCTGCGCCCTGTGGGTCTACCCGTTCGTGTGGATGGTCGCCGCGTCCCTGAAGGACCAGATGGAGGTCTTCGCCTCCGGGCTGTCGCTGGTCCCGAAGTCGCCGGTGTGGGCCAACTACGCACGGGCCTGGAACGACGCGCACTTCGGCCGCTACCTGCTGAACACCGTGGTCGTCACCATGGTGACCGTCGTCGTGGTCGTCGTACGCTGCGCGATGGCCGGCTACGTGCTGGCCCGCCACCGGTTCGCGGGCCGCAAGGCGATCATGGTCGTGCTGGTGGCGACGTTGTTCGTGCCGACCGGCTACACGATCATCCCGGTGGTGGACATCTCCCAGCGGCTGGGCCTGCTGAACTCCCTGGGCGGGATCATCGTCGCCCTCAGCGGCGGTGCCCACGTCGCGGCGATCCTGCTCTACCTCGGCTACTTCCGCCAGATTCCGGCAGAACTCGAGGAGGCCGCGATCGTCGACGGCGCCGGCTTCTGGTCGATCTTCTTCCGGGTGATGCTGCCGTTGGCGATGCCGGTGACCGCCACCGTCACGTTGCTGACGTTCCTCGCCACCTGGAACGCGTTCTTCCTGCCACTGGTGTTCACGTTCTCCCGGCCGGACCTGCGCACGCTGAGCGTCGGCATGCTGGCGTTCGTCGGCGAGAACTCCACCGACTGGTCGGGCATGGCGGCTGCGGCGACCATCTCGCTGCTGCCGGTCGTGGTGATCTTCGTGTTGTTGCAGCGCTACTTCGTCGAGGGAATCGCGGGAGCGGTCAAGTCATGACACCGAACATCCTGTTCATCTGCACCGACCAGCAGCGCTTCGACGCGCTCGGTGCGTACGGCAACGACGAGATCGAGACGCCCCACCTGGACCGCCTTGCCCGGCAGGGCGTGCTGTTCGAGAACTGCTACGTGCAGAACCCCGTGTGCGGACCGTCACGGGCCAGCCTGATGACCGGCCGCTACGTCGCCAACCACGGCCTGTGGGCCAACGGCGTCGGCCTGCCCGACCACGAACGCCTGTTCACCAGGGACCTGGCCGACGCCGGCTACGACTGCGGGCTGGTCGGCAAGCTGCACTTGTCAGCATGTTTCGCCGGCCGCACGGAGCGGCGCCTCGACGACGGCTTCCGGGTGTTCCGGTGGGCGCACGACCCCTACCCCGGCTCGTCGGAGAACGCCTACCACCGTTGGCTGCGCGCCGCCCATCCCGACCTGCACGCCGCGGCGCTCGACCCGGCGTCACCGGTGACGTTCGACACGATGCCGACGCAGGCGCACTACAGCCGGTGGATCGGCCTGGAGACGCAGGAGTTCCTGCGCACCGGGCGCGAGCGCGACAGGCCCTTCTGCTTCGTGGCGAACTTCTTCGACCCCCACCACGGCTTCGGCGCGCCGCAGGACTACGTCGACCGCTACGACCCGGAGGCGCTGTCCCGGCCGGTAACCACACCGGACGAGCTGGCGACCAAGCCGGCCATCTACACCGAGGCGTCGAAGGAGTCCTACGCCGGGCACGCCAAGGGCTTCGTGGAGTACACCGAGGCAGAACTCCAGCAGGTGAAGGCCTCCTACTACGCCATGGTCACCCTGGTCGACGACGAGGTGGGCCGCATCCTCGCCACCCTGGACGAGGAGGGCCTGGCCGACAACACGCTCGTGGTCTTCACCAGCGACCACGGTGAGATGCTCGGCGACCACCAGCTGATGCTCAAGGGCCCGATGATGTACGACTGCTCGGTCCGGGTTCCGTTGCTGATGCGGCTGCCCGGTGTGCTCCCGGCCGGCGAACGGCGAACCGAACTCGTGCAGTGGATCGACCTCGCCCCGACGTTGCTGGAACTCGCCGGTCTGCCGCCGCTGGCCCGTGGCCAGGGCGCCAGCCTACTGCCGCTGGCCCGCGGAGACTCCGACGCGTGGACCCGCGACTGGGCGCTGTCGCAGTACCGCAACAGCGGCCATCCGTACGAGCCGCCGGTGCACACCACGATGCTGCGCCACGACCGCTGGAAGCTGGTCGTCCACCACGGTGACTCCGCCGGCCTGAGAGCTCGCACCGGCGAGCTCTACGACCTCGTCGCCGACCCGCGGGAGCTCACCAACCTCTGGGACGACGCGGCACACGCCGCCGATCGGCTTGTGCTGCAGGAGAAGCTGCTCGACGTCCTGGTCGCCACCGAGGACCGCACCCAGCCCCGGGACGCCTTCTGGTAGGCCCGGCGACCGCGACGCCGACGACAGACCATCCACTGCCCTCGACTCCCGAGAGGACCTCCGTGACCGACCCGACGACCGAGCCGTCCACCGACCCGTCCGCGCATCCCCGCCCGCAGTTCCGCCGCGAGACGTGGACCGATCTCTGCGGCGTCTGGCGCTTCGCCTTCGACGACGGCGACGCCGGCCTGCGCGAGCGGTGGTTCGACGCGGCGTCGGCGGAAGTGTTCGGCCGCACCATCCGGGTTCCGTACCCGCCGGAGTCGAAGCTGTCGGAGGTGCACGACCCGGGCTTCCACCCGGTGGTGTGGTACGAGCGGACATTCCCGGTCGCCCCACTGGCGGGAGCAGAACGCGTCCTGCTGCACTTCGGCGCGGTCGACTACTCCGCCACCGTGTGGGTCAACGGCAACAGGGTCGGCGGCCACGAGGGCGGGCACACGCCGTTCTCGTTCGACATCACCGGGGCACTGCACGACGGCGGTGAGCAGGTCGTCGTCGTCCGGGCCGAGGACCTGCCCACCGACGCGAGCCAGCCGCGCGGCAAACAGTGCCGGTCCCTGGAGCCGGAGGGAATCTTCTACGACCGTACGACCGGGATCTGGCAGCCCGTCTGGCTCGAGACCGTTCCGGACGTGCACATCGCCGACCTGGCGTGGAGTTGCGACCTGGAGGCCGGCACCGTCCAGCTGGAGTTGACACTCAACCGGGCACCGGCCTCGCCGGTCGACCTCGACGTCCGGCTGGATCTCGACGGCGAACTCCTCGCCCGGCAGACGGTCCGGGTCGGCGAGGAGACGTCCCGGACCGTCCTCGCCATCCCGGACCTGCTCGGCGGTCGGGCCGGCCGGCTGCTGTGGTCGCCGGAGTCACCGATCCTCGTCAACGCCACCTTGACGCTTCGTGACGGCGACCGGCCAGGCGACGAGGTGGCCAGCTACGTCGGCCTGCGCAGCGTCGGCTTCCGGGACGGGCTGTTCCTGCTCAACGGCCGGCCGTACTACCTGCGGATGGTGCTCGAACAGGGGTTCTGGCCGCAGTCGCACCTCGCCGCTCCGGACGCGGACGCGCTGCGCCGTGAGGTCGAGCTCATCAAGGAGCTCGGCTTCACCGGCGCCCGCATCCACCAGAAGGTCGAGGACCCGCGGTTCCTCTACTGGTGCGACCGTCTCGGCCTGCTGGTGTGGGGCGAGATGGCCAACGCCTTCGAGTTCTCCACCCGGGCGGTCGACCGGCTGACCCGGGAGTGGACCGAGGCCGTACGCCGGGACCGGAGCCACCCCTGCGTCGTGTGCTGGGTGCCGCTCAACGAGAGCTGGGGCGTACCCCACATCGCCACCTCAGAGCAGCAGCGCAGCTTCGCCACCGCGCTCTACCACCTGACCAGGGCGATCGACCCGACCCGTCCGGTGATCTCCAACGACGGCTGGGAACACACCGTCAGCGACATCTGGGGCGTGCACGACTACACCCCGCGCGGCGCCAGCATCGAGGAGCGGTACGGCAGCCCCGAGGCGGTCGGCCGGACCCTCTACGGACCCGGGCCGGGACGCCGCAAGGTGCTGCTCACCGAACCCGTGCGCGAGGGCCAGCCGGTGGTGCTCACCGAGTTCGGGGGCCTGTCCTACCTGCCCACGGCCGAGGCCAACTGGTTCGGCTACAGCACGGTCGACACCCCCGAGACCCTGCGCGCGCGGTTCGGCGAACTCGTCGGCGCCATTCTCGACAGCCCCGAGCTCGCGGGGTTCTGCTACACCCAGCTGACCGACACCCAGCAGGAGCGCAACGGCCTGCTCACCGAGGACCGTACGCCGAAGCTGCCCGTCGAGCAGATCCACGACATCGTGGCCGGGCCGAGCCGGGCGATCCCCGCGGAGGAGATCGACGCCTACCGCCGGGCCGCCCACCAGGCGCAACAGCAGCAGCCGGATGGGCCCGCGAAGGGGGCGGCACGGTGAGCACGTCACGGCCGAACATCCTGCTGGTGATGACCGACCAGCACCGGGCCGGCTTCACCGCCGGCGAGGGGTTCGGGCTGGACACGATGCCGTTCCTGGACTCGGTGGCCGCGTCCGGGACCCGCTTCCGCAACGCCTACACGACGGCACCGGCGTGTGTGCCGGCGCGGACCAGCCTGCTCACCGGGCGCTTCCCGTCGGCCCACCGCGTACGCCAGAACTCCGCGGCCGGGGAGGTGCTTCGCGGTGAGGACCTGCTGGACGTCCTCGCGGCGGCGGGCTACTCGACGCACTTCGCCGGGAAGACGCACATGTATCGCGGCGCGGACGACTTCGACTCCTTCGCCGGTCCGTACTGGCACGAGCGGGGGCCGGACTCCACCGACGAGCAGCGGGACTTCTCCGCCTGGTTGCGGTCGATCGACCACGGCCCGGCCCTGGAGCCGACGGCGTTCCCGCTGGAGTGCCAGTATCCGTACCGCATCGTCTCCGACGCGATCGAGGCGCTGGACCGGCGCGATCGTGACCGGCCCTTCTTCGGCTGGGTTTCCTTCCCGGAGCCGCACAACCCCTACCAGGCGCCGGAGCCGTACTTCTCGATGTTCCCCGAGGACGAGGTTCCCGACCGCGCCTGCGGCCCGGAAGCCGCACAGGCCAAGGGCGGTGCGTGGAAGTGGCTCGCCGATCTGCTGGAGGAGAAGAGGCCGGGCTACGACCGGCTGTGGCGACGCTACCGCGCCACCTACTGCGGCATGCTGCGGCTGATCGACGACCAGATCCGCCGGCTGCTCGGACATCTCGAAGCGCAAGGCGTGCTTGACGACACGCTCGTCGTCTTCGTCGCCGACCACGGGGACTACGTCGGCGACTACGGCCTGCAGCGCAAGGGCGCGGGGATGCCGGAGGCGCTGATGCGGATCCCGTTCGTCCTGGCCGGTCCGGGCGTGGTCGCCACGGACGACGCCGCCGAGCACGTGTCCCTGGCCGACCTCTTCCCCACCCTGTGCGAGGCGGTCGGTGCGGACATCCCGTACGGCGTGCAGGGCCGCAGCCTGTGGCCGGTGCTGACCGGAGGCGACTACCCGGCGCAGGAGTTCGCGAGCGTCTACGCAGAACGCGGCTACGGCGGTGTCCCGTACGACGAGGACCAGCGCCCGCCGCTGCACTTCCCCTACGAGGGAACGAAGTACGACGAGCTCAACAGCGTCACCCAGAGCGGCACGTCCCGCATGGTCCGGCAGGGCCGGTGGAAGCTCGTCTACGACGTGACCGGTCGCGGTGAGCTCTACGACCTGGCCGAGGACCCGATGGAGCTGTCCGACCGGTGGGGCGACCCGGACGTGGCCGGGGTCCGGGCCGCGTTGACCGAGCACCTGCTGTGGTGGTCGACCCGGGTCGTGGACGACCTGCCCCGCGCGGCGTACGAGCCACGACGCGCACCGCACAACCATCTCGCACCGTTCACCGTCCGCCGCCGCGAAGCCGAAGCCTGACCGCGGCGGCAGCGCCGGCGCCACTGAGCGTCCGGCGCCGAGCAGGAGGAAAGCACGCATGGTCAACCGAATGTTCAACCGGCGAAGGTTCCTGGCCGCCTCGGGTGGCGCCCTGCTCGGCGCCGCCGGACTCGGCGCCTGCAACACGGCTCCGAGTACGACCGACCGCGCCGGCGGGTCCGGTGGTGGTGGCGGCGGCGGTGGCGGTGGCGGGCGCGGTGGCACGCTGCGCTGGTGGGACCAGTTCCAGCCGCGGGCCGACCTGCACGAGAAGATCTTCGCGGAGTTCGAGAAGTCGACCGGCGTGCACGTCGACTACACGGTCTACAACCCCAACAAGCAGGGTCAGGCGCTGCAACTCGCGTTCAGCAGCAAACAGATGCCGGACGTCTTCACCACCGCCGGGCTGGGAGTGCCGGCGGCCAGGCTGCGCAAGCAGGGCTGGTTCGCGCGGATCGACCTGGACGAGAAGGCGCTGGCGGCGATCCCGAAGTCGGCGTTCCTGGAGGGGTTCACCCACTTCGGCGGCAAGCTGTACTCCCTGCCGCTGGTCTCCTTCCGCCAGTACACGACGTTGACGTGGTTCAACACCGACCTGGTGAAGAAGGCCGGCGCGGACCCGGCACGCGACCTCGCCACCTGGGACGGCGTCCGCAAAACCGCCCGCGCGATCAGGAAGACCGGCGGTGGGGCGTACGGATGGATCGCGCCGCTGCAGTTCGCGCCCCGGATGGGTGAACACGTCGAGGACCTCGCCCAGGCCGCCGGCGGTGTCGGTGGCGTCGACCCGCGCACCGGTGAGTACACCTACGGAAGCGACGCGTACGTACATGCCGTGGAGTTCCTGGCGTCGATGAAGCGGGACGGCGTTCTGTTCCCCGCCTCCTCCTCCCTCGACGCCCGGACGGCCAGGGCACGGTGGACCACCGGGATCGCCGGCGTCTTCTTCGACGGCCCGTGGAACGTCGGCGTGGTCAACGACGGCTTCAAGCAGTTCCTGGACAAGCTGGACGTGGCCGCGGTCCCGGTCGCCGAGCCCGGCCGCACACCGGTGATCTACAGCGCGCCCAAGGGCGGCGACTTCTGGCTGTCGGCGAGTTCGCAGCTGAAGGACAAGGCCTCGCAACTGCTCGGACGCTTCGCCACCGAGGACGTCATGCTGCGCGAGGCCGAGCAGATGGACGCCATGCCGGTGGACCTCTCCCTGGTGGACAGGGCGAACGTCCACCCGACCTTCAAGCGGGCCGCCGAGTTCTACCGGCAGCAGGTCAAACTCGCACCCAGTCCCGTCGCCCGTAACGCTGCCGTGTCCGACGTCGTGGCGGAGATGAAGCCGATCGACCCCAACCTCGGGACACTCGTCCAGGGTGCGCTCGGCGGGCAGGTCAAGGACATCCGGAAGGCCCTGACGGAGTACGCGGACAAGCTCACCGCCGAGCGGGCGCGGGCGATCAAGGTGGTCGCGGGCAAGGGCGCGAAGGTCAGCGAGGACGACTGGAAGTTCGACGACTGGAAGCCGGGAGAGGACTACGGCACCGACAAGTACGGCTCGTAGGTACTCTTCGGGCGGGCCCGTGGGTGGCCGAGGAGAGTGGGTCGAATGCGCGCGACGATCAGGGACGTGGCGAAGCTGGCCGGAGTGTCGATCAAGACGGTCTCCAACGTCCTGAACGACTACCCCTACCTGACGCCCGAGACGAAGGGGAAGGTCGAACGCGCACTGGCCGAACTCGACTACCGGCCCAACATCTCGGCACGGAACCTCCGTCGCGGGCGCACCGGCCTGATCGCGCTGGCGCTTCCGTCGATGCGCAGCCCGTACTTCGCCGAGATCGCCCATCTCATCGTCAAGGAGGCCGAGACCCGCGACCTCACCGTCCTCATCGACTGCACCGAGGGAGCGCGTGAACGCGAGCAACTGGTGGCCGAGGGGTTCCGCAGCCACCTCATCGACGGGATGATCCTGCAGCCCTGGTCACTGACGGCTTCCTACCTGCGCAACCGGCCCGACCGGACACCGCTGGTCCTGCTGGGCGAGCGGCTGCAGCGGTCCGCCGACAGCGTGGCGATCGACAGCCGGGCGGCGGCAGCGGCGGCCACCGAGCACCTGATCGGACTCGGCCGCCGCCGGATCGCCGTCATCGGGGCGCCGCCGCAGACCCAGGGCGCCAAGCGCCCGCAGGAGTCGGGCCGGCGACAGCTTGGCTACACCGACGCCCTCACCCGGGCGGGCCTGCCGTTCGACCCGGCGCTCGTCGTCCACCAACTCGAGCACTCCCCCGAGGGCGTCGCCGCCGCCGTCGACGAACTGCTCGCCTCGGCCGGGCACTTCGACGCACTCTTCTGCTTCAACGACCGCGTGGCTCTCGGGGCGATCCGGACCCTGCACTCGCGCGGCCGGCGCGTTCCCGAGGACGTCGCGGTGGTGGGGATCGACGACATCGAGGCCGCCCGGCTGAGCACCCCGTCGCTGTCGACGATCTCCCCGGACAAGCAGCTGATCGCGCGTACGGCAGTGGACATGCTGGTCGAGCGCATCGACGGCCTCGACCGCCCGGCACGCCGGGTGGTCGCGGAGTTCGAGCTGGTGCCGCGCGAGAGCACACTCGGCGACCGGGGCATTGACGTACGGCGACAACCGGCATAACCCCCGAGTGATAACCAATTGGCCGAGTTGTATATTTATCGGCACTGCGACGTTGGTGCCCGGTTCCGGCCGACTAATGTGCGATAGGCCACATTGACAGGCCCGAATTCGCGTCCGAAATGTAGCTGACAAAACAGGCCCAACCAGCTCTTTGTCAACCATTTCGTCAATTTTTGATCATGACGGCGCGGGAGAGTACCACCCTTGCCGGGTCGTATTCACCCGAACACAATGAGCCGTTACGTCCGTATGCGAACGTCTACCCCTTCTGCGGCAAGAGAAGGGGTAGTTCCTTGAATTTCTTTCAGCGGCTCGGCACCGTTCGATATCTTCTGACCGGGCTGGCCGTCGCTCTGGTCGCGGTCGGCGGCACCGCCGTCGTCGGCGCGGTGAGGTCCGACGGCACGCCACCGAAGAACGCCTCGGCCGATCTGGCCGCGGCCGCGCCCGCCAAGACTCCGACCGCCCGGCCCACCGCCCGACCTACCGCCCGGCCCACGCCGGCGAAGACGGCGACGAAGACCGCCACCCCGAAGGCCACTCCCAAGGCGACCAAGCACAGGTCCAAGCCCAAGGCCAAGCCCGTCAAGACGAGGAAGGCCGAGGTCAGGAAGGTCGCGAAGAAGAAGTCGGTCACGGTCGCGAAGCGCAAGGCCGTCACGCACAAGGCCAAGCCGGCGCCGAAGTCGGTCGTCGACGGCCCCATCAGCCGCGCCGAGGTTCTTGCCCGGGCACGCACCTGGCTGACTCCGTCGATCAGCTACGACATGAACGGCAGCGCGCCCGGACCCGGCGGCACCGAATACCGGACCGACTGCTCCGGCTACGCCTCGATGGCCCTGCACCTCGACCCCCCGGGCCGCAGCACCATCGACCTGCCCGACGTCACCCGCGTGCTCGGCAGCAAGGACGACCTGAAGCCGGGTGACCTGCTCGGGATCATGGGTTCGGACACCGGCGGCGCCGGCGGCCACGTGATGATCTTCGTGAAGTGGAACGACACCTCGCACTCGAGCTTCACGGTGTACGAGCACAGCGGCAACCCGGACCGCCCGCACAAGAGCGTGTACGACTGGCCGATCCAGGACTCGCGCGGCACCTACCTCCCGTACCGCTACGACAAGATCGTGAACTGACCCCATCCGTCGGACATACGCGTGTGATCGATTCCGCGCGTGAAGGCTGCCGCGCCGCTACCGTGAGAGACGATGCGTCGCGAACACAGCCTGGGGCCACCGATGGGATCTCCCGCCGAATCCTTGTCGCTGCTTGTCCAGCAGGGCGGCCGGCGTCTGCCGGCCGCCCTGCTGGAACGTCTTGGACAGGGGCTGCGCGCCGACCTGTCCGCGGTACGGATCCACACCGACGCGGCGGCCGACCGCGCGGCCAGGTCGCTGCGGGCGGACGCGTTCGCCTGCGGCAGCCACGTCTTCTTCCGTACGGGCGCCTACCGGCCCGACACCACGGCCGGCTTCCGGCTGCTGGCGCACGAGGCCGCCCACGTCGTGCAGCAGGCGCGTGCCGCGGAGTCCGGTGTGGCGTTGGCCGCTTCGTCGGAGCGGGACGCCGACCGGTGCGCGGACCTGCTGGTGGCCGGTCGGCGGGCCGCGGATCCGTCCACCGATCCGTGCGCCGGGACGACCGGGACGACCGGGACGACCGTCGTACGCCCGGGCCTGTCCCCGGTCCTCCAGCGGCACGTCTCCTTCGAGCACCGGGTCCTCGGCGACCTGGCCACCGACGACCTGGTGGCGATCTCGCCGCTCGGCGCCGGCGCCGCGGCCTCCGGTGGACGCAGGCAGGAGATCCTCGACCGGCAGATCCGGCTGTGTGAACTGTGGCGGGACGATCCGGCGGTGGTCACCGAGGAGCAGGTCCGGAAGGTGTGCCCGTGGATCCGGACGCTGCGGCTCGGGCCGGACCGGGTGCTCGCGACGTACGGCGAGGTGAACGCCCTCCCCGACTATCTGGCCAACGCCCCCGCGCTGGAGTCGCTGGACGAGGGGCACCTGCTGCCGATCCTGCAGACGATCCGCCAGGAGGGCTACAACAACCTCAGCCGGTTGCGCAGTGGTGCGGACCCGCGGGCGTTCTTCGCCCGGTCGGCGTCCCCGCCGTACGACTTCGAGATGGTCACCAGGCTGGTGAAGTGGGACGAGCTGGACGAGCTCACCCGCGACCTGGGCGTGCTGCGCGAGGACCACTTCCGTGGGCTGCTGGCCCGCAACGCCTGCCACTTCGCGCCGTTCTCCTGGTATCGCTGGGAGACCTCCCACCTCATCGCCCGCGACCTGGCCGGGCAGGCGCACGCCACCGGTGACCCGGAGCTCGCGCGGCGGGCCTGGACCTTCGCCGGCTACGCCGACCACTTCCTGCAGGACTCCTTCGCCGCCGGCCACCTTGTCAACAAGACCTTGATCATGCAGTGGTTCGTGGAGTGGGCCGCGGGCCAGGATCTCGTGCCGGTGGCGGACCTGGACGTCATCACGGCCATGACCGCGGACCGTCAACCCGGCCTTGCGGGCTTCCAGCTGTACGACGACGGCTACGCCGGACCGTCCCACGATCCGCAGACCTCGCAGGAGCGGCCGACCGCGCAGGAGCGGCTGCGGGGCAGCGGTCTCGTCCTCGACCCGTCGCAGGACCCGCACGCGGTGTACCAGAAGTACCTCCGGTTCCTGGCCAACGACGCGGCACAGCTGTCGTGTGCGATGGCGCACGACTACTACAACAGCCACTCCCTGTGGGTCGCGTCGAAGGCGCACCAGGAGCCGTACGAGGTGTGGGGCGACGCCACGTTGCTGACCGGTCGGGACGGAGCCGAGGGCATCCGCCAGACCAGCGGCGCCGCCCAGCTGGCCCAGGCCGCGGTGGAGCAGATCATCCGTACCGGCGAGATGTCGGGCAGCGCGGCGGACATCCGCCGGCACTTCCCCTCGATGGTGCGCACCGAGGCGGGCGACCTGGAGCCGGTGGCCGCGTGGAACACCGGCCGGCGGGAGTTCTTCGAGGCCAACATCTTCTCGGCGTTCCTGCCGGCGCTGCAGAACATCCTGGTGCGGGTGTTCTCGCCCCGGCTGGGCGTGGTGTCCCAGGACCAGGACCTCGCGGAGGTGTGGGGGCAGGAACTCGACGGTGCCGACGACCGCCCGGTGCACGTTGTCGAGTCCGGCGGTCGGCTGTTCGCCGGCGCGAACGGCCACGCGTACGAGATCGAACCCACCAAGGGAAGTGTGCGGGTCACCCGCCGCGTCGCGGACCTGGGAGTCATCGGCAGCCGCGACACCCGGCTGGCCACCGACGGGACGACGTTGTTCGTCGGCGTCCACGGCCGGCTGCACGGTTTGTCGTTGCCCGACCTGACCCCGCGGTGGGCGTTGTCGGTGCACGGCCCGAACCCGTTCGACCGCGGGCGGGTCAACGTGCTGTGGGACGGGCACCGGCTGCTCGCGGGATCTTCCGGCCAGGTGTGCGAGATCGATCCGGTGTCGGTGACTCTGCTGCGCAAACACCGGCTCGAGCCCACCCTCGGCTTCGGCGGCCACGAGACGACGCTGGCGAGTGACGGGACGATGGCGTTCGCCGGGACACCCGGCCACGTGTACGGCATGACCTCCGCCGATCGCCGGCCCCGATGGCGGGTCGACCTCACGAAGGTCGGGGGGCGGCCGTCCCGTCCCGTCTCGGTGCTGTGGAACGACGGGCGGCTGCTCGCGGGCACCGCCGGTCAGCTCTGTGACATCGATCCCACAACCGGTGCGGTGGCCCACCTGCTCACCCTCACCGACCACGCCGGCGAGCACCCGATGTCACTGTCCGCCGAGGGCGGGACGGTGGTCGCGGCGGTAGACAACCGGGTGTACGCGGTCGACCCGGCCGACTGGTCCGGTGCCCGCTGGTCGGTCGACCTCGACGGCGACGACGACGTGGAGCGCGGACCGGTCAGCGTGTCCCTGCAGGGCCCACACCTGTTTGTGGGCTCGCGAGGTCACCTGCACCACCTGGACCCGGCGACCGGCCGGGTGCGCAACAGCCTGCCGTTGCGGCACCCGGTCAGCCTCGGCGACTTCGCTACCACCATCGCGGCGTCGGGCAGATTCCTGCACGTGGGCATGCACGGTCACGCGTACCAGGTGCTCGTCAACAACTGAGGTCCGAGCGCTGTCAAGGTGATCTTGACAATCCGCGAGGGACGCGCCCCGCGGGGGGCTATCCCGGATACCAGACGATTCGCGGGTCGTCCGGGCTTCGCCGGTAGTCCCAGGCGTCGTCGATCAGGCGCTCGGTGTCGTACTTCGGCTTCCAGCCGAGCAGGAACTTCGCCTTGGCGTTGTCCAGCCAGGTCGAGTGGAACGACGTCGGCACCTTGACCACGGGCAGGCCGCGCGTCTTCGCGAGATGGTCCGTCACGTGCTGGTAGTCGACCGGCTCGTCCATGCAGACGTTGAAGGTCTGGCCCAGCGCGGCCGGGTGGTCCAGCGCGATGGCGATCGCCTCCACCAGGTCGGTGACGTGCACGAAGTTGCGCTTCAACGGGTTCCCGTCGGCGTCCAGCGCCAGCGGAACCGCACCGTCCGGAACGTCACCGTCCACCAGTTCCCGCCACGGCGGCCCGCCGAACAGGTCGTCGCCGAACGACAGGGAGTACCGGAAGTCGTCCCGGTCCATGATCCACGGCGCCCGCAGGCACGTGGACTTCAGGCCGTACGCGATCTGGTACTGCTCGAGCATGACCTCCTCGAGCACCTTCGACAGCGCGTAGCACCCTTCGTAGGCGGTGTGCCGCTGCGTCTCGGTCACCGGCACCGGGTGCTTGTAGACGAAGTGGCCGACGGCGGCGTCACCGCCGATGAGGACGAAGCGCTCGAACGTCGGGCTCTCCCGCGCCTCCTCCAGCAGCCAGAACAGCCCCTTGACGGCGACGTCCATGATCTCGTCCGGCGTCTCCTTGCACGTGGCCAGAGGCACGACGTGGGTCACGCCGTCCATCGCCCGGCGTACGGCGTCCCGGTCGGCGATCGAGCCGAACACCGACTCGACGCCGTCCACGTCCAGACTCCGGTTGTGGCAGAGCGCGCGGATCTCGCAAGTCCCCCGCAGGCGTTCGACGAGGGCCCGGCCCACCTTGCCGGTCGCACCGGTGACGAGGAGCCTCACGAGTTCTGCCACTGCGGGAGGTCGAGCAGGACGCTGCCCTGCAGCTTCTGGGCCTGCTTACGCGCGCCGGTGGAGTCGAAGAACTGCCCCTCGTCGAAGAGCCAGGGCCGGGTGCCGCCGTCGGCCTCGTGCCGCGCCCGCAGGTCGGCGAGCATGCCGTCCCCTCGCCCGTACGACGGCCACTTCACCCCCGACTGGCAGAACGACATGTCGATGAAGAAGCGCGGGCTGCCCTCACCGCCCGGCTTGGCCCGGCGCGCGTGCCACATGCCCGAGTGCACGATCAGCATCGAGCCGGGCGAGACGTCGTCGACCGTGATCGACCCCGGCAGGTCGGAGTCGCCGAGGAACGTCAGTGCGTTGCTCTCCACGGCGTGGTCCTGCGAGCCGGGCACCAGGAGCAGGTCGCCGATCGTGCCGTTGAGTCCGTTGAGGTAGAAGAACACGTGCACCATCAGGTGCGAACGGTTGGTCTGCGGGTACTGCTCGTAGTCCTGGTGCCAGGCGACGCCCCTGGTGCCGGCGTCGTGCCGCGCGGCGTGGATGTGGTGGAAGACGTACCGCTGCCCGCCCATCACCTTGTCCACCTGCTCGAGTGCCCGCGGATGCCAGGTGAGCGCCCCGATCTCGTTGCTCTCGTACGCGTTCCGCTGCGGCCTGGTCGACGCGTGTTCGTCGACGGCCACCTTCAGCGTCTCGATCTCCTCCTTGCCGAGGAAGTCCGGGAAGACGGCGTACCCCTGCTCCTGGAACGTATCCAGCATCACTTACCCCTTCGGCAGCCCGAACGGCTACGTCGACCGACATGGCGGGAGCTCTGCGTCGCACATCGGCACGGCAGTGGGCGGACAGCACGCAAGGTCAACTCTCGACGCTAGCCGCGCCCCGATTTGGGTGTCAACGCGCCCCGCCCGGCGGCCGGTACCGGCCGCATCGGAGGACCGTTCACTGAGTACGACCGTGCGCCGTGGGTGACCTCAGCCGGCGGCCAGGACGCGGTCGAGGGTAGCCCGGCCCGCGGATCCCCAGGTCGGCTGCCCGCCGGGCAGACCGCGTTCTGCCGCCTGGCCGATCCCGATGAGGGAGACACCGCGCAGGACTGCCCACGCACGTGCCCGCCGGACCGTCGCGTCGTCGGCGATCGCGTACGACGCGAAGAAGTGCGATGCCGTGCCTGCCGGCAGCAACAGCCACGCGGCCGCGAGGTCGGTCGCCGGATCGCCGGCACAGAGCTCACCGAAGTCGAGTACGCCGGACAGCGTGCCGGCCGAGGTGACGACGTTCGCCGGGTGAAGATCACCGTGGATCCACACCGGCGGACCGTTCCAGCCGGGAGCCGTGACGCCGTCGTTCCAGACGCTGCGGACGTCCGCGACCTCGACGCCTGCGTCGACCGCCTCGAGCTTCTGCTCGAACTCGGTCGCGACAGCACCGAGGGGCACACCGCGTTTCGGGTTCGCCGGCGCCCCCGCGGGTGCGCGTACGTGCAGAGCCCGCAGGAACCCGGCCAGGGTTTCCGCCGCGTGTGGACCGCGGCTGATCGGGATGCGGTCCGCGGGTTCGCCCGGCACCCACGTCGTGACGGCCCACGGCATCGGAAAGAGCGCGGAGGGTTCACCGTCTCGCACCGGAACCGGCACGGGCAGCGGGAGCCGCGATGCGAGTACGGGCAACCAGCGTTGCTCCTTGTGAAGAAGCGACGGTGCGCGCTGAGAGCGTGGTAATCGAACGGCCAGGTGGTCCCCCAGCCGCCACAGCTGGTTGTCCCATCCCCCGGCCACCGGGCGAAGCTCCAAGTCCGCGAGGTCCGGATGCTGTGCCCGCACCAGCGAGCGCACCAGCGGTTCGTCGATCTCGAACCTGTTTACCGTCAATTCGAGATTGCCCCCAGTGGCCGGAAGTCGGTGAAGGTCTCGCAACCCTCCGACCCGCCAGACCCTCGGTCCAGGTAGTAGAAACTGGTCGGGCGCCGGTCGTACTGGCGGTCCTCGTACTTGATGCGCACGACGTCATAAGAGCTCCCCCTCGTGAGGTCGAGTGCTTCCATATACAGCTCTTTGAGGGTGGGAGCACCTTCTGGCCAGGTACTCGTTCTGGCCGGGGCGTTCAGCGGCCTCACGTCGGTGGTCTCGTCGTCGTGGACGGTGAGCGACCAGGCGCCGCGGGACGTCCCACCGCACTTGCCGTCGAAGTACTCGAGCGTGAACGAGTAGTCGGAGATCTCGTCCCACGGGGCCGGCTCGCCTTCACCGGCGTCGGCGGCCCCACAGCCGCCAGCGAGGAACGCGACGACTGCGGCCGTCCCGGCGGTCCGTCCGCGGATGGTGTGCAAAGTCCATGAGCGGTTCACGTCCCGGCTCCTTCCGCCGAAGCGACCTGCCGTACAGGAGAGCTTAGGTCGCCGGGACGCGGACTGCCTGCCTGTCTCGTCGCAGCGCGTGCAGCGCGACGGCCAGGCCGGCCAGCGTGAGGAGCGCGCCGGCCAGATAGATGGAGCACGTCCCCGGAGCGCTGTCGACCAGCCGCCCGCCCAGCCAGCCGGCGAACGCCGCCGCGAGCTGGAAGCCGGACGCGTTGACCGCCACGGCCAGAGTGGGTGCCGTGGCCGCCGCGGTCACGACCCGGGTCTGCATTCCGGGGATGATCGCGAACCCCAGCAGGCCCATCCCGAACACGAGCACCACCATGACCGGCCGGATCCCGCTGGACAGCCAAGCCAGCAGGAGGACGGCGGCCAGGGCCGCGAGCAGTCCCACCAGCGACAGCACTCCGGCGCGGTCCGACAGCCGGCCACCGGCGAAGTTCCCCACGACCGCGCCGGCGCCGTAGACCAGCAGGAGCACCGGCACCGAGGTGGCGGCAAATCCTCCGGCGTCGGTCAGCAAGGGAGCGAGGTAGATGAAGACTGTGACGATCCCGACGTTGCCGACGGCCGTCAGCGCCAAGGCGAGCTGAACGTTCCGGTCGGCGAACACCCGTAGCTCCGCCACCACCGAACCACTGTCCGGCCGGCGCTCGGCCGGGACGAATCGCAGCACCATCGCCAGCGCGCCAAGGGTGAGCACGGCAATGGCCGCGAAGGTCGCCCGCCAGCCGAAGTGCTGGCCGACGAACGTCCCGATCGGCGCGCCGAGGATGATCCCGAGGTTCATGCCGAGGGTCACCTTCGCCACCGTCGACGCCTGCTTCGTGGGCGGTGCCATCGACACCGCCGTGGCGATCGCGACCGCGAAGAACGTGGCCACCACCAGACCGGCCGCCAACCGGGAAGCCAGCAGGGCCGGGTAGTTCGGCGCCAGGGCGGACGCCGCGTTGGCCAGCAGTGACACGGCGACCAGGCCGACGACGAGGGGCTTGCGGGCCAGCCTGGCCGTCATGACGGTGACGACCGGGCCGCCGACGATCATTCCGACGGCGTACGCCGAGGCCAGCAGCCCGGCCGCGGCGACCGAGACCGACAGGCCGTCGGCCACCTCCGGCAGGATGCCGGAGATCACGAACTCACCGGTGGTGAAGCTGAACACCACCAGCATCAGGGAGAGGACGGGCAGCAGCATCGCGGGGATCCGATCGTCCAGGTCCGGTTGACAGTTCAGAGGGCGGCGCCGCTGTCGACCACCAGGTCGGCACCCACCACGGACGCGGCGTCCTCGGAGGCGAGATACAGCACGGCGGCGGCGATCTCCTCCGTCGCGGACACCCGGCCCAGCGGTAGGTCGTGCCGGACGCGTTCCGCCCGCTCCGCCTCGGTCTCGCCCCCGCGCAGGGACATCGACGTCGCGGTCGGCCCGGGGCTGACCACGTTGATGCGGACGCCCTCGCCGGCATGGTCCAGCGCCGCGGCCCGGCTCAGCGCGGTGACGGCGGCCTTGGTGGTGGCGTAGGCCGCGGTGCCCGGCCGACGGGCATGCATGCCCAACTGGGAGGCGATGTTCACGATCGACCCACCGCCGGGCTGGGTGCGCATCTGCCGGATCTGCGCCTGCAGGGCGTGGAACACGCCGGTGACATTGATGTCGAGCTGGGCCTGCCAGTCCGCCTCCGGCAGGTCGGCCAGGGAGGTTCCGCCACCGCGCAGGACGCCGGCGTTGTTCACCGCGACGTCGAGGGAACCGAAGGTGTCAACCGCGGCTTGCACGAGTACCGTCGCGTCGACCGCGCTGCTCACGTCCGCCGGGAACGTCATCGCCTTGCCGTGGTCGCCACCCGCGTGTTCGATCAGCGCCACCGTCTCCTCGAGCGGCTCGGGCCGGCGTCCGGCGACGACGACGTTCGCCCCCTCGGCGGCGAACGCGAGCGCGACGGCTCGGCCGATACCCGAACCCGCGCCGGTGACGAGGGCGGTCCGGCCGGTGAAACGACTGGTCATGGCGACTCCATTTCAGAACGATCGATCCATTATCGGGGTAGACGAAGCGACATAGCGTTCGGCACCGTCGGGGAACGCGAGTCGGGGAGGTCAGTCGAGCAGGGCCAGCACCTGGTCGGCGGCGTCGCGGATGCGGGCCGGATCCGACGTCGCCTTGCCGACGACCCGCAGGCCCTGCAGGAACACCAGCAGCATGCGGGCGAGGGCACGCGGATCGCGGTCGCCGGGGAGCTCGCCCTGCGCCTGGGCCCGGACGAGCGCGGAGTGCAGCATCGTCTCCGACTGGTCCCAGCTGTGCTCGACGCGCCGGGCCGCCGCCGGGTCGTGCGGCGCGAGCTCGGCGGCCGTGTTGGTGACGAAACACCCAACAGGGCCGGCCTTCTCGTCCGCGGCGTCGGCGGCGAACCGGCGTACGAGCGCTCGTACGGCGGGCAGCGCCGGCCCGGGCGCGGACAGCTCGCGCAGGTTGCGTGAATCCCGGCTCTCGCAGTACCGGTCCATAGCGGTCAGGTACAGGTCGTGCTTGCTGCCGAAGGTGGCGTACAGACTGGCCCGCCCGATGCCGAGGTGCTCGACCAGGTCCGCCATCGACGTCGCCTCGTAGCCACGCCGCCAGAACAGCTCCAGCGCCGACTGCACCGCCGCGTCCGGGTCGAACTCCTTGGTCCTCGCCACGAGCGTCAGCCTAGATTTTCTGGAACGATCGGTCAAGCACTATCCCCGGGCGTACCGAAAGACGACCTCGGCCACCGCGGGCGGCGGGGAGCCGGTAGCCCACACCAGCCGGACGGCGTTGGTCTCCCGTCCACCCGCGGACAGCTCGGTGAAGTCGGGAGCCAGCGCGCCCAGCGTGCGCCAGCGCCGTGAGCCGTCGCGCACCTGCACCTTCGCCCGCGCGTCCGGCGACGTCAGCACGACGACACTTGCCAGCGGCCTGCTCCGCGATGCCGTCACGACGAGCGCGTCACCGTCGGCCGGAGTCGACGCGGCGCGGTACCACGTGTCGACGGTCCCGTCCGCCGCGGCCCGCAGCGACGATCCGTCGCCGGCGGAGGGGCCTCCCGACACCGAGTACGTGACGTCGTGGGAATCGCGTACCTCCACGGAGAACTCGCGTACCACCAGCCAGTAGCCGTCGTTGCCGCCGGTGGCCCGGTAACGGACGTACCGCGCGGTCGTCCCGGCCGGTGCGCTCGCCCGCACCTCCGCGGTGGTCCCGGTCGTGAGCGCCGTCCACGACTGCCCGTCGGCGGAGTACTCCAGCGTGCCGGCGTGGATGTAGTCGTTCGCGCTGCCCGCCTTGGACATCAGGACGGCGACGTCACCGATCTCGTGCACCGCGCCCAGGTCGACACCCACCGAGTCGCCCGGCGAGGGCGGACTGTCGGTCCAGTAGAAGGTGCCGAGGTCACCGTCGACCATACGGTCCGGCGCGTTGTCGGCGTACGTCCCGAGCGTCGTCGTCGGCACGGGCCGGGTCTTGGTCAGCCCCAGCCACTTGTCGTTGGCCTCCTCGGCGTCGGCGATGAACCTGTCCAGCACACCGTCGGCGATCCGCGGGTAGGTGCTGTTGTGCGGGGCGCGCGTGTCCCGGATCGCCTTGGCCCGTTCGATCAGCGGCGCGATCCGCTGCCGGTCCCGCCACGCCCGCGCGCCGTCGTCGGCGACCTGGGCGTCCAGCATGTCGAGTGCGGCGAGCCCTGCCTGCGCCCACAGCTGTGTCGCGTCCAGCCAGGCGGTCGCCTCGGGCACGAACCGTGGGTCGGTCACCCCCGCGCGGATCACACTCGGTGCCTTGCCGAGCGCCTGGACGTACGCTCGAAGAGCCGCGATCGCCGCACCGCGGTCGCCGGCCTCCCAGGTGGACCAGAAGGTGTCGATCCGCCGGCGCAGCTCGGGTGCCTGGGTCTTGTGCAGCGTTCCGTCGTAGGTCGACACGTCCGCGAACATCGCCAGCGCGGCCGCCGTGGCGGCGTCCCCTCCGGCGAGCTCGTTCAGCGCCGCCTCCCACGCCGCCCGGTCGTCGAACGTCGCGTCGTGCCAGGAGAAGTCGGCGAAGGAGAACAACGCGAGCTTGCTCGTCGCGGCCTGGTTCGAGGGGTTGGAGATGACCCCGACCACGTGCTCGGACAACCCGCGCTCACGCCCGGTGTAGGGGCCGAGGGGCAGCCGGCCGGCGATGTAGTCGTTGACCGGGTAGTTGTCCCAGACCAGGATCTGGTGCCCGAAGACGGCCTTCGCCGCGGCGGCCTGGGCGTTGGTGATCGTGGTCGGCACCACCCCCACACCCGTCCAGTGCACGACGACGTGCGGATCGAGGTTGTCGCGGATGGCCCTCTTGTACGGCGACTCGGTGGTGTTGTAGTACTCCGTCGGCACCATCTGCAACGGAGCCACGTCACCCTTGCTGTCAACCCAGGCTTGCACACGGTTGAGGAGGTACGCCTGCGCCTTGCCCGCACCGGCGGCGCCGGTCCCGAACTTCGCCGGGTCCGCGTCACAGTGCCAGGTGTTGTAGTCGATGTCGTCCAGCGGCACGTTGAACGCCCGGCCGCCCAGGGCGTAGATCGCGTCGAACTTCGCCAGCAGCGCGTCGAGATCGGCCTGGGACGAGTAGCAGATCGACAGCCCCGGCGACAGCGCGAAGGTGAAGTCGACGTGGTTCTGGCGCGCTCGGTCCACCAGCGTGCCGAGCTCGGCGAGCTTGTCCGCCGGATAGGGGTCGCGCCAGCGTTCGCGGTGGAACGGGTCGTCCTTCGGCGCGTACTCGTACGTGTTCAGCTTGTGCGCGCCGAGGTAGTCCACGTGGTCGAGCCGGTCCGCCTGGGTGTACGGCGTTCCGTAGAAGCCCTCGATCGAGCCGCGGTAGCGCATGCTCGGCCAGTCCCGGATCGCGACACCGGGCAGCGCGTCCGGACCGGCCTGCTGCCGTACGAGCTGGCGGAAACTCTGGGCGGCGTAGTAGGTGCCGTCCGCGTCGGCGCCGTCGAGCACGACCTGCGCACGGTCGTCGGGCGTACGACCGGCCGCGAGCACGTAGCCCTCGGCGGGCAGTCCCGACGGTCCGTCGACTCCCAGCCCGGTCAGGACGTCCTTGCCGCCACCGAGCCACACCGTCACCGGCGTACCCGGGTCGTCCCCGTCGGTGGCCACGATGTCGGTGACCCCCGCGCGGGTGAGCGTGTCCCTGACCACTTTCTCCGCCGAGGGGTCCGTCGTGCTCCCGCGGACGAGGCCCACGGTGGTGGTCAGCGTGAACCCGTCGTCGCGGGCGCTCTCCTGCTGAGGAGTCGGCCACACCTTCGGCAGGTCCGCCGGAGTCTCCGCCGGAGCGTTCGCCGGAGCGGCGACCGCTCCCGGCATCGGCACCGACATCGGCACGAGCACTGCCGCCGCCGCGATGGTCAGGGCTGCTGTGAGTCGGGCGGCCACCGTGCCTCCTCACCTGTCACGTCGCCGCGTGCGTCGTGACTGTGGATGAACGAACGCGAACGCACAGAGATCGCGCCGGTCCCGGGCATCCTCCGGGCAGGGACACCGCGTCGTCAAGGGCAGCCGTGATCCACGGCCGACCACGGCCGACCACGGCGCCGACCTCAGCCGACCGCGACCGTGGCCGGCGGGACCGGCCCCGTTACCGTTCCCGTACCGTTTCCCCTCCCCCACGGTGGTGTCATGAAGGCGATCATGTTCGGCGGCGCGCTCTCGCTGGTTCTGTCCCTGGCGCTGACGCCCATGGTGGCCCGGTTCTTCCTGCGAAAGGGGCTCGGCCAGCCGATCCACGACGACATGCCGATGCACCAGGTCAAGCAGGGCACGCCCACGATGGGCGGTTCGGCCGTCATCGCCGCCGCTGCCGTCGGCTATCTGGCCGCGCACCTCGTCGCCGGCTCCGGGCCCTCGGCGTCCGGCGTGCTCGTCCTGCTTCTGCTGGTCGGCCTCGGCGTGGTGGGCTTCCTCGACGACTACCTGAAGATCACCCGGGAACGAAACCTCGGTCTGCGCGGCCGCACCAAGCTGATCGGCCAGACCCTCGTCGCCGTCGTGTTCGCCGTCCTCGCCGTCCGGCTACCCGACGCGGACGGGCTCACCCCCGCGTCGACGTTCGTCTCGTTCATGCGCGACCTGCCCGGCCTGCAACTGGGAGCGGTGGTGTTCGTGCTGTGGGCGCTGTTCATGGTATCGGCCACCTCGAACGGCGTGAACCTGATCGACGGCATGGACGGACTGTCCGCGGGCACCTGCACCCTCGTCTTCGCCGGTTACACGGTCATCGGTGTCTGGCAGTTCAAGCAGTCCTGCAGCGCGGGCGTCCTGCCCGGCTGCTATCAGGTACGCGACCCGTACGACCTCGCCATTCTCGCGTTCTCCCTGGCCGCCGCCTGCGCCGGATTCCTGTGGTGGAACGCCAACCCGGCCCGGATCTTCATCGGTGACACAGGCGCCCTCGGGCTCGGCGGCGCCATCGCCGGGCTGGCCATCACGACCCGGACCGAGCTGCTCCTCGTCGTCATCGGCGGGTTGTACGTCGCGGCGAACGCCTCGGTGATCCTGCAGCGCGGCTACTTCAAACTGACCCGGCGGCTCACCGGCACCCCGCGCCGGATCTTCCTGAACTCCCCCATCCAGTTCCACTTCGCGCTCAAGGGCTGGCCCGAGATCACCATCGTGATCCGCTTCTGGATCATCGGCGGCATCCTCGTCGCCACCGGCGTCGGCATGTTCTACGCAGAGTGGCTCACCCACTCCTGACCCGCTTCGCCGTGTCCTAGTCTGGCCGGATGTCCGAGCGGTCGGTTGTGGTGGTGGGATACGAACGCGCCGAGCTGGTCGACATCGCGTGCGTCACCTCCGCGTTGATGCTGGCCACCCGGCTCGGCGCGCGGCCGGCGTACGACGTCCGGCTGGCGACGGTGGACGGGCGCGACATCGTGTGCGAGTCGGGCCTGGTCCTGCGCGCACAGCTGGACCTGTCCGACGTCCGGGAGACGGTGGACACGTTGATCGTGTCCGGAGGGGACGGGCACCTCGCCGCGGCCGCGGACCTGCGGCTCGTCCACGGCGTACGGCAGCTGGCGTCCCGGGTCCGCCGGGTGGCCTCGGTGTGCACCGGCACCGCCATCCTCGCCGAGGCGGGGCTGCTGGACGGACGGCGCGCGACGACCCACTGGTTCTACGCCGACGACCTGATCGCCCGCTACCCGAAGGTCTCGATCGACCCGGCGCCGATCTTCGTACGGGACGGCAACGTCGCCACCTCCGGCGGCGTCACCGCCTCACTCGACCTCACCCTCGCTTTCGTCGAGGAAGACCATGGACCCGAGTTGGCCCGCTGGGTGGCCATGGGCATGGTCGCCTACCTGAAGCGGCCCGGCAACCAGGCGCAGATGAGCGTGTTCACCCGCACACCGCGGCCGGGGGACGCGACGGTACGCCGGGTGGTCGACCACGCCGCGGCGCACCCGGACGACGACCTTCGGACCGAGACGCTGGCGGCGATGGTCGGCGTGAGTCCGCGCCAGCTTCACCGGCTCTTCCGGGCCGAGCTCGGCGAGACCCCGGCCAACGTCGTACGGCGGACTCGGCTGGAGGTGGCGGCCCGGCTCGCGGCGACCACCGACCTCCCCCTGTCCCAGGTCGCCCGCCGGTCGGGCTTCGCGTCGGCGGAGAGCCTGCGGCAGGCCTTCGTGTCGAAGTTCGGGACCAGCCCTCGGACCTTCCGCCACACCCAGGCTCATACCTCGCCCTGATCGGCCGTGCGCGCAGGGCAGTGCCGGGCGCGCCGGGCAGTGCGGGCCGACCCGAACCGGTCCGGTCGTCAACCGAGCGCGTAACGAAGCACAGCGACCCCGGTCGGCGTGCTGTCGCTGTCGAGCAGCCGGAACTCCAGTGGTGGAGTGCCGTCGGAGAACATCCGTTTGCCGGCCCCGAGCACCACCGGGAACACCAGCAGGCACAGCTCGTCGACGAGGCGGGCGGCGAACAGCGCCGGCAGCAGGCCACTGCTGCCGAAGACGACGATGGTGCCGTCCGTGTCGAGCTTCACCCGCTCGACGTCGGCGACCTCGGACAGGGCGACCGTGTGCTGCCACGAACCGGAAGTGCCCTCCCGCGAGAGGACGTACTTCGGCATCCGGTTCATGGCGTCGACGGGATCGGAAGGCTCGGCTCCGGACCAGGCGGCGGCGAAACCGTCGTAGGTGCGGCGGCCGAGCAACATGGCCGCGGCGGAAGTCGTCTCGGCGCTCATGACAGCGGCGACCGCATCGTCCATCCGGTCCGACACCCAACCACCCGCCACGAAGCCACCGTCGCGATCCTCGTCGGCGAACAACGGCGACTGGATCACACCGTCGAGCGTGACGAAGTTGACGACCTTGATCGTGCCCATCGTGGTCCGGTCCTTCCTCTTGCCCGGCGGATCAGCCGGCGGCCGATCCGGTCCAGGGTAGCGACGGCGCCTACGCCCAGCAGGCCCAGCGCGAGGGGCCGCACCCACAGGCTGATCGGCCACCCCGCGCCGGCCAGGGTGAGGTGACCGGAGGGGTACTCCAGCAGCCGGGCGGTGAACCGCGCGAGTGGTGCGTTCTCGTGCCGGGCCAGGTCGGCCAGTGTCGCGTCGAACGCGAAACCCCCGGCAGGTGCGGCGTGTACGAACTCCAGCGGCAGGCCCTGTCGACCAGCCCAGGACCGCAGCTTCGGGTCGAGGTGGGCGGCCGCGTCGCGGCCGGGCACCATCAGCCGGTCCAGGTCCAGCAGCGGGGCGTCGGCGAGATCGTGCCGCGGGACCAGTCGCAGGCCGTGCTCGGTCGTGACCGGCGTCCGCCGTCCCCCGGCGGCCAGCGACGTGGTCCTGGACGCGAAGGCAGGACCGGGATAGGTGTCGAAGGCGGAGGCGAGCTCGATCTCGGAGACTCCCGGCGTCAGGACCATCCCGACCCTCGGCCGGTTCCAGTCGTAGGCCCCGCCGAGTACGTACAGGGCCCGGTCGGACCGGGTCAGGGAGTCGGCGCGGATCGACGGCTCCGAACCCAACCGGGAGTCCGGATACCCGATCGTGGCCGCCAGCCGGTGGGCGTTCCGTACGCCGACATAGCGGCCGACCACGTGCAGCGCGGCACTGGTGCCGGAGGTGACACCGGCGGCGCTCAGCACGTTGCCGTCCTCGACGTACCGCTTCCCTCGCACCCAGTCGGTGCCGGGATAGCGACGCGACCACTTCGCCAGGTTCGCCCAGTTGGCCGTGGCCCGGCGTCCCCTGAGCAGGCCGGCGTCGGCGAGCACCTCGGCGCCGTCGCACACCGACATCACGGTCCGCACCCCGGCGGCGTGGCGCCGCAGCCAGTCGGCGACCGGACGCTGCTCGACGGAGCCGACGGCCCACATGGCCGGGACCACGACCACCTCCGGATCCTTCCCGGACAGCCGCCGGTCGAGTTCGGCCAACGAGAGGTGGGGAATCACGTCCAGCCCACCACTGAGGATCGCGGGGGCCGGCTCCGGGGCGGCGGTGTAGACGTTGAACGCACCGGACTCGGCGAACACCTCGTAGGGCGCGAGTGCGTCGGTGATCTCCAGGCCCCGGTTGCTCAGCAGCACGACGACCGTCGGCTTGTCCGGATCGTGTTCCGGCGGCACCGGTCGAGCGCTGCCCGCGGTGGTCCGCGCCGAGGCCGGCGGCGGGTCGTAGCGATCGGCCAGGGCCGCCTGCACCCCGAAGACACTCACCAGCACCGGTGGCGCCACGAACGCGGCCGCGTACACCAGCACCCTCAGCGCGCGCAGCATGCTTCCCTAGATGGTCCGGTCACGCTACTCGAGCCACTCGGTGACGAAGCGGGCGTTGGCGTGGATGTGGACGGCCTCGTAGCCACCGGCGCCGGTGGAGAACTTATGTGGTGTGTACGCCGGCACCACGAGCACCTGGCCGGCGTGTGCCTCGACCTTGTCGTCGCCCACGGTGAAGGTGGCGGATCCCCGGCGGATGACGAACGTCTCCGCGTAGGGATGCTGGTGCAGACGGGGACCGACACCCGCCTGGCTGGTGGACTCCAGGATGATCGAGACGTTGCCCGCGCCGGGCAGCAACTCGTAGTTCTCGGTCCAGTCCTCGCCGTCGTCGCGGCCGTCCGGTCGTTCGATGACGATGGGCTTCATGAGTCGGGTTCCTCCTGGGGCGTGGCTCGGATCTCTACCTAGGTCGGCCACGCTAGGGCCGGAAGCGGGCCGGATACCCGCCTCCTTACCGGACTGGCAGGAATTCTGGGAAAGCTGTCGCACGGTCGGTGAGGTCCGAAACGCGCCAGCACCGCGGCCGGCCACGTTCCTAGGGTCAGCGGGTGAGCAGATCAGCGAACGCCCTCTCGCCCGCCCTGAACCAGGAGCCACACCACAACCCCGCCCGGCTCGGCGGAACCGCGGTTGCCTTCCTGGCCCTCGCAGCCGCCCTGGCCACGTCGACGAGCTACGCCATCCAACCCGAACTCACCACCGTCGCCGGCGACCTGGGCTCGACGGTGCCGGTCGTCAGTGTGGTCGCGGGATCGGCGATCGTCGGATACCTGCTCGGGCTCGCCACCCTCGTTCCCCTGGTCGATCACCTGCCGCCGAACCGGCTCGTCGCCGGTCAGCTCACCTGCCTGGCCGCCGGCCTGGTGCTCGCGGCGGCGGCGCGGAGCCCGCTCGCCCTCGGCGCCGGGTTGCTGGTCTCGGGTATGTGCTCCAGCACCGGAGCTCAGCTGAGCACCCTTGCCGGCAAGCACTCACCTCCCCAGCACCGCGGCCGGGCCGTGGGAAGCGTGACCGCGGGGATCTCCGCGGGCATCCTGGCGGGCAGGATCGCCGGCGGAGCGCTGGCCGACAGGGTCGGGTGGCGGTGGACGCTGCTGATCTTCGCCGTGGCGTGCGTCGCGGTCGCGGCCGCTGCCGGCGTCGTTCTTCCCCGCGCGCGGGTGGCCGCGGCCGAGAAGTACCTCGACGTGATCCGGTCGTTGCCGACCCGGGTCGCCACTCACCGGGTGCTGCGGGTCTCCGCGGTCTCCGGAGCCCTGTGGTTCTTCTCGTTCAGCCTCGTCTGGGTGGGTCTGTCGCTGGCGCTCGCACTCCCGCCCCTTCGGCTCTCCCCCACGGCCATCGGGTCGTACTCGCTGGCCGGCCTGCTCGGTATCGTGGCCACCCGCGTCGCCGGCGCGCTCGCGGACCGCCACGGGTCGCCGAGAGTCATCCTCGGCGGCCTTGCCCTGTCCTTCGTGTGCACCGTCACGATGGTGTTCACCCTCGACGTCGCACCCGTCCTGCTGGTCACGCTGGCGCTGTTCGACGCCGGGCTGTTCGCTGCCCAGGTCGCCAACCAGAGCAGGGTCCTGAGCATCGATCCACGCCGCCCGGCGAAGTTCAACAGCACCTACATGGTGGTCTACTTCGTCGGCGGCAGTCTGGGAACGGCCGTCGGAGGTGGCCTGGTGAACACGGTCGGCTGGCCGGGAGTCGCCGCGACGGCGGCCGCCGCGATCGCCGTCGCGGCGGTGCTCAGCGTGCGGCTGTGGTCGGCCCCGCGCACGCCTCAGGCGGCGAACCGGTAGTGGCCCCGATCCCAGGCGAGCAACGCGAACGTCTGGACCATCGCCGCCTGCTCGAGCGTCTCCGGCCGGTACGACGGGTCGTACGGGCCACCACCGGACGGCGGGAAGCGGAAGAGCCCCAGGTCGGGGTCGCGGTTGTGCTGCCAGGTGTGTTCGGCGTACGCCTCGACGACGGAACGGTAGCGCGCGTCGTGCCGGACCGAGTCGAGCAGCAAGAGGTTCTTGAAGAAGATCGCGTTGAACACCGCGGGCTGGTCGAAGTAGCGGTTGCCCTCGGTCCAGTAGTCCAGCGCTGCGTCCGCGTCGGCGCGGGCCTGGGCGAGATAGCGCGAATCACCGGTGGCACGATGAAGCAGAACGCCCGCACCGATCATCGCCCCGGAGTTGTAGATCCACAGCGTCGGGTTGACCGTGCCGTCGAAGCTGATGTCGTTCTGGTACAGGCCTTCTGCGGACCGCAGGCAGTTGCGGTTCCAGTCGTAGAGGCGTTTCGCCCAGTCCAGGTAGGACCTGTCGCGGGTCAGCTCGTACAGGTGCGCGGCGAGTTCGGCGGTGAGCCCGGTGACGTTCGCGGCCCGGATCGACGTCCAGGTCGCGTCCACCCAGAACATCCCACCGGGACAGGCGTGTGAGGTGTCGGTGTCCCAACCCGTGGTGAGCACGTCGAAGATCCGCTCGCCACTGCGCCGGTCCGCGACCCGGCGCTCGAGCAGATACCGGCGTACGAACTCCAGGCCGACGATCGCGTTGTCGTCGTAGAACAGGTCGCCACCACCGCCCAGCGGAGGCACCACGTAGGACGCGTAGCCGGGCGGGCTGTGGTCCGGATCCAGGTAGGCGGACAGGCCGGCGAAGCGGTCGCGGATGTCGGACCGCAGGCGCCTGCCGGAACCGGGCACGATCGACAGGTCGATGGTCGCCGCCGTCGCCTCGCGCATCGGCCACAGTTAGGAGTACGCGTTGTCGGCCGGCTCGCGCGGATACCTCTCCAGGTACAGGTGGTGCTGGTCGGCGCCGAGGTAGAGATGGCGCTGCAGAGCGGCGTACGAGGTGAACGCACGCTCGGCCCAGGTCGCGCGATCGGCGCCCTCCCGCGCGGGCGACTGAGCGGCCGAAGCGGGCGGGCAGAGCACACCGGCCAGCAGCAGGCCGGCGAGGACGACCACACCGACCCGGCGAATCCCTTTACTGAGATGGCAGAGCATTCGTCGCCGGCCCTTCGCTGAAGACTGCGAGACATCTGGCAGAACATCTGACGAGACGCGAGTGCTCGGCTCAGCCTGCAGGCTCCGGCGGCCCGCGTCGACACGAGTGGCCGTACTCGGCCCACCGGGCAGGGAATGCCGAAGCTGGGTCACCGACGTACCGCCCGCGTTTGCCGAACGTTCGGCTGCGCGCCCCGCCGAGGCAATCCAAGATCATTACGTTCCCCTTGCCAACCAAGCGGAGGGGAACCGGCGTGGACGACATTCCCGCGGTCAGAACGCGCGGACTCACCAAGTCCTTCGGCGACGTCGTCGCCCTCGACGGTGTGGACGTCGACGTGCCGGCCGGTCAGGTGCACGGTCTGGTCGGGCCGAACGGCGCCGGGAAGACGACCCTGCTCGGCCTGCTGCTGGGGCTGGCGGTGGCCGACAGCGGCCGCCTGGAGATCCTGGGTACGCCCGTCGGCCGAACCCTCGCCGTGCCGGAGGGCGTGGCCGGCTTCGTCGACGGACCGGGCCTGTATCCCTCCCTGACGGCGCGGCAGAACCTCGCCGCCCTCGCATCCCTTCGCGGGTACGACGTACCGAAGTTCGCCGGGGTCGGCGACGCGCTGGACCAGGTCGGCCTTACCGACGTCGCCGACGACCGCGTGGGCGGCTTCTCCCTCGGCATGCGCCAACGGCTCGGCCTGGCCGCCGCACTCCTCACCCACCCACAACTACTCGTGCTCGACGAACCGGCCAACGGACTCGACCCGGCCGGCAAGCACCAGGTGCACCGCGTCCTCAGCGAGCTCGCCGCCCACGGCACCGCGGTCGTCATCTCCAGCCACCGCATGGACGACCTCGCCGTGCTGTGCTCGGAAGTCACCCTCCTCGCCACCGGCCGGGTCGTGTTCTCCGGACCGGTGGGCAAACTCGCCGCCGAGACCGGCGAACTCGACTACCGCCTGGTCACCTCCGACCCCCGCGCCGCGCGCCGAGTCGCACTGCACACTCCTGGGCTCAGCCTGCCGCCCGGTCACGACGACGCCGAACGACCGGGCGCCGCCGACGCACTCGTCGTCCGCGGACCCGTGCCGTCCCTGGACGACCTGGTCGTCCGGCTGGTGGGCGCCGGCGTGGCCGTACGGGAGCTCGGCCCCGTCATGCCTCCACTCGAAGCCGCCTTCCTGGCGCTGACCGGCGCCGAGGAGACGAGCCGATGACCGCGACGATCGCGCCGCCCCGAACCACCGAGGCCCGGCCGGCTCCGCTGGCGCGCGGCTATCGGTTCGAGCTGACGAAACTGCTGTCCCAGTGGCGGATTCGCGTACTCCTGCTCGCCTGCTGGATCGCCCCGGCGATCTTCGTCGCCGTGGTGAGTCAGCAGAGTGCCCTGCCCGCCGACACGGTCTTCGGCCGGTGGATGCACACCACCGGGTGGGCCGGCTCGCTGGTGGTGCTCGCGTTCTCCTGTACGTGGGCGCTTCCGCTGCTGACCGCGCTGGTCGCCGGTGACGTGTTCGCCGCGGAGGACCGGCTCGGCACCTGGCGCCATCTGCTGGTCGCGGTCCGCTCACCTGGCCGGATCTTCGCCACCAAAGCCCTTGCCTGTCTGACGGTTCTCCTGCTGCTGGCCGCCGGGCTCGCGGCGTCCGGCATCGCCGGTGGCCTGCTGGCGGTGGGCAACCACCCGCTCGTCGGCCTCGACGGCCACACCCTCACCCCGGCCGACGCCGCCGCGACCGTCCTGCTGGCGTGGGGCTGCGTACTCGTGCCCATGCTTGCGTTCGCGGCGGTCGGCCTGCTCGGCTCGGTCGCACTGGGCCGCTCGCCGATGGGGCTGCTGATGCCCGCCCTGCTCGCGTTCGGACTCCAGCTCGCCCAGCTGCTCCCACTGCCGGAGGCCGTACGACTGGCCCTGCCCAGCCAGGCGTTCCTGGCCTGGCGCGGACTGTTCACCACCCCCGTGCAGACCGGCCCGTTGCTCATCGGCCTCGTGGTCTGTCTCGCGTGGGCGGTCGCCGCGACCGCACTGGCGTACCGGCTGTTCCTGCGCCGGGACTTCACCGACCTGGCGTACGACGGATCCGGCCGCAGAGTCCTCACCGGTGGCGTGCTCCCGTTGGCGGGGCTGGCCGTCCTCACCGTCGCGGTGGTCGCCGCGGCCACACCCGCCGGCGGAACGGGCATCGAACGCACCAAGCTGCAGGACTCCCTCGCCACCTCGTACGCCCATCTCTACCGGCTGCAGACCACGCAGTTGCACCGGCCCGACATCGCCGAGAAGCAACTGCGCGCCACCGCGTCCTGTGACAAGGGCGGCGACCGCGTCGCCGACGAGGGACCGGGCAACGACTGGCGATGCGTCGTCACCTGGCACCTGCCCGGCGCGCAGGCCACGGGCACCGCCATCTACCAGCTCGACGTCGCCGCCGATGGGCGGTACGTCGCGGACGGGGACGGACCGAAGGAAGTCAACGGCTTCTTCCAGGTACGCACCCCGAACGGGGATGCACCCAATCCCCTGTGGCAGTTCGACGGGAACGTCGACCTGCTCGTCAACTCTCCGGAGGGATAATTCCATGCAGGTAAGGCGTCAACGCCGGCAGGGCAAGGGGGTCCGTTCCGGATCCTCGGCCCGACGCGCCGGCAACCGGATCCGCGTCATCGCGGCCGGCGCCGCAACACTCGCCGTCGCAGGCGGGGGCATGGCCTACGCCTCGACCGAGGCGTTCGGCACCCAGCAGGTGGGACAGAACACCGACAAGGGTCTGGTGGTCTCCGCCGACCAGTACATCAAGCCGATCGGCACCCGGCTCGTCATCAACAACGGCAAGATCATGTCGTCCTCGGTCAGCCCGGACGGCACGCACATGGCGGCCTCGATCACCGACGGCGGGATGGCGCTGGCCATCGTCGACCTGAAGGACTACAAGGTCCAGCAGCTCATCGGCAAGAACGCGGCGGCAAACCTTCAGATCAGTGGGAACGACATCGGCCAGGAAGGTCCGACGTACTCCCCTGACGGCAAGCAGCTGTGGCTGGGCCAGGCGAACGGCTACCGGAAGTTCACCGTCGGCGCCGACGGCTCGCTGTCGGACCCGACCTTCGTCACGATCCCGGCGGACGGGCCCAAGAAGGCCCTGGTGGGTGAGGCGGCATTCTCCGGCGACGGCAAGACCGTCTACTCCGCCGTCAACGGCCAGAACCGCGTGGTGGCGATTGACGCCGCGACCGGTGAGATCACCCACAGCTGGACCGTGGGCATCGCCCCGCGCGACCTCGCCATCGTCGGCGGCAAGCTCTACGTCAGCAACGAGGGCGGCCGTCCCGCGAAGGCGGGCGAGACCACGATCAACTCCTACAACACCGACGTGCCGGCCGACCCCGAGACCGGGTCCTCCACCACGGGTACGGTCAGCGTCATCGACCTGGCCAGCCCGGCCTCGGACGCACAGAGCATCGACGTCGGCCTTCACCCGACCGCGTTGTACGCGAAGGGCGGCGCGCTGTTCGTCACGAACACCGCCACCAACGACGTGTCGGTGATCGACACGGCCAAGGACAAGGTCGTCCAGACCATCGCCACCCAGCCCTGGCCGGAGGCCAAGGTGGGTTACGAGCCGGACGCGGTGACCCTCACCGACGACGGCCACCTGCTGGTCACACTCGGCCGGGCCAACGCTGTCGCGGTCTACCGCTACACCAAGCCGCTGGAGCCGGTGAGCTACGTCGGCCTGCTGCCCACGGACTACTTCCCGTCCGAGGTCACCACGGTCGGCAACGACGTGCTCGTCTCCAACACCCGGGGGATCGACGCCCGCCGGCCGAACAACCCGGCCGGGCACGGCACCCACGACACCACGTCGAGCCTGCAGAAGTTCACGCTGCCGAGCGACACGGTCATCAAGGCCCAGACGCAGAAGGTCTTCACACAGAACGGCTGGACACCTAACTCGGTGCTGAAGAGCACGAGCCCGAACGTACGACCGGTGGCGGTGCCGAACCGGCTCGGTGACCCCTCGACGATCAAACACGTCTTCCTGATCGTCAAGGAGAACCGGACCTACGACCAGGTGTTCGGCGACGACCCTCGCGGCAACGGCGACGCCACGCTGGCGCAGTACGGCCTCAACGTGACGCCCAACCAGCACGCGATGGCCAAGCAGTTCGGCCTGTACGACAACACCTACGACGTCGGCACCAACTCCGCCGAGGGCCACAACTGGCTGATGCAGGCCGACAACCCCGAATACACCGAGTCCTCGGCCGGTGAGTACACGCGCAGCTACGACACCGAGAACGACGTGCTCGGCCACCAGCGGACCGGCTTCATCTGGTCCGGCGCACAGGCGGCCGGTCACTCGGTGAAGGACTTCGGTGAGTTCCAGTCGCTGGAGGAGAAGCCGGCCGGGGCGACCTGGCAGGACTACTACTGCGACTACAAGAACATGGCCGCGACCGGGCAGGACACGCAGTACCCCATCAAGGTGGGCTCGGCGATCCCGTCGCTGAACAAGGTGTCCGTGCAGGGCTTCCCGATGTTCGACACCAGTGTCCCGGACATCTACAAGACCGAGATCTGGAAGCGTGACTTCGAGAAGAACGGTCCGGCCAACCTGAACATGTTCTGGCTGTCCAACGACCACACCGGTGGCCCGCCGAACGGCGCCGCGCAGGTCGCGGACAACGACCTCGCGACCGGCCGGATCGTCGACGAGATCAGCCACAGCAAGTACTGGAAGGACTCCGCGATCTTCGTGGTCGAGGACGACTCCCAGGCCGGCATCGACCATGTGGACGGCCACCGTGCCCCGATCCAGATCATCAGCCCGTGGGCCAAGCACGGCACCGTCGACAGCCACTACTACACCCAGATCACGATGATCCGCACCATCGAGCAGATCCTCGGGATCAGCCCGATGAACCAGAAGGACAGCGCGGCCACCCCGATGGCGGCGGCGTTCAACGACACCCCCGACAACACCCCGTTCAACGCGGTGCCGAACCGCACCTCGCTGACCCTGGGCCTGAAGACCCCGCCGGCCTGCGGACAGGACACTCCCGCGACGGCGAACCAGAGCTTCGCGGCCCCGCCGACGGCGAAGGTGCCGGCAGCCCAGAAGGACCTCGCGTCGAAGTGGGAGGCCTGGAAGACCAAGCAGCGCTTCACCGGAAGCCAGGCGCGGGCCGACTCCGCTCCGCCGGAGCTGATGAACCGCTTCTCGTGGTACGAGGCGCACGACTGGACCAAGCCGTACCCGGGAGACAAGAAGCTCTACACCCCGGACCAGGTGCCGGGAGGCTTCATCCCGTCCGCTGACAACGACTGACCCTTCGCGACCCAACGTCGCAGCCAAGGCGGCCCGCCGGGATTCCCGGCGGGCCGTCCTGCTGTTCACGGACTTCCGATGTCGCCGGCGAGGGCCTGACAGACACGCGGTGTGACCGGTCAGTCATCCGGTGTTTGGCCAGATTGGACTTATCGCTCCATTTCGCACGATCAAGATCGTTAACATCCTTCTCCTAGCTCACGATCGAGGGGGGAAACCGACATGGACAGCACCCCCGCAGCCCCCGCACCCCTCGCGGTCAGGGCCCGCGGGGTCACGAAGTCCTTCGGCGAGGTGGTCGCCCTCGACGGTGTGGACCTCGACGTGCCGGCCGGTCAGGTGCACGGTCTGGTCGGGCCGAACGGCGCCGGGAAGACCACCCTGCTCGGCCTGCTGCTGGGGCTGGCGGTGGCCGACAGCGGCCGCCTGGAGATCCTGGGCACGCCCGTCGGACGAACCCTCGCCGTGCCCGAAGGCGTCGCGGGCTTCGTCGACGGACCTGGGCTGTACCCCTCCCTCACCGCACGGCAGAACCTCGCCGCCCTTGCCTCACTCCGCGGGTACGACACCAAGAACGCCGCCGGCGTCACCGGCGCACTGGAGCAGGTCGGGCTCACCGACGTCGCCGACGACCGCGTGGGCGGCTTCTCCCTCGGCATGCGCCAGCGGCTCGGCCTGGCCGCCGCGTTGCTCACCACCCCACGGTTGCTGGTGCTGGACGAGCCGGCCAACGGACTCGACCCGGCCGGCAAGCACCAGGTCCACCGCGTCATCAGCGAGCTCGCCGCCCACGGCACCGCGGTCGTCATCTCCAGCCACCGCATGGACGACCTCGCCGTGCTGTGCTCGGAAGTCACCATCCTCGCCACCGGCCGCGTCGTCTTCTCCGGCCCGGTGGCCAAGCTGGCCGCCGAGACCGGCGAACTCGACTACCGCCTGGTCACCTCCGACCCTCGCGCCGCCCGGCGGGTGGCGCTGCACACGCCGGGCCTCGGCGTTCCGTCCGGCGACAACGCCGCCGAACGACCGGACGCGGCCGAGACCCTCGTGGTCCGTGGCCCGGTACCCGCCCTCGACGACCTGGTCGTCCGACTGGTGGGCGCCGGTATCGCGGTACGCGAGCTGGGACCCGTCGTCCCACCGTTGGAGGCCGCCTTCCTCGCGCTGACCGGCGACGACACGACACCGGAGCCCCAGCCGAGCGAAGAGCCCCAGCCGAGCAAGGAGACCCGGCGATGACCGCGACCACGGCGACCACCGCGCCGCCCCGGACCGCGGCCGCCCGGCCGGCTCCGATGATGCGTGGCTATCGGTTCGAGCTGACGAAACTGCTGTCCCAGTGGCGGATTCGCGTACTCCTGCTCGCCTGCTGGATCGCGCCGGCAATCTTCGTCGCCGTGGTGAGTCAGCAGAGTGCCCTGCCCGCGGACACCGTGTTCGGTCGCTGGATGCACGCCACCGGCTGGGCGGGTTCGCTGGTGGTGCTCGCGTTCTCCTGTACGTGGGCGCTTCCGCTGCTGACCGCGCTGGTCGCCGGTGACGTGTTCGCCGCGGAGGACCGGCTCGGCACCTGGCGGCACCTGCTCGTCGCGGTCCGCTCACCGGGTCGAATATTTGTGACGAAAGCGCTTGCCAGCCTGACGGTCCTGCTGCTGCTGGCCGCCGGACTCGCGGCGTCCGGGATCACCGGTGGACTGCTGGCCGTCGGCAACCATCCCCTCGTCGGCCTCGACGGCCACATCCTGAGCCCCGCGAACACCGCCGGCACCGTGCTCCTGGCGTGGGTCTGCGTGCTCGTGCCGATGCTCGCGTTAGCGGCGGTCGGGCTGCTCGGCTCGGTCGCACTGGGCCGCTCGCCGATGGGGCTGCTGATGCCCGCGCTGCTCGCGTTCGGCCTGCAGCTCGCACAGATGCTCCCACTGCCGGAGCCGGTTCGGCTGGCGCTGCCCAGTCAGGCGTTCCTGGCCTGGCGGGGGTTGTTCACCAGTCCCGTACAGACCGGCCCGCTCCTCATCGGCCTCGTGGTCTGTCTCGCGTGGGCGGTCGCCGCGACCGTGCTGGCGTACCGGCTGTTCCTGCGCCGGGACTTCACCGACCTGGCGTACGACGGATCCGGCCGCCGAGTCCTCACCGGCGGCGTCGTGCCACTGGCCGGGCTCGTCGCCCTGACGGTCGCCGTCCTCGCGGCCACGACCCCCGCGGCCGGGACGGGAATCGTACGTACGAAGGTGCAGGACTCCCTCGCCACCGCGTACGCCCATCTCTACCGGCTGCAGACCGCGCAGCTGCACCGTCCCGGCGTCACCGAGGCACAGCTGCGCGCCACCGCGTCCTGCGACAAGGGCGGCGACCGCGTGGCCGACGAGGGGCCCGGCAACGACTGGCGATGCGTCGTGTCCTGGCATCTTCCGGGCGCGACCGCGGTGGGCACCGCCATCTACCAGCTCGACGTCACCGCCGATGGGCGGTACGTCGCGGACGGGGACGGACCCAAGGAGGTCAACGGGTTCTTCCAGGTGCGCACCCCGAACGGGGACGCACCCAATCCCCTGTGGCAGTTCGACGGAAACGTCGACCTGCTCGCCACCACTCCGGAGGGATAATTCCATGCAGGTAAGGCGTCAACGCCGGAACGGCACGGTGGCCAGACCACCGGGCCGACGCGCCGGCAACCGGATCCGTGTCATCGCGGCCGGCGCCGCAGCCCTCGCGATCGCCAGCGGGGGCATGGCCTACGCCTCGACCGTGGCGTTCGGCAGCTATCAGGTCGGCCAGACCACCGACAAGGGACTGGTGGTCTCCGACGACCAGTACATCAAGCCGATCGGCACCCGGCTCGTCATCAACAACGGCAAGATCATGTCGTCCTCGGTCAGCCCGGACGGCACTCACCTCGCGGCCTCCCTCGCCGACGGCGGGATGGCGCTGGGCATCGTGGACCTGAAGACGTCGACGATCCAGCAACTCGTCGGCAAGAACGCGAAGGCGAACCTTCAGATCAGCGGCAACGACGTCGGCCAGGAAGGTCCGACGTACTCTCCCGACGGCAAGCAGTTGTGGCTTGGCCAGGCCGACGGCTACCGCAGGTTCACCGTGAACGCCGACGGCTCGCTCGCGAACCCGACGTTCGTCTCGATTCCCGCGGACGGACCCAAGCGCGCGCTGGCGAGCGGCGCGGTGTTCTCCGCCGACGGCAAGACCGTCTACGCGGCCGTCAACGGCCAGAACCGCGTGGTGGCCATCGACGCCGCGTCCGGGGCCATCCAGCAGAGCTGGGCGGTGGGCATCGCACCGCGGGACCTGGCCATGGTCGGGAACAAGCTCTACGTCAGCAACGAGGGTGGCCGGCCGGCGAAGGCGGGCGAGACCACGATCAACTCCTACAACACCGACGTGCCGGCCGACCCCGAGACCGGCTCCTCCACCACCGGCACGGTCAGCGTCATCAACCTGGCCGACACGAGTGCCGAACCGACCAGCATCGACGTCGGCCTGCACCCGACCGCGCTGTACGTCAAGAACGGCGCGTTGTTCGTCACCAACACCGCGACCAACGACGTGTCGGTCATCGACACCGCCAAGGACCAGGTCGTTCAGACGATCGCGACCCAGCCCTGGCCGGAGGCCAAGGTGGGTTACGAGCCGGACGCGGTGACCCTCACCGACGACGGACACCTGCTGGTGACCCTGGGCCGCGCGAACGCGGTCGCGGTCTACCGCTACACCAGCGCACTGGAGCCCGTCAGCTACGTCGGCCTGCTGCCGACGGACTACTTCCCCGCCGAGATCACCACGGTGGGCAACGACGTACTGGTGTCGAACACCCGCGGCATCGACGCCCGCCGGCCGAACAACCCGGCCGGGCACGGCACCCACGACACGACGTCGAGCCTGACGCGGTTCAAGCTGCCGAGCGACACGGTCGTCAAGGCCCAGACGCAGAAGGTCTTCACACAGAACGGCTGGACCCCCGACTCGGTGCTGAAGAGCACGAACCCGGGCGTGCAACCGGTGGCGGTGCCGAACCGGCTCGGTGACCCCTCGACGATCAAGCACGTCTTCCTGATCGTCAAGGAGAACCGCACCTACGACCAGGTGTTCGGCGACGACACGCGTGGCAACGGCGACGCGTCGCTGGCGCAGTACGGCCTGAACGTAACGCCGAACCAACACGCCCTGGCACGACAGTTCGGGTTGTACGACAACACCTACGACGTCGGCACGAACTCCGCCGAGGGCCACAACTGGCTCATGCAGGCCGACAACCCGGAGTACTCCGAGTCCATGGCCGGCGAGTACATCCGCACCTACGACACCGAGAACGACTCTCTCGGCCACCAGCGGACCGGGTTCATCTGGTCCGGCGCACAGGCGGTCGGTCATTCGGTGAAGGACTACGGCGAGTTCCAGTCGTTCGAGCAGAAGCCGGCCGGGGCGACCTGGCAGGACTACTACTGCGACTACAAGAACATGGCCGCGACCGGACAGGACACGCAGTTCCCCATCCAGGTGGGCTCGGCGATCCCGTCGCTGAACAAGGTGTCGGTACAGGGCTTCCCGATGTTCGACCTGAACGTCCCCGACATCTACAAGACCGAGATCTGGAAGCGTGACTTCGAGAAGAACGGTCCGGCCAACCTGAACATGTTCTGGCTGTCCAACGACCACACCGGCGGCCCGCCGAACGGCGCCGCCGGCGTCGCCGACAACGACCTCGCGACCGGCCGGATCGTCGACGAGATCAGCCACAGCAAGTACTGGAAGGAATCCGCGATCTTCGTGCTCGAGGACGACTCCCAGAACGGCCTCGACCACATCGACGGGCACCGCGCCCCGGTCCAGATCATCAGCCCCTGGGCCAAGCACGGAACCGTGGACAGCCACTACTACACCCAGATCATGGCGATCCGGACCATCGAGCAGATCCTCGGGATCAGCCCGATGAACCAGAAGGACAGCGCTGCGACCCCGATGAGGGCGGCGTTCAACGACACACCCGACAACACGCCGTTCAACGCGGTGCCGAACCGCACCTCGCTGACCCTGGGCCTGAAGACTCCGCCGGCCTGTGGCGAGGACGTTCCGGCGCCGACGAACGACAACTACACCCCACCGCCGTCCGGCAAGGTGCCGGCGGCCCAGAAGGACACCGCGGCGAAGTGGCAGTCGTGGAAGGCGAAGCAGCACTTCAACAGCAGCCACCTCGCCAAGGCCGACTCCGCACCGCCGGAGCAGATGAACCGCTTCTCGTGGTACGAGGCGCACGACTGGGCCAAGCCCTACCCGGGTGACGCGAAGATCCTCACCCCGGACCAGGTGCCGGGCGGAGCCATCCCGTCGGCCGACAACGACTGACCTTCCGCATCACAGCAGGTCTCGCACCACAGCAGTTCTCGCATCAGGACGGCCCGCCGGATCCCGGCGGGCCGTCCGTCGCTGTCAGGCTGCCGAACCAGTTGCCCGTCGAGCGTTGACGAAAGATCACGGGTGTACGTAGCATGCGGCGAGAAATGGTCACGTCCGTAACTCCGACGGTAGCGGGACAGGACGATCATGCTTCGACGCTTGGTGACCGGTCTGATGGTCGCGGGATCGCTGACTCTGACGGGTGTCGCCCTTCCGCAGAACGCGTCCGCGAGCACCACGGTCTTCCAGGACTTCGAGACCAACGCGGACCTGAACGGCATCTCGGTGTCGCTTCCCGAGGTGGACTCCGCCGTCCGTGTGCCCTACGGAACCCATGGCGAGTCCGGCCTGCGGTTCACCGTCGGCCCGGCGGACACCCCGGGCGCGACCGCGTCGTCGGGGGTCACGTTGCACACGGGTACGCCGAGCCTGCCGGTCACCGACTGGTCCGGGCACGTGGCGGTCGGCTTCGACTTCTTCACCAACCTGCCCTACGACACGGTCGGCCGGGTCACCGTCCGCGACACCAAGGGAAAGGCGTGGGGCGCGGACTACACCATCCACGCCCGCGGCTGGACGCCCTTCAACGCGCGGCTGTCCAGCCTCACCGCCGCCGGGGTGGACGTGCGTTCCATCTCCTACATCGGCATCTCGATCCCCCGCGCGGACGCGCCGGTCACCGGGTTCTACGACGCGTTCCGGCTCGCCGACGAGTACCCGTACGACCAGAGCTCGTACAGCAACCGCGCCGCGTCGGCCCTGCTGGAGGTGTGCGGTTTCAGCAGGATCCTCACCGACCTCGCCGGCCGGCTGGACGGGCTGGAACGCCAGGTCGGCCGGTCCAACGCCATCGACCTGCGCCTTCGCGCCCTGGTGAACAACCAGCAGGCCGACGTCGCCGGGCTGCGGGACACCCTGCGTGCGGGCCGGATGGACGGCGACGCCTACGCCGCCTTCAACGCGGCGGTCACCGCCGCACAGCGAGCGGTGCCCAGGCTCACCAACACGATCGACGCCCGGGCAGCCGCGCCGCAGTCGGACTTCGGGCTGGCGTCGGCGGACTCGATGGCGCTGGTCTACCCGAAGGACCTCGCGTTCACGTCCACCGGTTCGGCTCCGGTCGTCCGGCTGGCCAAGGGCGAGTACGAGAGTGCACAGGCGGTCGTGCTCCCGTACGCCGAGGAACTCCACGGCGTACAGGCCCAGGTGTCGTCGGTACGCGGGCCGGACGGCAAGCCCGCGAGCGATTCCGACCTGCAGGCCACCATCGCCCCGGTCGGGTCGCTCGACACGACACCGAGCAGCGCGTACCGACGTCCGGTCTACAAGGGCTGGACGCCGGACCCGATCCGCGACGACCTCACCACCGTCGACGTCGCCGCCACCGACGTCCAGCCGTACTGGATCAGGGTGCACGCGAGCGACGCCGCTCCCACCGGGACGTACTCGATCACGCTGCGGTTCTCCGCTGATGGCAGGGCCGCACGCACGATGACCGTCACCGCCAAGGTGTGGGCGTTCGCGATCCCGGACCAGCCGAAGCTGCTCACGTCGTTCCAGTACACCCCGAGAATCACCAACGAGGCGTACGGCGTGACCGACCCCGCCCAGCAGGAACAGCTCAGGAACGAGTACTGGTCGTTCCTGAACGACTACAAGATCAAACCGGACCAGATCTACACGGTGGACGGGAATCCCGCGATCCCGGGCGACTTCAGGATCCGGCCCACTCCGGTCGAGGACGTGGTGTACATCAGGGACCACTACGGGCTTCGGCACTTCAACGCCCTCTATCTCAACTCCGGCCTGCTCGACCGGAACAAGCCGGAGACCTGGCAGGCCCAGATCGACACCTGGCTGGACCAACTCGACACGGCGATGGCCTCCTACCGTGCGGCCGGAGTCGACCAGAATGCCTACGTGTACGGGTTCGACGAGGCGACCGGACCGATGCTCCAGGCCGCGAAACAGACGTTCGCCGCGATCAAGGCGCGCTTCCCCGACCTGCCGATCATGACCACGCTCCGGGACAACTCCATGGGTGTGGACACAGGTCTCGCCGGGCTGGTCGACATCTGGGTACCGCAACAGGACCTTTACAACCAGGCTGTCGCCGAGCGCACCCGGGCTCGCGGCGACCAGGCGTGGTGGTACCCCGACATCGCCACCGGGCATCCGCTGCCGAACTGGTTCAACGGTTTTCCGCCGATCGACGCCCGGATGCTGATGGGGCCGATGTCCTACCAGGCAGGAGTCGAGGGCGTGCTCTACTACGCCACCAACCGCTGGCTCCCGGACCAGCACGCCGCGCAACCGCTGGTTGACGACGGCATCTTCTCGCGGTTCAACCCGGTCACCTTCGGGACCACCGCCGGCGACGGCTCACTGTTCTACCCCGGCCCGCACGGGCCGATGGCCTCGATCCGGATCGAGAACTTCCGCGACGGGATGGAGGACTACAACCTGCTGTGGACGCTGCGGCAGGAGTTGACCGAGCACCCGGACGCCCCGGACGGTCTTCGCCAACGGGCCGAGGAACTGCTCACCGCCCGCGACGTGGTGACCAGCGCCCGGAAGTTCACCGAGGACCCCGAGAAGTACCGGGACTGGCGTCTGCAGGTGGCCGGCGTCATCACACAGTTGGAAGCCTGACGGGCACGACGGAAAAGCAGTTTCGCCTCACCTGACCGTCGGCGCAGGATGGGTCGCCGGAATCGCGTACGCGTCGAAAGGGTGACACGCATGGGGACCATCCACACCGGTGTCGTCAAGCTGCCGCTGACGGTGCGGGACATGACCGAGGCCGACCTGCCGGAGCTCGCCTGCTTCTACCCGGGACACGTCATGGCGACGATGCCCGCGGAGCTCGAGCGGGCGCGCACCGGCGTCGTCGACCATCTGGTCGTGTGCACGCCGGCGGGAGTGCCGGTCGCCAAGGGTGCGGTCAACTGGGACGAGATACCCGGGGCCGGGGTGATCTCGACCCTGTCCGTGCGAGCCGAGCTGCGCTCGATCGGAATCGGGACGGTGCTGATCCAGGCGTCGGAGGAACGGATGCGGGCACGCGGCCTGTCCCGTTCGGAGATCGGCGCGGAGGAGAACAACCCGCGGGCACGCGCGCTGTACGAACGGCTCGGCTACGTGGTGTACGGCTGCGAACCCGCGTCCTGGGACGAGGAGAAGCCCGACGGAACCCTGGGCCGATATGAAACCACCTGCACTCTCCTGCGCAAGGACCTCTGACGCCGACCGCCATCGGTGGCATCCTTCGGTCATGGGTGACAACGAGCGGCTGACAGCGCAGCGGTTCCAGCAGGCGGGCGGGGTCGAGGACTGGCGGGTGCTCAGGTTCGGCGCGAGCGCGTGGTTCGGGGCGGCGTCACAGGCGGCGGGCGCAGCACTTGCCCGCCGGGTCGCCGAACTCTCCTTCGACCCGAGCCGGTCACCGGACGTCGATCTGCGTGCTGATGGTGTGCACGTGCGGATCGGTAGGCCCGGCTCGCGCGACCTCACCCGCGCCGACGTGGCCGCGGCGCGCACGATCTCTGCGGCCGCCCGTGACCTCGGCCTGACTGCCGACCCGTCCACGCTCCAGGCGTTGCAACTCTCCATTGACACCCTCGACAGACCTTCGGTGATGGCGTTCTGGCAGTCCGTGCTCAGGTACGAACCGCAGGGAGACGAGGTTCTCGTGGACCCGATGCACCGGGACCCGCCGTTCTGGTTCCAGCAGCAGGACACGCCACGTCCGTTGCGCAACCGGATCCACGTCGACGTCGCGCACCCCCATCTGCTGACCCTGCGGGCGATGCAGGCGGCCATGGCCGCGGGTGGCGTGCAGGCCTATGTGAGTGAGCACCACGGCAGGCTCGCCGACGCCGAGGGGAACGAGGTGGACGTCATCCCACTCGCGCCACAGGACACCTTCGGCGACGACCCGGACATCGCCGACTGGCGGGAGTTGTTCGGCGGGATGACGTTCTACGCTGTCGACTCGCGTGGGCGGGCGGCCGACCTGGCCTCCGTCGTGGCCGAACTCGCCGACGAATCCGGTCTGCCTCTGCTGATCGACCTGCGTCCGGACGGCGTCACGATCGACACCGGCAAAGACCAGTGCGAGGACGAACGGTTCCCCGACCTGGCCCGACGGGTCCAGGCAGCCGCGCGCAACCTGGGCTTGACGGCGGACACCGACCGGCTGCGGTTCGTACAGTTCGGCATCGACGCCGTCGACATCCCGCCTGTCCGTGCCTTCTGGAAAAGCGTTCTGGGGTACGAGTACGACCCGCGGACCGGGATCACCGACATCTACGACCCGCACCGGCTCAACCCTCCGGTCTTCTTCCAGCAGATGCCCGCGTCGGAGGAGGCCCGCCGCGAGCAACGCAACCGGATCCACGTCGACCTGTATGTTCCCGACGACCAGGCCCAGGCCCGCATCGACGCAGCACTCGCCGCCGGAGGACGCGTGGTGTACGACGACGAGGCGCCGGAGTGGTGGACGCTCGCGGACCCGGAGGGCAACGAGGTGGACATCGCCGTCGTGCCGGGCCGCGAGGAGCTCTGGGCCGCCCAGGCAGCAGCTGACTGACCTGCCCGGCCACCTTCCTGGACACCGTGAACCGGAAACCGGGAGGATGCGAGGCGTGGACGTCATCGACGAGTTCGTACCCGACCGTGCCGCGGCCCAGGAGCTGACCAAACTCGTCGAGGAGGCCGGCGAGCAGCCGTTCGACGTCGTGTTGCCTCCGGCCGAGGACCTGCCTCCCCTGTTGCTCGATCTCGCGGTGCCGCACGAGGACATCGACGAGCTCACCGCCCTGGTGCCGAGCCGCGAGCGGGACCCACGGGTGTGGCGGTTCCTGGAGTACTGCACCCGTCTGGTCGTCAGCCGGATGGGCGCCGTCACGCCGGAGGTACCGTTCCCCGAACTCTCCCCCGCCATGGGTGCCGTGCGGCGGTACTTCTACGTCTACGTCTACCTGGCCGCGCTGCCGCAGGTCCGGGCCTTTCACCGGGAGCACGGGATCCCCGACGACATCTCCCGCCGGACCGTCGCCGACCTCGGCAGAGTCCTCGCCGACCACCGCTTCTGGTACGGCACCGGCGGCCTCGACACGGAGCTGGCGTCCTGGCTCACGGGTCACTTCCGCGGGATGCTCTACCAACTCGGGCGGCTGCAGTTCCAGCGGGTGACACTCGGGAACCGGACCGGGAAGGCGATCATCGCCGCCGGTCAGCCGTACGGCCCGGGCGACCCCGCACTCGCGGTTCACGTCCCGGCGACCTACGGGCCGATGACGCCGGCCGCGTGCGACAGGTCGTTCGCGATGGCGCGGGACTTCTTCGGCCGGCACTTCCCGGAGGAGCAGTACGACATCGCGGTGTGCTACTCGTGGCTGCTGGACGACCAGCTCGCGGAGTACCTTCCGGCGGAGAGCAACATCGTCCGGTTCCAACAGCGCTTCCAGCCGGCGTACGAAGCCAACGAGGACGATGCGACGACTCTCCGGTTCGTGTTCGGCAAGGTAGGAACCGACCCGGCCGACCTTCCCCGCCGTACGACTCTGCAACGTGCGATCCTCGACCACCTTCAGGCCGGCCGCCACTGGCACGGCGGCGCGGGCTGGTGCCTGCTCTAGTTCCGCAGTCCGTGGTCGCGAAGCGGGCCGACAAGCCGGCCTTGCGTTCGGCAGTGACCGACGACGGCGTCCAGCGCGTCCAGAGCCGATCGCCAGGAGCCGGGGACGGCCGCGACGTCGGAGTCGTGCAGCAGGATCGTGCCGCCGCCGTCCACACGGCTGAGGACACGACGGGCAACCGTGTCACCGTCCGCGTCGCGCACCCAGTCGCGCCCGTCGGCGGTCCACAGAACGGGCCGGAGTCCAAGCCTGCGGGCCGCGGCAGCGCGGGACGTCGTGAGAACGCCGTACGGCGGGCGATACCAACCGGGACTGGCACCGGTGACGTCGGCGATGGTCCGGTACGCCTCCGCCAGGTCGGCACCCGCGCGCCACGGCCTGGTCGGCGGGTCGTGGCGCAGACCGTGCACGGCGATCTCGTGGCCACGCTCGTGGGTCTCGTACGCCACTCGTGGATGTTCGCGGACCTGTTCGGCGAGGAGGAAGAACGTCGCCCGCACCGCCAGCTCGTCCAGCCGTCGAAGCACAGTCGGCGTGGCCACCGGGTGCGGACCGTCGTCGAAGGTGAGGGCGACGTGGCCCGGGTCTCCGCGACCGGCGAGCGTCGGACACAACCTGCGCACCGGCGAGACCGCGGTCACGGTCGGAAGAAACTCGGCGACCACTCCGGCGGCGACGAGCGCGACACCGGCCCCCGTCGCCGATGTCACTGTCAACCCGCGCTTGCGCGACTCCGTGGGCACCCCCGAACCCCCGTCCACCCAGGCGAAACTGCTGCCATCCTGCCGATGCTGTGACAGCCTGACACCGCGTCCCGTCCAAACCCCGCAAGGTCGTCCCACCTCGCAAGACCCAGTTGACGACGTGCTTCGCCCCCGGCTCCTACCCGTACGCTCCGCCCGTGACGCAGGCGGCCGCCGGCGCGACCACCAGAGGACGGCAACGGCAATGTCAGACCCGAGTGTCCGACCCGTCGCACGCGATGGCCGGCGCCACCTGATCGTGTCGGCGAGCATGGGCAGCGGCCACGACCAGGCGGCGGCGGAGATCGCCCGGCGCCTGCGTGAACGCGGTCATCAGGTGCAACTGCTCGACCTGTTGCGGTTGCTGCCGGCGGGGATCGGCAGCGCCATCCGCAACGGCTACGGGATGACCCTGCGGCACGCGCCGGGCCGATACCAACGTGTGTACGACAGGTTCGCGGACCCCGAAGGTGCCCACCAACTCGTGGAGCCAATGATCCGGTTACTGGCGCCGGCCGCTCGCCAGGCCGTCCGCGCGGCCGACCCGGACACGGTCATCTCGACGTTCCATCTCGCCGCGACGGTGGCCGGCCGTCTTCGGATGGACGGGGTGCTGAGGAAGCCCGCGCTCGTGGTCCTCACCGAGTTCGCTCCGCACGCCTTGTGGCTTTCGCCCGGGAACGACGCCTACCTGTGCCTGTCACCGGAAGGACGTGAACTCGCCGCCAGGCAGGTCGACGGGCGGGCGTACTGGCTCGGCCCGTTGGCACCACAGTCTCCAGCCGTACTCCCGAACACCACCGCGGACGGCGGCGCCGACGGCGCGGACCGGCAGCAGCTGGTCGTCGTGTCGACCGGTTCGTGGGGAGTCGCCACGAACCTCGCCGCAACCGTCCGCACCCTGGTCGAGTCCGGCCGCTACTCCCCGTTGGTGCTGTGCGGCAGAAACGAACGCCTGGTGGCCCACCTCGACCGCACGACCGGGCCCGGGCACGCCGTCGGCTGGCGGGACGACGTCGCCGACCTGCTGGCACATGCCTACGCGCTGGTGGAGAACTCCGGAGGTCAGACCTGCATGGAGGCGTTCGGTGTGAGTACGCCGGTCGTCATCCACCAGCCGCTGTCGGGCCACGGCCTCGCCGCGGCCATCCACCTCGCCCGGGCCGGCGCCGTCTCCAGGACCGACGACCCGCGCGACCTGCCGGCGGCCCTGGACTCACTGGCCCCGGGAACGCCGGCCAGGTCGCGTCAAATCGAACGCGCCCTCGCGCTGTTCCGCCCGGACAGCACCGACCTGCTGGAGAAGCTGACCCGGGCTGGGTGATCCAGACCGCGATGGTCACGTCAATCCCCTGGACAGCACCGTGATCGGTTGTGCCATGGTGTGGGGTGTGACGACCAGACCATGGCCGCTGCACGTCGGCCCCCTCACGCTGCGCGACGCGACCGAGCCGGACATCGAACCGCTGTTGGCGTTCCGGAACGATCCGGCCGTCCAGCGCTTCCTGATCGCCACCACGGTGGACCCGGAGAAGTTCCGCGACAACTGGCTCGCGAAAGCCTCCAGCGCAACGGACTTCTCCTGCGTCGCCGAGGCCGACGGCCAGGTGGTGGCGATCGGATTCCTCGAGGTCGTCGACGCGATGGGTCAGCCCGGCGTGCCTACCGGCACCGACGGCCTGATCGGGTACATCGTCGATCCGCGGTACGCCGGACGGGGCTACGCCACCCACCTTGCCAAGGGCCTGTTGACAGCAGCGTTCGACCATCTCGGACTTCGCCGGGTCACCGCCGGCTGCTACGCCGACAACCTCGCCTCGGCGCGCGTACTCGAGAAGGCCGGTATGCGCCGCGAACAGCACGGCATCGAGGACTCCTGGCACGCCGAGCTCGGCTGGGTCAACGGCAGCACCTACGCTCTGCTCGCTCGCGAGTGGCGCGCCGCCAGTGAGTGAGCACGACCCGCACGTTCACCTCGATTCCAAGGCCATCCAGTCGAGGGCGAACGTCCGCAACATGCTGGCCGGCACGTTCGGGCTGGCCGCCGACGCGCCGCGGGTCGTCACCACCGGATGCGGACGGCAGGTGCCGTACGCCATGACCTCCGAGAGGCCGGAGAGCGTCACCTGTCTTCCCTGCCGCGAGTACGGCCGTCAACGCCACCTTGCGTTCGCGGAGACGCTCGAGCATCGCGTACATCTCGAGGACGGCGCGCTGCGCACCGGGGGCCGGTGGGCACAGCACCACCGCGACCTCGCCAGGAGATTCGACAGTACGCCCTGAGCCGGGTGTGGCGGCGTGCACGAGTGGATCGCCACCACGCTCACCCACTGATTACGGGCACCCAGGTCGCCACCGGACGCAGACCGCCTGGTGATGGACCGGGGCCGTGGCAGAGCCGGCCGCCCGGCACGCTCCGGACACGAGCGCGTGCGCCCTTCTCAGACGTTCGCCGCGTTCCCGCGCCGGCATGAGGACGAACACCGACAGGGTTTCCAGGTACGAACACCAGTCGCCGGGAGTCGTACGCCACACCCAGCGGAAGGTCGCGGTCTCGGTTTCCTCTGCAGGGAAAGGTCCTTCGTCGTCGGCACCCTCCTCCGGGGGCGGTGCGTACGACGGATCGACGGCGGCCAACTCCTTCTCCCAGGGCTCGATCGGCGCGGCCATGCTCCACACCAGGCCCAGCCAGCCGCCCGGCCGCAGAACCCGGCGCGTCTGCGCGACCGCCTGCTCGAAGGGGAACCAGTGCCAGGCGTCCGCCGCGAGGACCGCGTCGACACTCGTGTCGCCCAACGGGATCTCCTCCGCCCCCGCGTTGTGAGTCCTCGCCCGCGGATGGACCCGCCTGAGGACGTCGAGCATGCGCACGTCCGGCTCGACCGCCTCGACCCGAAGCCCCCGCTCCAGCAGCGCGCCGGTCAGTTTCCCGGTCCCGGCGCCGACGTCGGCGACCACGCTCGCTCCCGGAGGCACCAGCCAGTCGACCGCTTCGTCAGGGCACGCAGGCCGCCAGCGGTCATAGCTCTCGGCGTTCAGTCCGAAGATCGTGGCTCTGTCGGATCGCGCTCGCGCTGGGTCCACTGCTTCTCCCTCGGCCGGCCGACGGGAGGACGCAGCCTACGGGGTGCTCGGCTCCTGCGCGGGGTCGCACCAGGAGAGCTGGTATCCGCCGGCGTGCAGCGACCGGCGGAACCACAGCACGGAAAGGGCGAGCCCCGCGATGAACAGCGGGACCGAGGCCGCCGTGGCCACCGGCACCGACCAGGTGGTGCCCATGGTCAGCAGCAGGCTCAACGTCACGCTGGCGTTCACCAGCAACACCGCACCCCAGAGCAGGGACAGTCGCTGGAAGAGCCGGCGCAGCGGGGCCGAGCGCACCACGTCGAGGGGCAGCGGGCAGAAGTCGTGGGCGAGCCGCTGGATGAGTGGACGCTCCAGCAGCGCGGTCAGCAGGAAGGCCGCGGCGACGAGGTAGGTCATCAGCGTGGGTTGGAGGAAGTAGACCATCGCCGACCCGGCGGCGTAGGAAACGCCCACCTGGACGACGGACAGCCCGGTCGCGCCGAGGAGTACGGCCGGCGGGCGTACGCCCCGCACGACCCGGACGGCCACGGCGAGCAGGGCCCATCCCACGGCGGCCAGCAGCGCGACGTGGAAACCCGCGACGACGACGACGCCGTAGAAGAGTCCGAGCGGTACGAGCACCGACTCGGCCAGGTGCTGGGCGATCTGCGCGGCCAGCCGTAGCCGGGGAGGCATGACGACGGTGCGCGTCGCGATCGCTGGGTGGTGCACGGGACTCATGGTCCGGACAGACCACCGGGTCGTCAACTCCGGCCGAAGCGGGCGATCGGGACGCCGGCGGTCAAGCGGTCACACCCGGCCGGGCACCGGAAGGCCGAGTGTGACCGAGGTCGCGGCGGACGGCGTGACGGAACGTGTCAGGACGGTCGCTTCACGGTGAGGTTCTTCAGGAACGCCGCCGCGACCGGCCCGGCGTCGGAGCCTCCGGATCCGCCGTCCTCGATCAGGACCGCCCACGCGATGTCGCTGTCCTCCTGGTAGCCGATCATCCAGGCGTGGGTGCGGCGCGGGGAGGCGTTGCCGTACTCCGCCGTTCCGGTCTTGGCGTGCGGCCGCCCGGGCAGGCCGCGCAGCGCGTCGCCGGCTCCGTCGGTGACCACCGACCGCATCATCGACCGGAGGTCGGTGACGACGCCCGGGTCGAGCGACTCCGGTGCCTGGTAGGGGTGACGGACGGCCCCGGGGACGAGCCTGGGCTGGACGAACTTCCCGTTCTTCACCGTGCCCGCGACCGACGCCATCACCAGCGGCGACGCGAGGTCGCGCCCCTGCCCGATCATCGCGGCCGACCGGTCGAGAACGTCGGTGTTCACCGGCACCGAACCGTCGTACGTCGACGTGCCGGTGTCCCAGACGCCGCCGATCCCGAACGCCGAGGCGGTCTTCGCCAGCGAGCTGTCGTCGAGTCGCTTGTGGGCTCCGATGAACGCGGTGTTGCAGGAGTGGGCGAACGCGTCCCGGAAGGTCGACCCGTCCGGCAGCACGAACTCGTTCTGGTTGGTGAAGCGGTAGCCGTACACCCATTCGTACCTGGGGCATTCCAGGGCATCGGAGGGGCGCAGGCCGGACTTGAGCAGAGCGGCGGAGGTGATGACCTTGAACGTGGATCCCGGTGGGTACTGCCCGATGAACGCACGGTTGTACCCGGCCGGGGAGTTCGCGGCGGCCAGGATGTCCCCGGTGGACGGCTTGACCGCGACGATCGCCGCCGGCTTGCTGACCAGATCGAGCGCCTTGGCCGCCGCGCGCTGCACGTCCGGGTCGATCGTGGTGTGCACGTCCGCGCCCAGCTTCGCGTCGGGGGTACGCAGGGGCCGCACCGCACGGCCGGTCTCCCGGTCGGTGATCGAGATCAGGTACGCCGACCCGGACCCGGGCCCGGCGAGCTGCTTGTTGTAGCGCTTCTGCAGGCCGGTGGTCCCCTTGCCGTTCGAGTCGACGTCGCCGACGAGGGTGGCGGCGGCGAGCACGTCACCCTTGCTGTCCAGGATCGATCCGCGGGTGGACATCCTCGCCACCGCGAGCGTCTGTCCCACCTTCAGCGCGGGGTGGACCATCGACGGTTCGAAGTGGACCACGTCCCGGGCCGCGGTCTGCACGATCCGTGCCTTCGACTCGTAGGTGTACGCGCCGACTCGCGGCACCTTCATCTTCACGGTGAACGGCATCACGTAGGCGGCCCTGGCCCCGGCCTTGCGCTCACTCTTGGTGACTGTGCTCGCACTCGCGCGGCCGACGTCGATCGAGAACGGCTTCGGCGCGAGGTTGCGGTGCAGGGAGGCGAGGAGTGACGCCGCACTGGCCGGGCTGTCGGTGTACTGCCCCGCCGCGTCCCATTTGCCGCGTCTCCACGCGCTGACGAAGGTGTCCATCCGGCGTTCGGCGCGCGCCACCGACTCCTTCGCCGCCTGATGCCTGGCCTCCTCGGCCCTCTCCGCGGTCCTGCCCGGGGTGCCGACCAGCATCAGGGCGCCGGCCACTCCCCCGAAGATCACCAGCGATACTGCGACGACCCCCACGATGACCCGGAACCGCCGTACGCGGTCTCGCTCCGAGTGCCACTCCGTCACGTCTTCCACGCTGAAGATGAAAGCAAATTCATCGGCCCGTCGCCAATGTGGATATCGGCGGGCGCTCGATCGGCTCCGGATACCATCGCCGGTCATGGACCTGGTGCGGCATTTGGAGTACTTCACGGCGATCGCCGCCGAAGGGCACTTCGGCCGCGCCGCGGAGCAGCTCCGGATGCGGCAGCCGCCGCTGTCCCAGGGCCTGCGGCGCCTGGAGGCCCAGCTCGGCACTCGGTTGTTCGACCGGGACAGTCAGGGTGTACGGCTGACCGACGCGGGCCGTGCCCTGCTGCCGGCCGCGCAGCGGGTACTCGACGAGGTCCAGCAGCTGCATCTGCTGGCGAGACGGCAGCGTGACCCGGCACGGGCCCTGGTCCGCATCCGGATCGCTCCCGGCCTGGGGCGGGCCCACTACTCCCGGGTGGTCGCCACCTGCCGGCGCGCCGTCCCGGAGGCCGACATCGAGGTGAGCGAACAGACCGGCCGCGACCTGACCCGGGACCTGCTCGACGGCCGGGCCGAGCTCGGCGTCCTCCGCGAACCCGTCGTCGCCCGCGGGCTCACCCTCGGCCCCGCGCTCGAGGTGCCGTTGCGCTGTCTCGTACCCGACGACGGATCCGTTCGTGACACCCCGCGGCTCCGCGACCTGGCCGGCCACGAGCTCCTGCTGCCCGCCCGCGACCACGCGCCCGCGGCGTACGACGACCTGCTGGCGATGTGCGAGCGGCACGGGTTCCTGCCGCGGGCGGTCCGGGAGATGGCCGACGAGCGGGTCGCCCGCGGGCTGATCGCGGCGGGCGGGGTGGTCGCGTTCACCACCGACCCCGCGACCGACCCCGCCACGGACGCCGACTCTGGTGAGGGAATCCGGATCGTCCGCCTGCACGGCGATCCGCTCGCCCTGTCCCTCCGGGTGGCGTGGGCGGGAGCCCTGCCGGTACCGGCCCGGGAGCTTCCCGGCGTACTCCAGGAGGTCCTCGGCCCACCGCGCCGGCCGGCCGGGGTCGGCCCGGCACCGCGACCGGTCTCCGAGGTGCCCGCACCATGACCGTGATCGAGGAGGGAAGCCGGGCGATCCAGCAGTGCTTCGAGGACGCGGGCGTCTGGGGCTGGCTGCACGCCGTCGACCTGCACGACGAGGACCGCGAGGTCGGCTTCTTCCCGGACGAGCAGGTCGCGCTCGCCTCCGTGTTCAAACTGCCACTGCTCGCGGCGTACGCCCGGATGGTCGACGCCGGCGAGATCGACCCGGTGGCGACCGTCACCCTCGACCCCTCGCGGCGTACCCCCGGGAGCACCGGGTTCGCGGCGATGGCCGACCCGATCACAGTGTCCTGGCGCGACCTCGCACGGTCGATGATCACCGTCAGCGACAACGCGGCGGCGGACGAACTGCTCGACGCCGTGGGGCTGGACCGGGTCCGCGCACTGCTGGACGACCTCGGCCTGCGGCGGACCCGGATCACCGGGGGCTCCCGGGACCTGTTCGACGCGGTGCTGCGGGAGAGCGGCCAGCCGACGCTGGCCGAGGGCATCGCGTGGCTGCGCGACTCGGGAACGATGGACCAGACCGCCGTACTCGATCCGGAGAACCCGCACAGCAGCGTCGGCACCTGCCGGGACATGACCCGGCTGCTCATGGCGATCTGGCGCGACCGCGCGGCGTCGCCGGACCAGTGCGTCTACATGCGGACGGTGCTCACCCAGCAGATCTGGACCCAGCGGCTCGCGGCGGCGTTCCCGTTCGACGACGTGGTGGTGGCCGGCAAGACCGGCACCTTCATCGCCCTGCGGCACGAGGTCGGCGTGGTCGAGTATCCGAACGGCGAGACCTACGCCGTCGCGGTGTTCACCAGGTCGCCGCGTACCCGCCTGATCCTCCCCGCTGCCGACGCCGCCATCGCCCAGGCCGCCAAGATCGCGGTCGCCTCACTGCGCTGACCCGCCGCTCGCCAGGATTTGTCATTGCGGAATTCGGTGCTTTGTTTCTCCGGCGGATTTCATTGGCTGCATGACTAGGCTTGCACTGGCTCTTCACGAGGGGGATATGCATGACCATTCGATTCAAGGTCTCAGCGCTTTCACTTGTGAAACACCGGTCACGGGTATTCACCCGCCGGGCAGGTATGGCCTCGGCGCTACTGCTGGCCGTGGTGACCGGTGCGACGCCATCGGTCGCACGCGCCGCCCCGTCTCCCTCGCCGCTCGGCTTACATGTCGCACGGCACGACCACGCCGGGGCAGATGCGGTCTCCTCCCGGCACCGGGCTCGGCCGTGCGCGACGAGGCCCGCGCCGCCCTCGAACACGGTGCCCACGCCACCACCCGTCACGGCCGGCAGCGGGGTGTGGAGTTTCGTGACCGAGCCACGCCTGCATCCCATGCGGGTCACCGTCATCACCCGGACTCCGCACACGGCCCCCGGCGACATCTTCGTCGCACCGTACGCCGCGGGGAGGATGGTAGGCCAGACCGGATCACTGATCGTCGACAACGCCGGCGACCCGGTGTGGTTCCGACCACTGGCGTCGGCGAAGCTGCAGAACGCCGACTTCAGGGTCCAGACCTACCACGATCCACACACCGGAAAGGCACAACGGGTGCTGACGTGGTGGCAGGGATCCATAGCCATTCCGCCCACCTACACGAACCTCCCCATCGGTGGGGCCGAGCCCGGCGGATGTTATTACATCGTCGACAGCCACTATCGGCTGATACGGACAGTTTTCGCGCGGCACGGATTCAACCCGGACGAGCACGAATTCACGCTTACCCGCGCGGGGACGGTGCTGTTCGTCGCCTCCAAGGCGGTGCCCATGGACCTGACACCGTACGGGGGTCCCAAGGACGGGGCCATACTCGACGCCGAGGTGCAGGAGGTCGATCTCCGGACGGGCAGGCTCGTCTTCTCGTGGGACATGCTCGACCACGTGGATCCCGCCGACTCCGAGACGCCGGCTTCGGACGCCACGAAGTCCGGTGGCGTGTGGGATGCCTTCCACATGAACTCGATCGACGAACGCGGCGGCGAACTGCTGGTCTCGGCCCGGAACATGTGGGCGGTCTACAAGATCTCGAAGTCGAGCGGCCGGATCCTCTGGCAACTCGGCGGAAAGCGGAGTGACTTCACCTTCGGGACGAACGCGGAGTTCTTCTGGCAGCACGACGCGCGTTTCCGAGCCGGCAACAGGATCAGCATGTTCGACGACGGCTGCTGCAATCTCACCGGCGGAAGGCCCGAACAGCAGTCGCACGGCCTGATTCTCAGTCTCGACCTACGCAGGCATCGGGCAGACGCCGTACGGACCTACTACCACAAACGGGGCCTGTACTCGCCGTCGGAGGGGAACATGCAGGCGCTGCCGAACGGCAACGAGTTCGTCGGGTGGGGACAGAATCCGTACTACTCGGAGTACACCGGCGCGGGAAACTCGCAGGGCCACGGCACCGTCAACCTCGTCTATGACGCGAGGCTGGCCGGTTTCAACTTCTCCTACCGCATCCTCCGCAACACCTGGATCGGCACGCCGCACTACCCGCCGCGCGCCGCGGCGCGGTCGAGCGCCGGTCAGCGCGTCGTCTATGCGTCCTGGAACGGGTCGACGCAGACCAGAGCGTGGCAGGTGCTGGCGGGCAGGCACGCCGACGAACTGTCGGTTGTCGTCAGACGGTACGCCCGCGTGGGATTCGAGACGGGGATACCGACCAACAGCCGGGGACCGTACTTCCAGGTGAGGGCACTCGACGGGAGAGGAAAGGTCCTGGGCACTTCGAAGGTCGTGAAACTGCGGCGGGCCGACTTCCTTCCCTAGCTCCCGCTCTTCATCTGGAGGTAGCCGGACTGCATCCACATCACCGGCTGGGCCGCCCCGCCGAGTCCGGTCCACAGCCACTTCTCGGAGTCGGGCGGGAACTTCGTGTACCGGCTGGTGCCGTACGCCTCGTGGAAAGCGTTGTTGTACAGCGGGAGGATCGGCAGGTCGCGGTTGATCCACCGGGCCCAGTCGTAGGTGTACTCCGCCCACTTGCTCTTCGGGGCCTGGTTCACCTGGCGGTTCAGGGTCGCGGCGATGTGCACCTTGCCCAGCCCGGGGACGTCGGCGTACGGCCCGACACCGATCGCGACGTGGCCGTGGAACTCTCCCTTGCCGTCGTACCAGATCGGGTAGTTCCACGCCGGCAGGGAACCTTGCGCGAACGTCGCGGCGAAGTCCGCCAGCGGGTTGGGCGTGCCACCCCAGTCCATGAACCACTCGGTGACCGCGAACTGGCCGTCGAGCATCTGGTTGTAGTACGTCCCGGAGTTGACGTTCACCTCCTCGGCCTTGATCCCGAAGTGCATCAGCATGTTGGCGATGGCCAGCCCGTCCTGGTCGAACTGCGAGTTGCCCGCCTCCTCGGTGATCGTCACCTTCCACAGGTCACCCTTCGGCGTGTACCACTTGCCGTTCTTCTTCGTGAATCCCACGCTCTCCAGAAGCTGCTTCGCCTTGGCCGGGTTGTAGTTGTAGGGATTCATCTTCGCCATCTGAGCCCTGGTGATGTACTTCGGCACCGCCATCGCGTCGTTGATGCCGTCGGGCGCGATCGCGGGCGGGTCCTGGATCAGCTTGCCGCCCATGTCCAGCTGCGTGAGCTGCTTGCGCTTGATGATGTACGCGAACGCCTGCCGGACCTCACGCAGGTTGTAGGGGTAGGTGGCCAGGTGGAACACCAGGCTCTCCTGCTGCACCGGCGACGGGATGAACACGTAGTGCCCGGTGCCCGAGGCCTTCAGCTTGTCCACCTGCGGGTCGGTGAACTGCGAGAACTCCTCGAAGTCCATGGTGCCGCCGGACAGGCCGCCGAACGCCGCGGTCACGCTCGCCGGGACGATCTGCACCCACGGGACGCGGATGTTCTTCTGGTCCCACCAGCCCATCCACTTCCTGAACAGGATTCCGCTCACGCCGGAGTTCTGGATCGTGTACGGGCCGTTCCCGATGAGCTTGTCCGGCTTGAACTTCGCCAGGTTGGTTCCCGTCGTCAAGACGGCCTTGCCTGCCGGGGAGTCCGAGGCTGCCTTGATGCTTGCCTGGGTGGGGTCGAGGAAGTTGTACGTGTGCCAGTAGCTGAGCAGCGCCTTGTCGAACCCTGCGGGGAGGAGGCTGCCGTACTGGGTGGAGGGCAACATCCAGATGGACATGATCGAGGACATGACGTTGTCGGTGACGACCCAGTCGTGCAGCTTGACCGTCACCTGGTGGTCGTTGGGGGCCGAGAGGTCCTCGATGTCGGCCCACACCGAACTACCGTTCGCACCTGCCAGCAGGAAGCTGTCGATCACGTCCTTCGTCGTGAAGGGCTTGCCGTCCTGCCACTTCGCACCCTGCCGCAGATCGAACGTGATCTGGTGGCCGTCGACCTTCCAGCTGGACGCCATCTCGGGGAGGTACGGGTTGGACCCGGGACGGAGGGTGTTGGAGTAGGCGGCCAGGTTGATCAGGGACAGGTTGAGGAACGGCTCCGGGTTCGGGCTGTACGGGTTGTAGGAGACGCCGCTGCTCCACTGCGGGTTGGCGATCCGGAACGCCGTCTGGGTCGCGGGGTACTTCGCCGGATCGACCACCGCGCTGCCCGTGGCCTTGCCGACGTCGTGTGCTCCTCCCCCACCTCCGCCTGCATCCTCACCCGAGCAGGCACCCACGACCAGCGTGAGCGCGGCGGCCACCGCGCCCAGTGCCGCCGCCCTGCGAGACCTCGATGTCCTCATGTCTCCTCCTACCGTTCGGTGCTCGTCAGTTCGGTGATCGGGGGAACGCGGTCGGGGAAGAAGCACGCGGCCCGGTGCCCGGGAGCCACCTCCGCCAACGGAGGCGCCTCACGGCAGCGGTCCTCGGCGAAGGGACAGCGGTTGGCGAAGACACAACCGGTGCGCGCGGGCTCACCTTCGAGCCGGTGGGCCACCTCCTCGTCGCGGCGTACCTCGGCGACGTCGGGATCGGGCACCGGAATGGCCCGAAGAAGGTGGTAGGTGTAGGGATGCCGCGGCTGGGTGATGACCTGTTCGGTGGGGCCCTCCTCGACCACCACGCCGTAGAACATCACCAGAATGCGGCCGCCCCTGGTGAAGTACCGCACCACTCCGAAGTCGTGGCTGATGAATACGAAGCTGATCTGGCGTTCCGCGCGGAACTTCAGCAGGAGATTGAGAATCGCCACCCGCATCGAGACGTCCAGCATGCTGGTCACCTCGTCCGCGACGACCAGGCGTGGTTCGAGGCTGATGGCGCGGGCGATGGCGACCCGCTGCCGCTGCCCACCCGACAACTGGTGCGGATAGCGGTGCAGGAAGGCGGGCGTGGCGTCCAGCCCGACCTGCTGCAGGGTCTCCAGCAACCGCTTCTCCACGGTCCGGTGCGTGGCGAGTCCGTGGCGGCGCAGGCCGTAGCCGAGGGTGGTGCCGATCGAGAGGCCGGGGTTGAGCGAGCTGTAGGGATCCTGGTGGACCATCTGTACGTCGCGCCGCCACGCACTCCTGGCCTTGCCCCGCAGCGACCCGATGTCCTGGTCCTCGTACCGGACCACCCCATCGCTCGGCTGGGTCAGGCCGGCGATGATCTTGCCGAGCGTGGTCTTGCCGCAACCGGACTCCCCGACCAGCGCGACCACCTCGTCCGGCTCGACGGCGAGGTTCACGTCGTGCAGCACCGGACGGTCCTTCGTGGTGGCGTACCTGTGGGTCAGGTGGTCGACTTCGAGCAGGCTCATCGGGCCGTGACCTCCAGCTCCTCGTTGACCACATGACATGCGACGAGGTGGCGTCCGTCCGCGAGCAGCGGCGGCTCGACCCGGACGCAGATGTCCTGTGCCAGCCGGCAGCGTGGTGCGAACCTGCACCCCGGCGGCAGGTCGGCGAGGTTGGGCACCTCCCCGGCGATCGGCTGGACGAGGAGTCCCTTGTCCAGAACGCTCGGAATGGCGTCGACGAGCGCACGGACGTACGGATGGCGTCGCCGCGACCCGAAGATCTCCCTGACGGTGCCCGCCTCGACCAGCCGGCCCGCATACATCACCGCGACCCGGGTGGCCATCTCGGCCACCACGGCCAGGTCGTGGGTCACGAAGATGATGGTGATTCCGAGCTCTCGGTGCAGTCGCCGCAGGATGTCGATCACCAACCGCTGGTTGAGTACGTCCAGTGCGGTGGTGGGCTCGTCCAGCACCACGACCGACGGCTTCAGCAACAGCGCCAGCGCGATGGCCACCCGCTGCTTCATGCCACCGGACAGCTGGCTCTCGAACGCGTCCCAGACGACCGCCGGTGGGAGCCGGACGAGTTCCAGCAGGTGCTCGAAGTAGGCCCGACCCGCACGGGAATCGGGGAACACCTCCGGGTGCGCCTGGAGGACGTGCTCCACGTGGTCGCCGATGGTGATCACGGGGTTGAACGCGTTCATGGCCGCCTGGAACACCATGGCGATCTCCAGGCCGAGCAGCCTGCGAAGGTCCCTGCGGCGCAGGCGTTCCAGAGCGGCACCTTTGAACCTCACCTCGCCCTCGGTCACGCGTCCCGGCGGCGGAACGATGTCGAGCAATGCGTAGGCGAGGGTGGACTTGCCGCATCCGGACTCACCGACCAGGGCGTAGATGTCGCCCGGCCGGACTGTCAGGCTCACGTTCTCCACGGCCCGGACCGCCCCCGGCCCGCTGCCGAAGGCGACGGTGAGGTTGTCGACCTCAACGATCGGCGCGCCGTCGTCGGGGTGTCGCGCGGTGGACCTGTCGTCGGCCACGTCGGTCATGTCTGCGCCTCCCTGGTCATTGGACCCGTAGCCGGGGGTTGAAAAGGCTGTCCAGGACCCTGGTGAGGTACACGAACGCGACCTGCAGGATGACGATCGCGGCCATCGGGGAGAACAGGTAGAGCATGCTCTTGCTGGTGTAGAGCGCGCCCTGGTTCATCGCGGTGTTGATCATGACGCCCCAGTTGGTCCCGCTCACCGGGGCGATGCCGAGCAGGAAGAGCCCCACCTCGGCGTACATCGCCCCCGTGATGGCCAGCAGGAAGTTGATCGCCACGTACGGACCGACGTTGGGCAGCAGTTGCCGGCCGACGATGTTGGTGAGCGACGCACCCTGCAGCCGCGCGGCCTCGATGAAGTCGCTCGTGCGAAGGCTGAGTGCCTGCGAGCGCACTGCCCGAGCCAGGCCCGCCCAGGCGGTGACCGAGAGGATCAGGGCGAGGACGACCGGGCTCGACGTGCGCACCACGCTGGAGATGACCAGGATCAGCGGCAGGCCGGGGACCGTCAGCACCACGTCGGTGACCCGCATGATGACCGTGTCGGCCGTGCCGGCGAGGTAACCACTGACCAGACCCACCACGACACCGACGAACACCGTGATGGACGCGGCGAGTACGCCGACCTCCATGATCGGGCGGGTGCCCACGATCACCTGTGCCATGACGTCCTGGCCGAACGAGTCCGTGCCGAGCAGGTGGTGCCATGACGGCGGCAGGTATGCCTTCATCGGATCCTGCACGGTGGAGACGTGCGCGACGAGCGGGCCGAAGACGGCCATCAGCACGTAGAACCCCACCACCACGGCCCCGGCCAGGCCGGTGCGGTCGGCCCGGGCGATGCGCCAGAAGTCACTGAGGAAACTCATACTCCCACCCCCGGGACCGCCACCGTCTCCTCGGCGGCCTCCTTGTCCTCCTCGGCCCGGCGGGCCAGGCCGGGCTTCGCGATCCTCGGATCGATCGCGGGATACACCAGGTCGACGAAGAAGTTCGCCAGCACCACCGACGTGGTGATCAGCAGGAAGCAGCCCATCATCACCGAGTAGTCGCGGGAGTTGATGGAGTTGATCAGGTAGTACCCAAGACCCGGGTAGCTGAAGTAGAACTCGATGAACACCGAGCCGCCGAAGAGGAAACCGACACTCAGGGCCAGTCCGGTGACCTGCGGCAGTAACGAGTTGCGGCCGACATAGGACTGTGCGACCCGCCTGGGGCTGAGACCGCGCGACTCCGCCGCCCGGACGTACTCCGAACCGAGTACCGACACGGCGGTTCCCTTCATCGACAAAGCCCACGCCCCGAAGGACGTGATGACGAATGCCGCGACGGGAAGAACCGCGTGGTAGATGGCGCTGCCGATGAAACCGAAAGTGAATCCGGGCCGGATATTGACCGAGTAGGCACCCGAGATCGGGAAGTAGTGATGAACATCGGTCAACAGGTAGAGCAGCACGATGGCGACCAGGTAGTTCGGCACAGCACTGAGAAACGACACCACGAATGTCATCGACTTGGAGAAAGCGCTGTTCTGGAACGCGGCCAGCAACGCACCGACGGCGAGTCCGGTGACGAAACTGAGGACAAGTGCCGAACCCACGATGAAAATCGTCCACGGCGCGGCGTTCGCGATGACGTGGACGACACTCTGACTCGGGTCGCTGATCGACTTCCCGAGGTCTCCGTGGAGTGCGTTCCAGATGTAGCTGACGTACTGACGCCACAGTGGTTCATTCGGCGTCAGACCGTAGATCGCCTGTACCCGTTGCTGAATCTCCGCCGGCGACATGCCGCCCTGCTTCTGCAGCTGTGCTTCGAGCGCGGACATCGGATTGCCCGGCATCAGCCGGATCATGAAAAACGACAGCGACACCACGAAGTAGACAATGGCGAATGCCATCACCAACCGTTTGACGACGTACTGACGCATGGCACGGATTCCAGTCCGCTCGAGGGGTGAAACGATTCAGCCATATCGTTACCCCCTACCATTTGGTATCGGCGCGGACCCCGTCAAGATCTGCGGCTGACCAGCGGCGGCCAGACCGGTCCGATTCCGGCGTCACCGAAATTTCAGTAACGCCGTTCCGCCACGTCGTCTTACGTACAAGAAATAGCGGCACGGCCCCGAATTCCGCTGCTGGTTCGCGCGTAAACGAGGACATGAATCAAGTCGATAAAGTGCGGCCAAAATTGCGGCAAAGAACTGGCCCACAGCTCTCACCGAATCGTCGAACGGCAGCGGGCTGCCGACAGGCGCCTGCTGAGCGGGTCGCGTCGCCCGTCCTGCCCCGTCCCGCACGCCGTGACCGCCCAACGCCATCTCCTTGGCCAGAGCCTCCGGTTCCAGCAGAATCGCGGCAGCGTCTCTCGCACCGGCGGTGCGAGCCTGTTGCCTGTGCCGGCGCGGGACACCACGCTGGGGTTTTGCCACGCTGTCCGAACGAGACGGGATTCGATGATGACGCAGGTGCAAGTCGCCGTCGACGTGCACACCCACCTCGGGCAGCACGGCACGCACGTGTGTGATCCGCTGGCACGCGACGAGCTCCGGGCCTGGGGCGAGGTCAGCTGGAACGTGACTCCGGAGGAGCACCGGCTCTCCGCGGAGGCGGCCGGCACCTCGATCGTGCTGGCGTTCGACGCCGAGCCGGTCGGCGTCGTCGTACCCAACGACTACGTCGCGGACACGGTCACCGGACACGACAACCTGATCGGGTTCGCCAGCGTCAACCCCAACCGGCCCGGCGCGCCCGCCCTGCTCGACGACGCGATCACGACGCTGGGGCTGCGGGGGCTCAAGCTCGGCCCGTGCTACCAGCATTTCCACCCGCACGACCCGTCCTGCTTCGACCTGCTGGAGGTCGCCGCCCACCACGAGATTCCGGTGATCTGGCACCAGGGAACGACGTTCACCCCGGCGGCGATCGTCGACTACGCGCGGCCCTTGCAGCTGGACCGGGTGGCGCGCCGCTTCCCGGACCTGCGGATGTGGATCGCGCATTTCGGGCACCCGTGGGCGGAGGAGGCGTTGAGTGTGATCCGCCGGCACGAGCACTTCCACATCGACGTGTCCGCGCTGGACACGCGGCCGTGGCAGCTGGCGCAGGCGCTGACGGCGGCGAAGGAGTACCGCGTGTTCGACCGGATCCTGTTCGGCACCGACTACCCGTTCTCGACTGTCGAGCGCACCGTGGCCGGGCTTCACAAGGCGGCCGGGCTGTGCCGCACGCTCGGCCTGGCCGACGTCACCGACGACGACGTGGACCGGATCTGTCAGCGGGACTCCCTTGCCCTGCTCGGGTTGGGCGTTCCCAAGGACGGCGCCACGGCGCCGGAGAGGACGGTCGCGTCATGAGCGGGATCGCGATAGGCGGGGTCGTGTGCGTGGTGCAGACGCCGTTCGACGCGCAAGGCGAGGTTGACGCCGCCACCTTCGTGCGCCAGGTGGAGTGGCTGTTCGACAACGGCGCGGACGGCGTGGCGATCGGGATGGTGTCGGAGGTGCTCCGGCTGTCCACGACCGAGCGGGACGAGCTCGCGACGTTGCTGTGCGGGGCGGCGACCGGGCGGGGTGCGTCGGTGGTGAGCGTGGGCGCGGAGTCCACCCACACCGCCGTACGCCATGCACTGCACGCCGCCGCGGCCGGCGCGGACGCGGTGATGGCCACACCACCCGCGTTGAGCCGGACCGGTGACGCGGAACTGTTCGACTACTTCCTCGCGATCGCCGACGCCGCGCAGCTGCCGATGATCGTTCAGGACGCCAGCGGGTACGTCGGTTCGGCGCTGTCGATCGACCTGCAGGCCAGGTTGCAGGCTGAACTCACCGACCGCGTGCTGTTCAAGCCGGAGGCCCATCCGATCGGGCCCAAGCTGACCCAACTGCTGGACGCGACCGGCGGGAAGGCACGGATCCTCGAGGGAAACGGCGGCATGTATCTCGTCGACAGCTTCCGGCGCGGAGCGGTCGGCACCATGCCGGCCGGTGACCTGGTGTGGGCGCTGGTCCCGTTGTGGCGGGCACTCACCACCGGGGACTACGACCGGGCCTACCGGATCGCCGGGCCGCTGACCCAGCTGGTGTCCCTGCAGACCAGCCTGGACAGCTTCGTCGCCATCGAGAAACACCTGCTGGTACGCCAGGGAGTCTTCACCAGCGCGGCGGTCCGCGGGCCGGTCGGTGGTGGCGTCGACGGCCGCATGTACGCCGAGGTCGACCGGCTGGTGGACCTCCTGCGCACGGCCGTCGACCATGGCTGAGCCGCCGTCGACCACGGCTGAACCGCCGTCGTCACTTGGCGCACCCACCGTCGCGGTGGTCACCGGCGCGGGCGGCGGCATCGGTGGCGCCTGCGCTCTCGCCCTCGCCGGGTCCCACGACACGGTGGTCTGCGTCGACCGGGATCTCGACCGGGCGCGGGAGACCGTCGCCGCGATCGAGCAGGCCGGCGGCTCGGCGGTGCCGTTCGAAACCGACGCCGCGGACCCGGCGTTCGGAGAGAAGGTCGCCGCGGCGTGCACCGCGGCCGGGAAGACCCGCTCCGCCGTGCACGCCCTCGCCCACGAGGAACACGTTCCCGCCCTCGAACTCAGCCTGGACTCGGTACGGCGCAGCTTCACCATCGGCCCGCTCGCGGCGTTCGCGTTGTTCCGCGCCCTCGCGGTCGCACCCGTCCCGCCTCCTCCGGGTGCGGCGTTCACCGTGATCGGTTCCCTGCACGAGAAGCACGCGTTCGCGCGCTGCCTCGGCTACAACGCCGCACACGGCGCACTCGGCCAGGTGGTGCGGACGCTCGCGCACGAGTGGGCCGGCCGGCGGATCCGGGTGAACGCCGTCGTCCCCGGCTGGATCGCCACCCCGGGCGAGGTCGTCCTGTACGGCGAGGACCATCTCGCCCGCGCGGGCAGGTCGTTGCCGTTCGGCGCGATGGGCGAGGTCGGCCAGGTCGCCGCGGCCGTCGCGTTCCTGTCCTCCCCCGCCGCCGACTACATCTCCGGGTCGTTCCTGACAGTGGACGGCGCGCTGTCCGTGTCCCTCGCCAGGCTGCCGGAGGGAGACCAGACATGAAGTACGCCTGCGTGTTCGCGCATCCCGACGACGAGATGCGCTGCCTGGGAACGCTGTTGCGGCTGCACGAGGACGGCCACGAGATCGCGGTCGTCACCCTCACCGGTGGCGACAAGGGGCTGCCGTTCTCCGGGCCGGACTCCCACGAGCGGGCGGTCGCGGTGCGGGAGGTGGAGATCCGTACGGTGGCGAAGGCGTTCGACGCGGACTATCTGTGCCTGGGCCGGGAGGACGGGTTCCTCTACGACGACGAGCCGCTGCGGCACGACCTGATCGCGGCCCTGCGTACCGTCGATCCCGATGTGGTCTTCACCCACTGGACGAACGACTACAACGCCGACCACGTGGTGACCGCGAAAGCCGTGGTTGACACCGCGTTGTGGACCAACCTCGGCTCGTTCGAACCACACGTCCCGGCGGGCGACCACGTGCCGCGGATCTTCCACGTCGACACCGGCGCAGGGTACGGGTTCGAGGCCACCCACTTCGTCGAGCTCACCGCGGACCACGTGGCCCGCAAGGCCGAACTGATCCGGGCGCACGCGAGCCAGATGGACGTGATGCGCCGGCTGCGCGGCCACGACTACGCCGACGAGATGGCCGACTCCGACCGGGTCACCGGCGCCCGGCTGATGGTCGCCCACGCCGAGGGCTTCCGCCCCTGCCTGGCCGAACGCCGGATTCCGTGGCCGTCCGACCTGCCCGGTCAGGTGCCGCACGCGAGCACCACATGAGGATCACCGACGTCACTCCGTTCCTGCTGCGCGGCAACCAGACCTACGGCGCCCACGCGGGTGAGGCGGAGGCGACCGACCAGGGCGACTGGCTGCTGCTGGTGCGGGTTCGTACGGACGAAGGTCTGGAGGGCTGGTCCGACGTGGAGACCATGGGACCGGTCGCCGCCCGCGTCCTGCAGGGCAACGGGATGAGCGCACTCGGCTTCCGTACCATCCACGAACAGCTTGTCGGCCGGGACGCCAACGACGTGGAGGCGATCTGGGACGAGTTGTACGTCGCCACCGCCTACTACGGGCGGCGCGGCGTCGCGATGCACTGCATGTCGGCGGTGGACAACTGCCTCTGGTCGATCCGTGCGCAGGCGGCCGGGGTGCCGCTTGCCCAGGCGCTCAGTGGCCGGCGGCGCGACCGGTTGCCTGCGTACGCGTCCACGCTCTTCCGGCCGACGCCGGAGGAGAACGCCGCGGCGGCGCAACGCTACGTCGACCTCGGTTTTACCGGAGTGAAGTTCGGCTGGGGCGGCTTCGGGCTCGCCCCTGGTGCGGACCGGGACAACCTCGTCGCGCTGCGGGAGACGCTCGGACCGGAGCGGGCGTTGATGATCGACCCCGGCTGGTACGTCGAGGACGCCGGGCGGCCGCGGGTGCGGACGATGGCGGAGACGACGACGATGCTGGAGACCTTGGGCGACGCCGAGCCGTACTGGGTGGAGGACATCGTCCATCCGGAGTGCACCGAGCAGTACGCCGTACTGGCGGCCCGCTTTCCGCACCTGCGCTTCGCGGCGGGTGAGCAGCAGGCGACGATCTGGGAGCTACGGCGGCTGGTCTGCGACCACGGGATCGCCGTCGTACAACCGGACCTGTCCCGGTGCGGTGGGCTCACGGTGGCGAGCGCGCTGGCGTCCGACGCCGAGACGGCCGGAGTGGAGATCGTCACCCACTCCTGGCTGACCGACCTGCTGCACGCCTACAGCCTGCACTTCCTGTCCACGTTGCCGGAAGCCCGCTGGGTGGAGTTCAACGTCGCGCAGAGCGAGCTCAGCGCAGGTGTCGTCAACAAATCATTGACACTGGCGACCGACGGCACGGTCGCGGTGCCCGACGGCATCGGCCTGGGCGTGGACGTAGACCTCGCTTTCGTCGAGGCGCACGCCGTCGCGCCGTAGCTACCGGGTCTGGTCAGCACTCGTCGCCGTCGGCCATCCCGAACACCGCGGCGTGTTCCTCCGCGGACGTCGCGGTCACCTCGTCCACCGTGTAGTGAAACTGCAACGCTCGCCGCCGCGTCGTCGTGTCGTTGCTCGGCGTCCCGTGCTGCAGCAGGCCGTCGAAGAACATCAGCCCGCCCGGTGGGAGGGGCACGGCCACGCCTCGGTCGACCGGCACGTTCCCGTCGCAGATCTGCAGGTCACGCAGGTGGACGTGGCGTACGGGGCCGTCGCGATGCGATCCGCGGATGATCCGCATGCAGCCGTTGTCCTCGGTGGCCGCGTCCAGCGCGATCCACACGCCGACGATCGGGGTGCCGGGAACCAGGTGGAAGAAGGCGTTGTCCTGGTGCCACGGCTTCTCCCGTCCACCACCGGGTGGCTTGAGCAGCGCCATGTCCTGGAACATCCGCGGTGCGCCGCCGAGCAGGCGAGTCACCACGTCGAGGATGCCCGGATCGTTCGCGATCGCGGCGAGGCGGGTCTCGTGCGCCGCGAACGACATGAACTTCCGCGTCACGTCGAGCCGCTGGGGCGGGGTCAACGTGTCCAGGACAGCTTCGGCCCAGGCCTCGTACTGCACGTCGGCCGGCGAGTTCGGGCGGGCGAGATCTTCCAGGCCGGCAACGGCATCACGCACCGTCTCCGGCGACAGCGCGCCGCTCACCGGGAGGAAACCGTCCCGCCGATAGCGCTTGAGTTCGGACTCGCCCACGTCCGCGAGCGACCGGACCGGCTCGGCCACCTGCGGGGTGGCGTACAGGCCGCTCGGATAGGCCGCGCCGTCCCGGTCGAACGTCGTCCTTCCCCCGCTCGTCCTTCCCCCGCTCATTCCACCCACCTGTCCTCGTGTCGTCCCGGGACGTGGCCCGATAAGGCCTCAGCCAGAAAGTAGGCCGTCGTACAGCACCGGGTTCCGCGCGGTGTCGGGCACCTGGCCGATCTCCGTGCCCGGCATCCAGTTGCGGTCGGCTACCTGGTTGTCGTTCGCCGGCTCGGTGACCCGGATGTCGGCGTCCATGTAGATCACGGTCATCACCCGGCGCGGGATGCTGCTGTGGTTCGGCCCGGCGTGGTGGAACGTCCAGCCGCGGTGGAAGCTCGCGTCGCCGAGGGCGAACGGCTCCACGACGTTCTCGAAGTTCTGCTCGTCGACCAGCTGGTTGATCCTCGCCTCCGACTCGTCGCTGATCGCCAGGTCGCGGCCGATGGAGAAGTTGTGGCTGCCGCGGGCGAACGCCAGCGGGCCCATCTCGTACGGCGTCTCCTGCAGTGGCAGCCAGATCGTGCACACCCGGTCACTCGACAGTGGCCAGTAGTACTGGTCGGCGTGCCACGGGGTGATGCCGCCACCGGCCTCCTTGTAGAGCGCCTGGTCGTGGTAGAGCCGCACCGCGTGGACGCCGAGGAGCTTCGCGGCGATCCCGGCCAGGCGGCTGGAGTGGGCCAGCTCCTTGACCTTCGCGTTGTGTTCCCAGAGGTTCGTCACCTGCAGGAACGCCTTGCCGTAGGTGTCCCGCTCCGCGAGCGGCAGGTGCTGGGTGTTCAGCCGGATCACCTCGCCGGTCACCACCGGCTCGTACTCCGCGATGGTCCGCGGTGAGAGAACGCCCGACAGGTGGGCGTAGCCGTTCCGCGCGAAGTCGGCGGTGGCCGTCGGCGGCAACCCCTCGTAGGGAACGTCCAGCTCGGACCCCAGCGCTGCCGTCGTAGCAGTCATGCCACCTACTCCTCGTGTCGTGATGTGCGTGTAGCCGGTTCCAGCGTCGCAGGGCACCGGGTCGGGCACCACTCCTGCGGTGTCCAGCTCCGGCAACCGACCGGGCCCGCCGCGGGTCGAGACGTGCCGCCCGCCAGGTCCGGCCAGAGCCTAGAGTGTGCCGATGGTCTCTCGGGCATGGGACGAGGTACGGGCGTTCGCGCTCGCCATGCCACGTGCGATCGAGGACACTCCCTGGGGAGAAGCGGTGATCAAGATCGATCACCCGCCCCGCCGAAGGGCCAACGGGCTCGCGTACGGCCCGATGTTCTTGTGGCTCGGCCGGCCGGACGTGCCGGCGCCGGCGGTGTCGGTGAAGCTCAGGGCCTCCTACGACCAGGCGGTCACGGTCGGTGGAGCGAGCCCGACGACGATGAGCGGCCTCGGCCACTGGGGCTGGCTGACCGTCCCCCTCCTGCGCGCGGACCTCGACCTGGTGCGCGACTGGATCGACGAGAGCTACCGCATCGTGGCGCCGAAGTCGTTACTCGCCGAGCTCGACCACGCCAACGCCACAACCACGACCCGGGAGATCCGTCATGGCCATCGAGAAGCGAACGTCGGCGACCGGCGCCACCGCGACGCCGGACTCCGCCCACAGCGTTGACGTTCTCTACTCGATGGTCGACCCGAAGTGGGTGGCACGACTTGTGGCGGACGAGTACGACGTCGGTGTCCCGGACGACTGCCGCCTGTTGTTCGCCGGCCACAACGACACGTACGAGGTTTCCGTCGGTGACAGGCGTTATGCGTTTCGCCTGCACACCCGGGGAAAGTGGTGGCTCCGCGGCGAGGGCGACGCCAGGTTCGAACTCGACCTGCTGACCCACCTGCACAGCCACGGGGTTCCGGTGTCGTACCCGATGCCCCGGCGTAACGGCGACCTTCTCGGAACGATCCCAGCTCCTGAGGGCGAGCGCTTCTACTCGCTGTTCTCCTGGGCGCCCGGCGCCCCACCCGGGAAGCCGACCGTCGACCAGGCGTACGTCATCGGGCGAACGCTCGCGGCCATCCACGTCACCGCCGACCTGCACACCCCGCGGCATCCTCGCTACCACCTCGACGAGGCCGCCAAGCTCGACCGACCGCTCGCCGAACTGGACGAGGCGATCCGCGGTGCGAGCCCCGAGGACGAGGAGACGATCCGCCACCACGCTGCCGAGATCCGCGCGAACCTTGCGTCGTTCGATCCTGGGCCGACCGGCTGGGGCATCATCCACGCCGACATCCAGCCACACAACTACCACTTCGACGCCGGCGGGAGAGGCGGCGACATCACCGTCTTCGACTTCGACCTGTGCGGATACGGATGGCGGGCATACGACCTCGCCTACTGCTACACGCGTACGGGCGAGCCGCAACGCTCGGCGATGCTCGACGGCTACCAGAGTGTCCGGACGCTCAGCGACGCCGAACGCTCCATGCTCACGACGTTCGGCCGGCTCGCCTGGATCGCGCACGACGGACGACCGGTCGCACGGCTGGCGCAGCTGATGCGTGATCCGTACTACGCGGGCTCCCTGTGAGGACTGCGACATGAGCCGCGAAGTGCCGTTCACCGGTGTCGAGAAGGAGAGCCTGCACGCAAGCCTGGACCGGCATCGCGACGCTGTGCTGTGGAAGCTGGACGGACTCGGTGACGAGCAGCTGCGGACACCGATGGTTCCCTCCGGAAGCACCATGCTCGGCCTGGTCAAGCACCTCGCGTCGATCGAGTTCGGATGGTTCTGCGAAACCTTCGGTCGCCCGTCGGAGTGGATCCCGTGGGATCCGGAGGACTGGGACGCCGACGCCCGAATCGAGCCGTACGAAACGACTGCCGGCGTCCTCGCCTACTACGCCCGCGCTCGCGCCGCGGCGGACGCCGTGATCGGGGATATGGACATCGAGGATGTGCGACCGACCCCGCAGGGGCTCGGCTCCGGCCAGCTGGTGACGCTGCGCTGGCTGCTCATCCACGTGCTGGAGGACACCGCGCGGCACGCCGGACACCTGGACATCCTCCGGGAACTCATCGACGGTCGTACGGGAGCGCACAATCCCGACTGACTCAGAACGGCGGAAGGTCGTCCTCAGCCTTCCTCGCACCCGCTGTGGCGGGTTCCGGGTCGGTGAGTGAGGGCGCTCGGCTGAGGTACTGCCGGCTGAAGGGGTCGGTGAGGACGTGTTCGCCGGGACCGGTCTGCTTCAGTTTCCAGTCCCGTTCGGTCTTGGCCTTGTGGTGGCGCGGGCACAACGGGGCGATGTTGTCCACGGAGGTTTCTCCGCCGTCGGCGTACTCGGTGTTGTGGTCCAGGTGACACGTCGCCGCAGGACGTCGGCAGGTGGTCCACACGCACCGCTGGTCGCGCGCATGCACCAGCTCTGCCTGCAGCCCGCGCAAGAACCTCGCAGGAATCGGATGCAGGTGCAGTAACCGCCCGGTCACCGGATGCGTGACCCCGACACTGAACCTGGCTTCGGGATTGGTGAGGTTGTTCGCCACGATGCGTTCGGCGACCTCGGTGATGACCGGTCCGAACCCGCCGAGTTCCCCAGGCCGGGTGGACAGTCCCATGAGCGTGGTCAACGGGATGTTCAGCTGGATCTTGGCGCGCGCTTTTATCGGCCCCCAGCTCGGCTGCGAGGAGGACCAGGGTGGCCGTGGTGGTGTCAGATCGTCCACGGGCGGATCGGGCGGATCGGCCGACTCGTCGGGTCGGCGGTTCTGCTGGGGAATCTGCCCCGCCGCGGGATGACCGGTGGCCGCAGCGGCACCGTCAGGGATGGTCGTCTCCTCGGTGGCTGCTTCCTTTCCGGCTTCATGTGCGGCGGTGTCGTGAACGGTCGAGCAGTTGCAAGGGGTGTAGTCGGCTGTGGCGTTCGCGGTCCCGGCGGGAGCGCAGTCACCGCAGCCGCAGTGGGCGTTGTGCAGGTCGTGGTCGGGGTACCGGTGAACGGCACAGTGCCCCTGCTCGCTCTGCTCCTGCCGAGACTCTTCCTGCGACGCCTCGTCCTGCTCAGACTGGTCTTGCTCTCCTTGGTTCTGCATGCTCTGAGCCTGCTCGGTCTCGCCGTGCGTCTGATCGGCTTGCGTAGGGGCGGAGCAGTCGATGATGTCAGCCATGCCGGTGAGCAGGCTCGCGGCGACGTCGGCCCGGAGTTGGCCGAGTTTGCGGGGATCGCCGCCGGACTTCACCGCACGGGCGATCGCGTCGATGTTGCCGTATGCCTCTGCGGCCTGATCCGCGGACAGTCCTCGGATGCCGAGGTCGGCGACACCGTCGACCGAGGGCCAGATCGCGACGTCACGGTCCGAACGCTTGGCCTTGTGCCGTTTCGCGGCTGCGTCGGGGTCTGCCCTGAGGACCTCCGCCTCCACCTTCGCCCGCAACAACCCACCCCGCAGTTGGAGCACCTTCGGAAACAGGGCGGCCTCGATCGCATCCCACAGGTCAGGTTTGGCGTCGGTGATCCGGTCGACGATGACGCGGACCTCATCGAACTCCAGAAGTCCGCCTGCCAGAGCCTCATCCACCCGCGGCAGCCTGGGCAGCGTGGTCGCTATCGACACGTACTGGGACGCGCGGTAGGCGGTCCACCCCAGCAACGGCTCCAGGAGCACAGGAGTCATCGAGTCCGCGGTGAACCTGCGCCCGCCCGGACCGGTACGCATACCCGGATCAGCGTGGGCAAGCTCGCTCACCCCCGTCAAACAGCGGGACTCCACCCAGCAGCTCAGCCGCCGTGCCCCCTTGACGTACTCCTCCAACTCCCACCCGTCACACGCGGCCAGGTCGACCGAGGCGATCGCCGCCGCCAACTCCGGCCCACCCGGCAGATCCTCAAACCCCGCAGGCAGCACCCCGCGAGGACCGGGCTCGCCGCCCAGGCCCTCGCCGAAGCACTTGCCGTCGTCGCTCATGTGTTCGAGTCTACCGGACAAGATCGGCTTCCGCTCGCGGGAAACCCCTTACCTATAAGCAAAAACTGAAGTCAACCGCACCTTGCCTGCCGACATCGACAGGGCATCGGAAGGCACTACTCCGGCTCCTGAATCCGCTCCAGGATCCACGAGCGCACCAACGTGGACACCGGAAGTTTGGCCGCCTCCGCGAGCCCAGCGACCGCGGCCAACTCGTCTTCGTTGAGCCTCACCTGCAGCACACGCACGCGGTCATGGCCCCTGGTGACCTTGGTCCCCGGCACGGACGGCGCGTCCTTGTTCTGCTCCGCATGCTCGGCTTCGCAACGAAGCACATCATCGAGTTCACTCATGGCGATGAGAGCTTTCCCACGAATCGCCGAATGCACACCGGTCAGTCTGTGGTTTCGGCTCCGACCTTGCGGCCCACGAGATGGAAGACGCGGCTGAGGCGGCGGTACGGGTCACGGCGGCCGGCCTCGAGTTCGACCGCGGCCGTCGCCGCCACCTCCTTCGAGTCACTCGCGTCCAGCTCCGTTCCACCGAACTCGAGCCAGTCGACGAACAGCCACACGCCGTACCACCGCACCGGTTCCACCCCACGTCGCCGGATGAGCTCGCTCAGCTCCTCCACCGTGTCGGCGCGTCCCGGCACTCCGAGCACCCCGATCTCACGCCGGGAGTCGAACGCCGCCAGCGCGTCGTCCCATCGGCGTTCCAGGGCAGGGCGTACCGCCATCGCGTGGGCATTGGAGGTCATGATCGACACGACTCCGTCGTCCACGGCGCATCGGCACAACTGGTCGACCATCGGCTCCGGCTGGTCGAGATATCCCAGTACGCCGTGGCACAACACCGCCCCAAAACGGCGGCCGGCCACCGCAGCTTCGGCGTCTTCACCGGACGCCTCCACCAACGTCACCCGCTGCCGGGCCTCCTCGGGCAGCCGTCGGAGTCGCTGCCGGGCCTTGTCCAGCATGGCCGGTGACGGGTCGAGCAGCGTCACGTCGTAGCCGGCCTGGGCGAGCGGGAACGACTGATGGCCCGCACCGCCGCCCACGTCGAGCACTGTCGCCGGAGGAGCCGGCAGATGCTCCAGCAACTGCTGGTGCATCACGTAGGTGCGGACGTACCCCTTCACCGAGGCATAGGCCTCGTCGGCGAACAGGTCGGCGAGACCGGCCCAGGCGTCGTCACCCATCACCTCAACAACCCCTTCAGTAGTTGGCGAATCCGCGAAACGCGATGCGCGACCAGGCTGTCAGGATCAGGTTGACAGGTCGACAGGTTGCCCGTCCCTCAGGTCGAAGACGGAAGCCTTCGGTGCAGCAGGCTGAGCGCGTCCCCCGACCCCGTCCCCACAGCCGGAGTGTGGGTGAGCAACCGTTGGCCGTGGCTGTCCGGGAGGTGCAGGACCTCGTAGTGGAGGTCCAGATCGCCGACCTCCGGATGGTGGAGACGCTTCGTGCCGCTGGAGCACAGGCGTACGTCGTGCTTGGCCCACAGCCGCGCGAACTCCGGGCTGTTGATGGACAGGTCGCCGATGAGCTCGGCGAGGAGCCGGTCGTCGGGATACTGGGCGGCGGTGTATCGCAGGGACGCCACGGCCAGGGCCGCCTCCTCGTCCCAGTTGCGATACAGCTCGCGGATGTGCGGATCCAGAAACAGCAGGCGCATCTGGTTCGGGCGCGTCTCGGGCCGCTCGGGTGCAGACAGGTCGAGATGACCCGCGAGCAGTGCGTGGCCGAGAGGATTCCAGGCCAGGACGTCGTTGCGCCGGCCGAGCAGGAGTACGGGCACGCTCGACATGGACGCGACCAGCGCGGTGGCTCCCGCCGTCGGCATTTCCGTACGAGCTCCCCTGCGCCGCTTCGTGGCGACCGGATGGGCCAACGTGAGCAGGTGAGCACGTTCCGCATCGTCGAGATTCAGAGCCCGGGCGAGGGCCTCGATGATCGCGTCGCTGGCGTTGGTGGACTGTCCCTGCTCGAGCCGGGTGTAGTAGTTGACGGAGATGCCGGCGAGCTGGGCCAGCTCCTCCCGGCGCAGCCCGGGGACGCGGCGCGGGCCCCACGTGGTGATCCCGGCGTCCTCAGGGGTCAGCGAGGCCCGTCGGGTGCGCAGGAAGTCGCCGAGCTCGTTGGGCTTCCGTACGCGCTGCAGGTCGGCTGGCATGGGCTCCATTGTGCCCCGGCTCCGCACGCCGTGGGTGCCCCTGTCAGTGGTACCAAGCGGCGGGGGCTGGCTGGGACGCGCCGCCGCCCCGAAGGTCGCACCATGACCTTCGACTCATCGACCACCACGGTCCCCGGCCACCCCGGACACCCCGGCCACCCCGGACACGCCGGGCAGCGCGACCCCGGCAGCCCCGGCAGCCCCGGCGATCGCCCGGCCGCCCGCCCACGGGACCGGATCACGTTGTTCGTCCTGCTCACCGCGAGTTTCACGCTCGCCGTGGACTTCTCGATCCTGAACGTCGCCCTCCCCCGCATCGGCACCGACGTGGGTTTCGACCTGTCCGACCTGCAGTGGATCTCGACCGCCTTCGCCGTGTGCGCCGCCGGGTTCACGTTGTTCTTCGGGCGATGCGCCGACCTGTTCGGCCGCCGACGGCAGTTCCTGGCCGGCATCGCCCTGCTGGGTGTGGCCTCACTGGTGGGTGGCCTGGCCGACGCGCCGTGGCTGCTCCTGCTCGCCCGGGTCGCCCAGGGGCTGGCCACGGCGGCGGTGATCCCGGCCGCGTTGTCGTTGCTGACCACCTCGTTTCCGGAGGGGCCGTTGCGCGAACGGGCGCTGGGCCTCAACGGCGCCCTGATGGCGGCCGGCTTCACCACCGGCGCGATCCTCGGCGGCCTGCTGACCGACCTGATCAACTGGCGTTGGGCGTTCTTCATCAACGTGATCGTCGCCGTCCTGGTGCTCGCCACCGGACCGGCCGTGCTGCGGGAGAGCCGTGCGGACGACCGTCCCCGCCTCGACGCCCCGGGAGCGGTGACGGTGACGCTCGCGCTGGTCGCCGGGGTGTACGGACTGACCCAGGCCGGCGAGCGTTCCTGGGCGGATCCGCGGTGCTGGGCGTCGCTGGCGGTGGCCGCGTTGCTCCTCGTCGCGTTCGTGATCATCGAGCGGGTCGTCGCCCAGCCGCTGGTGCCCCTGCGGATTCTCGCCCGGCGCACGATCGGCTGGGGCAATCTGGCCGGCGTCCTCGCGTTCGCGACCGAGACCTCGGTGGTGTTCCTGCTGACGTTGTACCTGCAGAAGGTACGTGGCTACACCCCCCTGCGGGCCGGGCTCGCGTTCGCCGTCCTGGGCGTCGGGACGATCGTCGGTGGGCTGGTCGCGCCACGCGTCATCGGCCGGATCGGCGACAAGCGAGCCATCGTCACCGCCTTCGCCGTACAGGCAGCGGCCACCCTCCCGCTGGTCTTCCTAGGCCAGCTTGCGGGATGGCTGGCCGTCCTGCTCGTCGCGACGTTCGCCGGTGGCGTCGCCAACCTGGTGGCGATCGTGGGGTTCATGGTGACCGCGACCGCCGGCCTTCCCGATGCCGAGCAGGGACTTGCCACCGGGCTAGCCACCATGAGCCAGCAGGTGGGAATCACCCTGGGTACGCCGGTGATGTCGGCCATCGCCACGGCCGCGGGAGCCGGGGTGGTCGGCCACGTGCAGCACGGTGTGGCCACCGCGCTGACCGTCAACGCCGTCGTCTGTGTCGTTGCCGCCGGGCTGTTCGCCCTCGTTCTTCCCCGTACGAGGAAGCAGGCCCACGCGTGAGCCGTCAAGCTCCGGTTGTCAGTGCGGTTCTGCAGGAGGGTCGTCGCCGCCGGCGATGACCCTCTGGGCCCACGCCACGTCGTGCCAGGCGCCGTTCTTCCAGCCGATTCTCCGGTAGGTCCCGACGGGTTCGAAGCCCATGGCGCGATGGAAGCCGACGCTCGCGTCGTTCGGCAAGGTCATTCCTGCTGCCACCGTACGGAAACCGCGGTCGGCCAGCCGGGCGAGCAGTGCCTCGTACAACACCCGTCCACCGCCGGAGCGGCGGCGGCCGAGTTCGAGGTAGACGCTGACCTCGCAGGACCAGCGGTAGGCGGCACGGGTCTTGAAGGGCCCACCGTAGGCATAGCCCGCAACCCGGCCTTGCTCCTCGAGGACGAACCAGGCATGACTGCGCAGCGCCGACTCGATCCGCTCCGCCATCACGATCGGCGTGGGCGGGTCGGTCTCGAAGGTGATCGCCGTGTTCTCGACGTACGGCGCGTAGATCGCCGCGCACGCCTCCGCGTCGCCCACGGTGGCGTCCCGCACTACCTCTCCGCGCTTCACAGCCAAGACCCTAGGCTGCCACCCGTGCGTAGTGAAGTCAGGGCCGATCGGAAGGAAGCGGCAGTGCGACGGATCGCGGTGTTCACCGGTTCGACCAACGGCAACTCCCCCACCTTCGCGACGTTGGCCTACACGGTCGGTGAGGAGCTGGCTCGGCGCGGTATCGGCCTGGTCTACGGCGGCGGCCGCTCGGGACTGATGGGCGCCCTGTCCCAGGGCGCGCTGGACGCCGGCGGTGAGGTGATCGGGGTGATCCCGCAGGCGATGGTCGAGCGTGAGTGGGCCCGAACGGACCTCACCGATCTGCGGGTCTGCGCCACCATGCACGAGCGCAAGGCGATCATGTCCGAACACGCGGACGCTTTCCTCGCCCTGCCCGGGGGCCTCGGCACGTTGGAGGAGATCTTCGAGGTGTGGACGTGGCGGCAGCTCGGCTTCCACCGCAAGCCGGTGGGATTCCTGAACGCCGAGGGGTTCTGGCAACCGCTCCTTGACACCCTGAACGGGATCGTGTCCGCCGGCTTCCTGTCCGCGGCGACCCTGGAGGACGTGGTTGTCGACGGCAACCTGCCCGACGTACTCAAGGGACTCTCGCAGAAGCTGGGCGCCTGACCGGCATACCATCCGCCGCGGGGCAGGCCCGGCCGTTGATTTCGGGTGCCGGGCGGGAACAAGCTCGTCGTGGCCCTGAGTATCGTGCTGGCTCTCCTCGTGGCGGTGACCAACGCGGCGTCGAACGTCCTGATGCGCAAGGCCGCGCGGGTCGTGCCCACCGCCGCGCAGTTCCACCTGAGCCTGCTGCTGCGGCTGGTTCGCAGCCCGACGTGGATGGCGGGCCTCGCGTTGAGCCTGGCGACGTTTCCCCTGGGCGCGGCGGCACTGGGCTTCGGCAAGCTTTCTGTCGTACAGCCGATTCTGGTACTGGAGCTGCCGCTGTCACTGATCGGCGCCTCGTGGTTGTACGACTCGCGCCTCTCCCGGAGAGACTGGCTCGGCATCTCGATGATGACCGTGGGGCTGATCGGACTGCTCGTCGTACTCGTGCCGGAGGGCGGCCAGGTCACCGGCATTCCCACCTCGACCTGGCTGCTGGGCTCGGGCCTCAACGTCGGGCTGGTCGTCGTGGTCTATGTGCTCGGGAGACGGACGACGCAGCCGTCCGGGCGGGCCGCCTACCTCGGTGCGGGGTGTGGACTCGCGTTCGGACTGTCCGCGGTCTACATGAAGAGCATGACCGAGGTGTTCGACGTGGCCGGGATGACCGGAGTGCTCACCAGTTGGCAGCTGTACGGGTCGATCGCGGTCGCGACGCTGGCGTTCTGGCTGCTGCAGAACGCCTACGCCGCCGGACAACTCGCCGCGTCCCAGCCGGCCGTCACCCTGCTGGATCCGGCCGTCGCGATCCTGTGGGGACTGCTCGTCTTTCATGAGAAGACCGAGGGCGGCCCCTTCCTCATCCTGGCCGTCGCGGCAAGCGCGGCGATCGTCGCCGGTGCCCTGACGCTGGCGCGGTCCCCACAGCTGAGCCGGATGCACGAGTACCCGGCCGATGGCGCTCGCTGAGGTTGCTCGAAGAACCTGCGAGCATGCGCCGCCGCTCTGGTAAATGCCGCCTCGGCGCAGCATGATGCGATCATGAGGTACGCCCGGCCGGAGGGACCCGCGCTCGAACTCGAGACGCAGCCGCGGCTCGCGAGCTGGGACGCCGCGAGCCATCCGAGCCAGTTGAGACTCCGGCACTATCTCCAGCACGCTGCGGGCCTGGTGGCGCCGACCCTGGGTGCGATGACCGGGTCGTGGAGTCTGTGGCTGGACGTGGGCCTCCCCGAGACCGTCCCCGTCCTCGACCAGCACGACCTCGACAACTTCGCGTACCCACTGGCCCAGCACCTCAGCCGGGAGACGACGTCGGGCCTCGTCTCGGTCTGGTGCACGAAGAGCCACCGCGCCTCCTCGTTCATCCGCGTGGGGCCGGCCGTCGCCCGGCCAGACCTCGACGGCGCCTCGACGATCAGCGTCCACACCACCGCCTCGGCGAGCAGTAGTGCGTACAAGCAGCAGATCCATGAGCAGGTCGCCCGCCACGCCGTCGCCCTGCCGGACGGACCGGTGGCGCTGGAGTTGGCGTTCACGGTCGGCCGGCGGAACTGGCTCAACCTGTGGAAGCCGACGATCGACGCCCTGGAACCCCTGCTCGGCCGGACCACCCCGGGCAGGAACTGGCACCCTCGCGACGGCAGGATCACCGACCTCGGCCTGCACCTCGCCAAGGACCTTTCCCTCGGATACGCCGTACGGATCGACATCCTGGCCTCGGCCGGCTGATCACGCCGGGGTCAGATGAAGACGGGCTTGGTGACGTCCTCGAGCCACGCCCACGGCATGCGTCCGTATCGGTCGAGGTCATCAGGCCCGGCGTCCTCGAGGTTGCGGATCCACGCGGCCGCGCGGTTGAGCGGCGCGACCCGCAGCGCGTAGCCGGCCAGCTCACGCAGGTCCTCGATCGGGGCGAAGTCCGTCCACTCGCGAAGGTAGGTGTCGATCACCTCGCGCGTACGCTCCTCCCGTAGGTTCACGGCATCGGCGGGTTGCGGAACCTCCCATCGGTACACGCATTCGACAACCATCATCGCCAGGGATCCGAACGGGTGGCTCCAACTCGCGTCGGCGAAGTCGAAGAACCGGAAGCTGCCACCGTCGACGGGGCAGCCGATGTTCCCCGGCCACAGGTCACCCTGGTCCAGCGCCATCGGGACCGGGCCTTCCACCAGGACCTTCGCGGCCTCTCGTAGCGCCGGCAGCGCGGACAGCACGTGGTCGTACTGAGCCTCCGTGATCCGCCTGGGATCGTTTGCCGAAAGCCCGGCCAGGTGGAACGCCTGCGCCTCGGCCGCCGCGTCCGGCACTGCGGCGAGGGCCTTCGGAATCCCCGCCGACGCGAACAGGTCGCGATACCCGAGAGTGCGGCGCTGCAGGCGCGCGTAGTCGGCAAGCATGGGCGCAAGCGCTTCGACCTCCACCCTCGCCGAGCTCTCCAGCGCTGTCCGCAGAAGTGGGCCGCTATCACGGGTCAGGGTCCAGCCGCGCGAGCGTTCCTCGGCCACGGGGCCATGGACGTACTCGGGCGCCAGGGCGGCCACCACGGTCTGGACCGCACCCTCCCAGCGTGCGCGGCCGTTCACCTTGAACCAGTACCGCGACTCGCGACAGTCCACTCTCCACACCGCCTGTGCTCCGTCGGCTGATGTGCGACACATATCCGCCAGCTGATGTGCGACACCTGGCATGCACGGATCTGCCGATGAGCGGTAATCGGCACTACGCTCGCCGCGTGATCCGGGATCTGGTGCGCGACAAGGCCAAGGCCTTGCCCACCGATGCAAATGCAGCCCACGTGACCGCCCTGCGAGTGTGGCACTGCAACTACTGGTCACTCGCTCCCCTGGAGCAGTACCCCAACCTGCGCACCCTCGTGGTCGCCAGCTACCCGGACTCAGACGTCCAAGCCCTAGCGGCGCTCGCAGGGTTGGAGTACCTCTCGCTCCTGCATATGCCACACGTGCGGGACCTGGCGCCGCTGGAGGGGCTGAGGCATCTGCGCACCGTCCGGCTGGCTACGTCACCCGGCTGGGACTCATCGGGGAAGGTGACCGTCGTCGATTCCCTGCAACCACTGGCGAACCTGCCCGGGTTGAAGCACCTGGAACTGTTTGGGGTCCAACCTGCGAGCAGGTCCTTGCAGGAACTGGAGAGCGCACCCGAGCTGGTCAGCCTGCGGGCCTCGAAGTACCCCGCAGAGGAGCCCCGGCGCTTCTACATGGCAACCGGCGTGACCGATGCCTTTGCCCCGTCCCCTGGCGTTGCTGACTGGAGCTGATACCCACTCTGTGCCGCGATCCGCGCCCGATCGTGCCGATGAGCGTGCTTTACGGCCGCCGGTTGTACGGCTGTCCGTCAACCTCGCGCTGATATGTGTCAATGTCGATCTCGTACGACGCCCACTCGTCAGGGTCGAGGCCCCCTTGACTCAACATGCCGAAGTCGTCCTCTAGATGACAGCGGTCATAGGCGAGCATCACGCCGGCGTCGTAGATCTCGACTTGCTGTTCGACGACTTCCCCGCGCACCCAGAAGTAGTAGACGGCAGCACCCCAGTCGTCGTAATGATCTCCACGGCGCTCGTCCCATCGGCGACGGTAGAACGGCATGGTCGAAGTATCCGCTACCCATGATTCGATGTCCGCTCATGCTGCTGCGCGGGCGGTGATTCGAGCAGTAGCGTGCGCGCCATGGACCTGTCGGCTGTCGACGAGCTAGCCATTGCACCCGAGACCGAAGCCCGGGTGCTGATCTCCTGGCGCGAAGACGAGGTTTGGTCAACTCACACCTACATCGCCGACGAGGACGGCTATGTCGATCCCGAGGAAGTCCTCTGGTGGCTCCTCTCGCGCGGCGCCCAGGTCGGACAGATCCGTTTCGCGTTCCACTCCGCCTATCCCTATTTCGACCTCGATGCCGACATAGATCACGTCACGATGCCTGATCGCGCCGAACGTCGCGCCGAGGACCAGCGTCGACGCGACGCAGCGCGAAATGACTTCAAGCGGAGCCGCGGGACCTAGCGCGAGGACGCGCGGATCTGCCGCCGATAGTGAAGCCCGGACGTGCCGAATTGAGGATGTCCGGCCAGCAGCGCGCATGGTCGATACTTCCTCATGGCAGCGCGCTACACATGCCCTGTTGCGGGTACCGCACGCTCCGCGAAGCCCGAGGATCGTACGACCCTTGCTCCGTCTGCTACTGACGACTGGGTTTCGTCAAGATGTTCGGCCCCGGCTGTCGTCGCGAATCTTGGCTCCAGTCAGCGTTGGCGAGGCTCGGCCCGGACGCTGATCAGGTAGGTACTGGCACCGAAGGTGACGGCGAGCATGCCAGGACCGCGGCGTTCAATTCGGACGGCGGCTGACTGTGCGCCGAGCTTGCTGACGGCGAGGTCGTCGATGAGTTCCTCGACGATGGAGTCGCGGGGTTCCTCGCGGCGTATGGCGGGCCCGATACTGGCCGAGGGGCACCCTCCGGCGATGCACTCCTCGTCGGGATCGAAAGGGTCGTGCTCGAAGAGGTGGTGGAAGCAGTTGTAGTGCATGCGCTCGAACACTTCGAACTGCTCGGCTGAGACCACGACTGGCCGCCCGCAGTGTCGACAGGTCAAGGTGGGACTGGTGAGGCGCTCAAGGAAGGTGTCGAGCAACGCGTCGATGGTCTCGACCTCGGCGGTTTTCTCCTCGACGAGGCGGTCGTTCTCCCAGCGCAGTAGGACGTAACGACCGTTCGCTGATTGGACTCGGACCGACGAAGTGAATGGGTAGCCGTCGCCTGGCAAGGTGAACAGCAGGTCGTGCATCGAGGTTCGTGCGATCACGGCGTGCTGCCAGCGGTCTCGTGCTTGAGCGAGGGTGATCGCGTTGACCTGCGCGGCTGAGATGCCGTGCAGGTCGCGCAGGAAGTCGAGGCTGGCTTGCCAGGTCGGGTCGGGCATGAGCGTCATTCTGCCGGGCTTGGCGGCGCGGTCAGGCCGTTTTCGCGTCCGAGCGGGGCCGGTCGTCTTGCTGGACGGCAGGCGGTAGGACTGGGTGCCGGTCTCGCGGATCGCTTGGCGAGCCAGCGAGGGGGAGGGCTGACGCGAGTCGGCTCGACGCGACGGACTGCAGAAGTGACCTCGCTTATGAGTCCGAACCATCAAGCGACGCGCGTCCGCTCATGCCGCCGAGAGTGAAGCGCGCGACCATGCTGATGAGCGAGGCGCGCGGTGGGCAGGGCAGCGACGTCACAGGTTCAGTGAGCCTGGGCGAACTCCGCGCCGAGCGTGCGGGCCAGGAAGCGGTAGTGCTCCATGAGGGGGCCGACGAGCTGGCGATCCGCCTCGAACGCGTCGCGGAGACCCTTGGCCAGATCCTCGACTTGGGCCTCAAAGTCTCCAGAACGCTTGGCATGGCGTCGTCCGAACGTGCGCCACCGCCGCCAACCCAGTGCGATCGTCTTCTCTATTGCCTTCGGTCTGACTACCGGAGAGCCGTCGCGCCACAATCCGAGCAGGGCAGCACGGGCCGCGTTCTCAACGGCCTCATCCACGACATGAGGATGGCATGTCGTACGCACGCACATGCCGCCGGTAGTGAAAGCGCGAACCTGCCGATGCCAGGCATCAGCGATTCCAGCAGCGCGGGGACCCTTCCGCGCTCCATTCGGCTCGGTACTCCGCAAAGGACGCCGGGGACGCATTGCCGCCGGGGTTGTCGTCGTTCCCGAACTCGAAGCCGCAGTTCGGGCATACCTCGTAGGACGGTCTGCCCAAGTAGTCCTCGTACGGAGGGGTGAGGGTCGCCCCGTCAGGTGGTGGCCAGGTCTCGTACGGCTTGGCCGTCAACTCCTCTGAGCCACACACCGGGCACTCGAACATGGCTGGAGATTCTCGCACGGAAGCGTCCGCTCATGCCGCTATCCGCGCTCTCACTCTGTCGCACATCACCCGGCGTACGACCGTCGGGTGTCGGCCACCCAGACGAGTCGGCCCCTGTCTTTGACGCAGTAGATGCTTGACGGAGCTGTGCCAGTACTCGCTGACGTTTCGCCACGGCTCAGGTCGCGACCAATGCATCTCGGAGTCGGCTCGCGAACGCAAGCAACTGGGCGAATGCCTCGAGGTCCTCGGGCGTGACTTCGCGTCTCGGTTCTTCGCCCAGGCTCTCAAGGGCTGCATCCAGGACGACGCAAGAGGCCCCGTCCGCCCGCGCTCGGGAGTCTCGAAGTGCTGGAGCTGCCGATAGCTCGGTGAGCGTGACTGCTGACGCGGCGAGCGGCGGCGCTGTAAGTGAGCCCGCTGAAGCGCTCAGGGCGGCGAGGACGTCGGTTCCAACCTGTCCGGGGTCGAAGCGAAGACTGACCCACGCGCCCATCACGACCGGTCGCCACGCGCCGACCCTCAGCAGCCAAACGACGTCCTCAAGCTCGGCGGTGCGGCCAGCCTGGACCAGATCAGTCCCACACCTCCTGCCGGACCGAGGTGGCGTTCAACCTCATCAGATTCAGGTAGAACGGCACCACGAACGTCGTTTCGCGTGGAGTCAGCGCCATGCGTTCCAGTCTTGCATCAGGCCCGACGGCACCGCGCGAATCGAACTGCCCGATTCTGCCGCTGACCGCGCGTTCTAGGTGTCGCACATCAGGTGGCGGAGATGTGTCGCAGATCAGCTGTCGGATCACAACTCTCCACACCGCCGACCACGGCTGCACCGAGTGCGGCTCCAATTCGCCGACCACGGTGACGCCGGCCTCGATCAGTACGCCGGCCACCCACTCCCGCGCATCGCTCAGCCAGACCTTCGTACCCCACTCCTCCGCCACACCACCCACGCTCCTGCCACTACTCCTCGGCCCACCGGGTGACGTCTCGCTCGTATTCCTCGAGCCAGAACTGGAAGTCGACCGCGTGGTAGAGGTAGACGCCTGGCGTGTCCCGTGCGTCGGCCTGGCACAGCTTGTTCAGCGTGCGCCACACGGCCATGTCAGTGACGTCGGCCTCCCCCACGACCCAGGGCATCGCCCAGTCTTCGACCTCATCCCTGCTTCGCCGGCCCGCCACTAGGTCTTCCAGCGCCTGGCGTACCTCATCCCGCGAAGGCAGTTTCACCAACCGCTCCCTTCCTACACTCAAGCGATGACCATGCCACCATTCGGAGCATGCTGGGAACCGCAGACCTTCGGGCGCTGTATCTGGACCCTTCAACTGCCGGGATCTCGTGGCTGCTCGATCCCGACTCGTCGCGGGTGCTGGACGGTGTCACAGCCTCCGACCGGCTATCGGCCGACAGCCGGTGCGACGTGGACGCGCTCATCGTCGATGTGCCAGACACCCTTGTCCTCTTGAGGGAGCGCCACATCGGTCTGGTGACCGGGGCAGCCAACCCGCGTGGCCTCGACGACTGGGCAGCGACGTGGGTGGCACGTCTTGAGAACGAACGTCCAGACACCTGGGGTGCGGCCCTGGGCACCGCCTTTCACGACCTTCGCTGGCTCGTGGGCGATAACCACCTCAGGGTTCCCGGAGAGGACACCGACCTGCTGCGTGCGTCCGATCGCCGTGGTGGCGAACCCGTTCACGGGCGAGAAGAAGGACCATGGCTGGAGGAGCGGGTGGTCGATGGCGTGCTGTGCCTGCGACTACGACAATGTGGCGGCCGGAGCCCCGAGGTCGAACAGGCCATGCTCCACTTCCAGGATGACCATGCCCGCCACTTCGCTCACGACAAGATCATCGTCGACGTCCGGAGCAACCCGGGCGGCAGCGACGAGTTCGTCTGGAAGTGGATCGCCGACCACGTGCCGCACGAGGTGCGCTACGTGCCCGACAAGGCGTGGCGTTACGGCGGGCGACGGCTTGCCGCGTGGAACCTGATGGTCGAGCAGATCGCGATCGCCGGCGAGGACTCGATCTCCGAACTGCGCCGGGACAACACGCCCGCTCTCCGTCCGAACGGCACGCTGACCCTCGAGGCCGACGACGAGGTGCTCGGCGTCGGTGCATCGCCATGGCACGGGCAGATGCTCGTCCTCACCGACCGCCTCACCGCGTCTGCCGGAGAGAGCATCGCCTGGATGCTGCGTGAGGCGTTCGACGCGAAGATCGTGGGCGGGCCGAGTGGAGGCCTACTCACGTACGGCGACATCACGCCGTACCTCCTGCCGCGAAGCCGACTGGTCCTCTGGCTGGCAACCCATTGGTTCGACTGGCGTGGCGTGGAGATGGTCGGTCTGCCCGTCGACCTCACCATCGACCCGCGTACTCCGCTGGCCGACATCATCACCAACTTCGACGACCTGCACACGGCCGCGTCCCCGACCTCCACCTGGTAGGCGCGATAACCAACACCAGCGTCATGTCTGGCGCCACAGGGCGCACGCGCACGCCCGAATTGCGACGAATGAGTAAATAGGCTGCTACGCTCCGTCTCGGTTCGATGGCGCTCACCTCTCAGACAAGGTAGGTTGTCTACGTTGCGGATCGGTAAGTCGCTCAGAAGCACGGCGCTAGCGAGATAGATGTCCGGCACGCCCTCCGCCACACGATTCGACGGGTCATCATGGACGACCTGACGATGAACATCGGGCCGGCAGGAGACGGCACGATGCTCGAGATTGGCGTGCTTGACATGGAAGGCGATGACCCAGTCGTCATCCACGCCATGCCGCTGCGGCCCAAATTTCATCGACTACTCAGGTGATGACCATGCGCCATACAGACAAGGATGTTGACGAGGCAGCACGTCGATACGAGAGGGTCACCGACGAACTCGACCCCGAAACTGCCGAAGTCGACAACACAGAAGACCTCCGCGCCATCGCCGACGCATCCTCGACGCTGCACGACGACGAGGCTCGGGTCCGGGAGGCCGTCGGGGTCGCCCGCGCACGGGGACGGTCCTGGAACGAGATCGCTGTCGCCCTGGGAGTGTCCCGCCAAGCCGCTCGCCAGAAGTACGCCAACAAGGTCGCGTAGCCCAATGCCGGCACTGGTAGGGACCCAACCGCGAGAGGAGTCCAGTCGGTGACGGCGCCTGTCGATCTCAGCGTTCCGGTTCGCGAGTCCGCCATCGCGGAGTGGCTCCGGCCGCTCCATCCCGATCTCGTTGCCGTGGAAGTTGGTCCGCGGCACGCTCTGGCGGGAGGAGTCGCCTCACCGTTGGTCGAGCAGGTGGATGTCGCTGCCGTGCGGTCGGACAGACGCCGAGACCTGTACCGAGTCGTGGCGAAGCGGGCTTCACCGGCCGAGGTGATCGCCCTGTCCGAGGTCGCCGCCATACCCGACACGGACGCCTTCCCGGAACTGATCGACGCAGGCGCCGACGAGTCGGGTCCGTGGCTGGTGACGCCTTTCTACCCAGGGTCGACGATGCCGTGGGACGCTGCAGTCCCGGGCACGGTGCTGGCAAGTCTGGCCCGAATGCATCATCACTATCTCGGGCGTACCGAGGCACTGCCACCGGATCTTCCCCGGGTCGACGAGTCCTTCTGTCACAGCGCCCTCATGGACTTCTCCTCGTCGTGGATCCGCGATGCTCAGCGCACAGAGCCGCACCGTGTGCACGATCGCGCTTTGGACCTGCTTCGACGCTGGTCCGACGACGAGCGGATCCATGCCGGACCGCGGCTGTTGCCGGCCACACTGCTTCATGGCGACGTGTACGGGCTCAATGTGGTCGTGGCCGATGACGGGTCCGGTCCACCTCGCCTGATCGACTGGGGGAGCGCCCGAATCGGGCCGATCATGCTCGACGTCGTGATGTACGACGACTGGCCTCCTGCCGCAGGACTCCCTGCGTACCTTCGTGCATGGGAAGCCGTCACCGGCGACCCACTCGACACATGGCAGGCAGAAGCGGGGTATGCCTGGGCGATGGCCTTCAGCAACGCGATGTTCGCCGGTGCGGTCGCGCTGCGCTTCGGCCCCACCCAGGCCGAGCTGATGCTCGACCAGGGCGAGGCCGCACTGGAACGCTTCGGGCAACTCCTTACGGCCCCGAGGTCATGAGCTGGTGAGGATGACGAGGCGCTGGGTCGCTCGGGTCATCGCGACATAGCGGTCGACTGCCCCTTCGATGCCCTCGCCGAACGAGTCCGGATCGACGAGTACGACCAGGTCGAACTCCAGCCCCTTCGCCAGCTCCGGAGTCAGCGACCGGACGCGAGCCGTTGCCTGGAACGTCGAATCACCAATGACACAGGCGGTTCCCTCGACGTGTTCGGCGAGCCAGGCGTCGAGGATCGACGTCAGGTCCGAAGCCGCACCGTGCAGGACAGGGACGTCGCTCCTGCGGATGGACGTCGGCACGTTGGCGTCCGGGATCACGGCCCGGATCACCGGCTCGGCTTCGACCATGACCTCTTCCGGGGTCCGGTAGTTGATGCTCAGCGAAGCGAGGTTGATCCGGTCGAGCCCGATCCGCTCGAGTCGTTGCTGCCAGGACTCGGTGAAGCCGTGCCTGGCCTGGGCCCGGTCGCCGACGATCGTGAAACTTCGGGAAGGGCAACGCAGCAACAGCATCTGCCACTCCGCGTCGGTCAGCTCCTGAGCCTCGTCCACCACGATGTGTGCGAACGGGCCGGCGAGGACGTCCGGATCCTTGCTGGGCAAGGCATCCTGGTCGACGAGGGCCTCGCGGATGCCGTGCTGACGCAACTGCGCGAACATGCCCTCGTCGTCGGACTCGATGAGTTCGTCGACAACCCGGTCCATGCGTTCACGTTCGGCCGCGACGGCCGCCGTGTGCTGTCGCTTTCGTCGTGCCGCCTCCGGGTCACCGATCCGCTGCCGTGCCGCGTCCAGGAGCGGCAGGTCGGAAACCGTCCAGGCGCGAGGGTCCTTACGCTGCAGCAGTCGTACGTCCTCCTGCGTGAGCATAGGAGCACACATGAGCAGGTAGGCGGGAACCTCCCACAGATCCCCCACGATGTCGGTCGGTTCGAGCAGCGGCCATGCTCGGTTGAACGTCGTGACCAGGACCCTGTTCCGCAACAGGGACCTGCGCAGCAGATCGTGCGGGACCTCCTCGTCACTGTCGTGCTTGTCGACCAGGATCGTGAGCAGTTCCTCCCACACCTGGTCGCGTGCGTCGTTGTGCGGTGTGCCGGGCTCGGCCGCCTCGAACGCCTCAGCCCAGTCGGCGGGACTCAGCCAGATGTCGGACCAGTGCGTCTGGACCATCATCCCCTTGCCGGGCGGTTGTTCGTACAGCCTGACGGCCGGTTCGATCGCCTTCACCATGTCCGCGGACGACTTCAGCCGGGCGACGTTCGGATCGGCCTCGGGCGGTACCGTCGCGCCTTCGGGAACGAGGTCCCGCAGAGTGCACGTCTGTACGCCGTCCTCCCCGAGGCTGGGGAGCACATCGGCGACGTACGCAAGATAGGGCTGGTGCGGGCCGACGAAGAGCACGCCGCCCCGGCGCTCACTCAGGCGCGGGTCGGAGTAGAGCAGGTAGGCCGAGCGGTGGAGCGCGACGACCGTCTTGCCCGTACCCGGACCGCCGTCGACGACGAGAGTCCCCTTGGACCCGGCGCGGATGATCGCGTCCTGGTCGGCCTGGATGGTGCCGAGCACGTCCCGCATCCGCGGCGAACGGCTGCTGCCCAGGCTGGCGATGAACGCCGACTGGTCGTCGAGCGCCGCGCGGCCTTCGAGCCCGTCCGGGGTGAACACCTCGTCCCAGTAGTCGCTGATCCGGCCGCGTTTCCAGCGGTAGCGCCGGCGGCTCGTCAGCTCCATCGGATTGCCGTGGGTCGCCCCGAAGAACGGTTCGGCCGCGGGTGAACGCCAGTCGATCAGCAGCCGGCGTCCCTCGCTGTCGGTGAGGCCGAGCCGGCCGATGTAGATGGGATCGGTCTGGTCCGCGGTGACGATGTGCCCGAGACACAGGTCCAGGCCGAACCGGCGCAAAGTACGCAGCCGAGCGGTCAGGCGGTGGACCTCCAGGTCCCGATCCAGCGCCTGCTGGCCCTTGCCGCCGGGTGCCCGGCGAGCGGCAGCGAGGCGGTCGGACAGCTCTGCGATCGACTGCTCGAGGGTCTCCTCGATTGCGGCGAAGTGGTGTTCGTCGCGGGAGATCAACTTCGGGTCGGCCTTGTGGACCAGGTGGCCGGGTAGGTCGAACACGCCGGTGGTCAGTGGGTTCATTGCACCCCGTTCGGTACGTCTGCTGGTTCGGCCTGTGATTCTGCGGCACGACCGGGGTCTTGCGGCAAGCCCCCCAGTGCGCTATACGTTTAGAAGGGCAAGGAGAACGTTTCCTTGCCCTTCGTCGTCCACCTGGACCTGACGACCTTTTCATGATCCGCAATGCCGAAGATGACCGAGTCCAGCGTTGACCTCCTGCATCAAGCGAACTTTGTCACTTGGTGCATCGCCCCCGTCTCTCAGCGGTACGACTCGGCCTGGAGGTTGTAGAGGTCCGCGTAGAGGCCATCCTGGGCGAGCAGTTCGGAATGCGTACCGGACTCGGAGACGCGACCGTCGGACAGTACGACGATCAGGTCGGCCATCCGCACGGTGGAGAACCGGTGTGAGACGAGCAGGGTGATCCTTCCGTCAACCCGTCCTTGCCTGGCATCGGCGGCGACGCGCTCGAACAACGCATGCTCGGCGTGCGGGTCGAGCGCGGCGGTCGGTTCGTCCAGCACCACCAGCAGCGGCCGCCGCCGCATCGCGGCCCGGGCAAGGGCGAGCCGTTGCCACTGACCGCCGGAGAGTTCGGCGCCTCCGTCCCACCCTGCTCCCAGTGGGGTGTCCAGTCCCGCGGGCAGCCGTTCCACGAAGTCCGCACCTGCAGCGTCCAGCGCCGCGCGGACGGCCCGATCGTCGGCCATCCGGGTCAGGTCACCGACGCCGACGCTCTCCCGTACGGCGAGTTCGAAGCGGGCGTAGTCCTGGAAACCGGCGGTGATGCGCTCGCGGTAGGCGCCGGGGTCGAGCCTGGTCAGATCCACCCCGTCGACGGAGATCCGCCCCGCAGTGGGTTCGTACATGCCGGTGAGGAGCTTGACCAGGGTCGTCTTACCGGCGCCGTTCTCGCCGACCAGCGCGACCACCGCGCCGGCAGGCAGGTGCAGCGAGAGGTCGGTCAGGACCGGCCGGTCGGTGCCGGGATAGGCAAAGTGCACGCCGTCCAACGTGATGCCGCCGGCCAGGCGTTCAGGTGCCGCGGCCGTCCGGCCGGCCTCCCGCAGCGCCTCGCGTTCCAGCCAGTGATAGTGACCCGCGGCGGTGTGTACCCGCATCGCAGCCCCTGCCTGGCTGGACAGTTGGCCTGCGGCACTGATCACGGCAGCCGCCAGCGCGAGCACCATGGCAACGTCGCCGGCACTGGCCTCCCCCGCCGCGACCTGGCGCAGGACCAGCACCACCGCGCCGAAGAACGCCGCCGCGTAGCACAGCCACACCGCCACGGTGGCGCACACCGAACGGAACAGGGCCGCCTCCACCACCCGGTGCCGGGTCCGCGACGCGGCGCCATGCCGGTCCACCAGGTCCGCGCCGACCCCGTGGACCCGGACCTCGGCACCCGATGCCGGGTTCGTTGCCAGGGCGAACAGGTCCTGGGCGGACCTGCGGTCAGCCGCCGTCCGCAGCTCCGCGGAGTTACGCAGCCGTTCCGCCTTCCTGGCCAGTCGTACGGCCGGAATCGCGAGCAGCGGAATCACCAGCAGGAGCGGTTGCAACCGGCCCAGCAGCAGCGCCGTGACGGCCAGTTGGACGACGGTGATCGGCCCGATCGCGAACAGGGTAAGGCCGTCCGCGAGATCGTCGGACCGTTGCTTGAGCAGTTCCAGCCGGTCACGGTATGCAGGAAGCTCGATGTGGGCGAGCCCCGGTGCGGACGCCGACAGCGTGAGCAGGCGCCGCTGGACAACCATCTGGGAACGTTCCCGCATCCGGATCACCGCCCACCGGTAGCCGACCGGCGCCAGCGCGGACAGCAGCAGCGCGAGGCCGGAGAGCACGCCACCGACAGCGATCCGGCGAGAGTCGCCGGAGGCCGCGCCGTCGACCAGCGGGCGCAGGCCGAGAGCGAGCAGCAGCGGGCCGAGGAACGACGTAGCCACCACCAGAACGTGGAGTACGCACACGACGACGCCGATCTCCCTCCCGATGCCGAACAGCAGCCGCCAGGTGTGACGCCAGGACGTCATGCGGTGACCTCCGCCGTTCCTTCGGAGTCGTGCGCTGAGTCGTGCGCTGAGGCATTCGTAGAGTCGTTCGTACGGTCGGAAAAGCGCTCGGCCTGGAGCCGGAACATCTCCGCGTAGCTCCCGCCGAGCGCCATCAGGTCGTCGTGACTGCCGCGTTCGGCGACCCGGCCGCCGTCCAGGACGACGATCGAATCGGCGCGCCGGACCGTGGAGAAGCGGTGCGAGATGACGATCGTGGTGAGCCCCGCCGTGAGCTCCAGGAACCGCTCATAGAGGCGGGCTTCCGCCCGGGCGTCGAAGTGCGCGGCCGGCTCGTCCAGGATCAGAACACCGGCGCCGTGGTCGACCGCGTACAGCGCCCTCGCCAGCGACAGCTTCTGCCACTGACCACCGGACAGGTCGGCGCCGCCGGGATAGTGGGACGACAGCGGCGTGTCCCAGGAGGAGGGCAACGCCTCGATCTCGTCGGCGATACCCGCGCGTTCGGCGGCGGACTCGACGCCGGCCTGGTCGACGGGGACGTCCGGCCACCCCATGGCGACGCTCTCGCGGGCGGTCAACGGGAACCGCGTGGCGTCCTGGAACACCGCCGCCACCTGACGGCGCCATCCGTGGACGTCGACCGTGGCCAGGTCGGTCCCGTCGACGGTGAGACGCCCGGAGCTCGGCTCGTACATCCGGCACAGCAGCTTGATGATCGTGGTCTTGCCCGCGCCGTTGCGACCCACGATCGCGAGGGAACGACCGGCGGGTATCGCCAGGTCGAGTTCGTCGAGTACGAGGGTGGACGGCGCGCCGGGGTAGGAGAACGAGACGCGTTCGAATCGGATCTCGCGGCGAGGCCGATCCACCTTCGCGTCCCCGACCGGGACCGCGGCGACTGCCTCGACTGCCTCGATCGCCTCGTCGAAACGGCGAAGCGTCGCGAGCGCCAACTCGGTCTGCAGTCCCGTCCACGCGGACTGCTTGACGCCGAGGAGCCCGGTCATCAGCGCCTGCGCCCACACTGCCGCCTGGCCCGCGGTGACCTCTCCCCCAGCCGCGCGTACGGCGATCCACGCCAGCCCGCACACGACGACGGCGGCGGTGACGACGTTGGCGGCGACCGCACGTCGCGGCAGCGGGCTGATCACGTCGGCCATCGACCGCTGCCACAGTGTCGTGTACCGGTCGCGCAGGAATCCTGCGAGCCCGAAGATCCTTACCTCCTTGGCGACTTCGGGAGTCGAGCCCAGGTCATAGAGGTAGTCCAACCGCCGCGCGACCTCGCTGGCTCCGTAGTGGTGGCCGGCCTCTGCGCGCGACGCCACCTTCTCCTCGTACGCCGTCCACGTTCCCGCCACCAGCAGGGCGAGCCCGAGCACCGGGCGGAAGCCCGCGACCAGCACGCAGGCGCCGACCAGCACGATCCGGCCGGTCACCAGACCGGCGACGGTGGACGCCAACCGGCCGGGACGGCCCCACGATCCACGAAAGGTCTCCCGGCCTACGGTGATGAGTTCGGCGGGACGGGGATCCTCCAGGTGGCCGATGCCGACCGGCTCACCGACCACGCGCATGAGCTCTCGTTGAAGCGAGGCGTCGATCCGTTCGCCCAACGCGGTCGCGGTGGCCGATCGCACCGAACCCGCCACCCACACCACCATGAGAAGGCCGGCCGCGGCGGCGGCCCACCACAGCGCGGACCGGCTTGCCGGCGAGGACAGCCCCTCGGCCGCGACGTCGCCCGCCCGGCCCACCACGGCACCGACCACGCCGGCGAGTCCCAGCGGTGCCGCGGCACCCAGCAGCACAGTGAACGCGGTGACAACAGTCAGCCCCGGACCTGCCCGCCACGCAACGTGAGCGAACCTTCGATAGCCACTACGTGACCGGCGGAGAACGGGCGCGGGCAAGAGCGCATCCCTTCGGTGGGAACCGTTCATCATGGCGAGCGCGACGGTGTTCGGCAAGCGGGCTGCCGCTTTGGGACACCCGAAGAACTGGGAGAGGGTTGGGCGAACCAGCGACAGTCAGCGAAACGCGTTCAGCTCGTCGAGGGCGCGATGGCCGCGCTTGACCAACCCTGTAACGACATCGTGCCACCCATGACGGATGGGGAACTCGAGGCTCACGAGGATCTTGGTCGCTGCGAGCACTGCCGCCCCCTCCCAGCCGACGAGGTCGAGGATCCTCCTCCACAGCTGCCTTCGGACACCGTCCAGCGGATCCTGGAAGGTTTGCCACACGAGGTCGATGAGATCAGTCGCCCGTGTGCCGCTACCCGCGTTCCCGACATCCACGACCGCCACCACCGCGCCGTCACGGACCAGAACGTTGCTGGGATTGAGATCGCTGTGGACCATGTCGGGTGACTCTCGTGGTGGTGGGACGTCGGCACACGAGAGCCGCAGGCGCTCGACCAAGGCCGACACCACCGAGGAATACCCCGAAAGCCCGGCGACCGCCCTCGACAAACTCGGAGCCAGGTCCTCACCGAATTCCTGACCGGTGGCGAGCCGCCAGGCGTACGACCAGTGGTCGTAGGGCTCGGAGGCCTGGCCGGCCTGGAGTTCGATGATCTCCATCAGCTGCTCGACGAGGGATGGGGTCAGCTGGGGCACGGGAGCCGCGTCGACGAAGTCCATCAGATGCCACACATGGGTGGCCGTGGCCCCCACTCCGAGCCAGACCGGGGTTGGGTAACCGCGCCTGCGCATGTGCGCGACCACCCTCTGCGCACGCAACCACTCGTCCAGCTGATGGGGGTGCCTTTGCGCCCGGGGCACTGCTTTGAGCACTGCATCTGCCCTTCCGGCCAACTGGACGCGCATGGCACCCAGATCGAGGCCTCCGGGCAGGCGACCGAGAAGGGTGACCTCTGCCCCGACCACCCTGGCCACGTCGTCCAGGATCTCGGCCGGCAGCTCTCGGACCGACCACCCAACCATGTCGCCAACCTACGCCCACCTCGCTCTTTGCAGGTATTCAGTCTGCGCCGTGGGACAGTTCGATAAGAGGTTGACCGTCGTCCTACCGTGATCGCGTGGAGATGACGCCGGAACATCATCGGGCCGTCGAGGTCGTCACCGAGTTCCTCGGTACGAAACCCACGTCCACGCGGGCGCTGCTGACGTTCGGACCGACGGTCGTCGTCGAGGCGCGCGTGGACGACGGGCTGACGGTGTTCGTCAAGGCGGGCGCCAACCAGAACGTCCACACCGAGGCCGCGGTGATGGAGCGCGTTCGCGCCGCGGGCGTCCCCGCTGTCGACGTCTGGGGCGTAGGGAACGACGACCTGCTCCCCGGCGGGCGCTGGATGATCACGCGCGCCGCGGCGGGCCGGACGTTGCAGGATGTCGGACGTACGGCACCGACGATCGGGCGGAGCCTCGACGAACTGGCGGAGTACTACACACTCCTCCACCAGATCGCGCTGCCCGGCTTCGGAGCCCTCACCGACGACGCTCGTGGCGGCAGGCTCTCCTCGTGGTCGCGATGGCAGCAAGGAACGGTTGACGAGGCTCTCGGCTCACTGACCCGGATGGAAGCCGCCCCGCCGAAGTTCGTCTCCCGTGCCCGTGAGCTGTGCCGTGCCTTCGCCGCCGAGCTCGACGCCGCGCCGGGTGTCCTCCTGCACGCCGACCTGGGTGACGGAGAGATCTACGTCGATCCGTCGACCGGCGCGGTCACCGCGATCGTCGACTGGGGCGGCGCGCTGGTCGGCGATCCGCTGTATGACCTCGTACGGTTCGTGGGTGGCGGCCCTGCCGACGACGAGCGGCCGGCGCAGCTGCACCCGACCATGCACGCGCGCTACTTCGCGCGGAACTCCTACGACACCGAGCATGTCCAGCGGATGCTGGCGTTCTACCGGTTCCACATCTGTGTCGTCGAGGCAGCGTGGGGCGCTGACCTCGCCGGCTGGACGGCGGGCCACGTCGCGTGGGCACAGCATCTGATGGACGAGCTTGGTGGATAAGGGACGGAGTCGATGAGCATGACGGTCGGCAACAGCCTTCGCTGCGAGGGCTGCTCGGTCCTCGTGGAGGGTCCGGACCTAAACGCCTTCAGCGATGCGTACCTCGCACACGTGCGATCCCGGCACCCCGACTGGCCGTTCCCCGACCTGGCTGTCCGCAACGTCGCCGAGGCGACGCAACGTCTCACGGGTTCAACCGAGCGCCTCGACACCATCGGCGCGGTGACCGTTCATCCGGTCTCGGCTGCCCGGATCCCCGACTGGCTCTCGTTCTTCGACCACGACGTGTTCGCCGGCAACCCCGTCGACGCGGTCTGCTACTGCACCGGCCCTCATGTGCTGGGGCGTAGTCAGACCGGAGGCGAGCTCCGCTCCTGGAGGAAGAACCGGGAGCTGATGGTCGACCTGCTCACGAGTGGGCGGGCGTTCGGTTACCTTGCCTATGTCGACGGCAGGCCCGCCGGTTGGGTCAACGCCTCGAAGCGGGCCGAGTGCTCGATGTACCGGATCGGCGACGGGGCGGGTCCGGCCGATGGTGACGTGATCTCCGTTTCCTGCTTCGGGATCGCGCCGCCCTACCGCGGCCACGGGCTCGTGAGCACCCTGCTCCGTCGCGTGATCGCCGACGCCCCGGGCAGAGGGATCGCGTGGGTGGAGGCCTACCCGTTCAACGACCAGACGGACGTCGACCAGGACAACTGGCGCGGCCCTCGTTCCCTGTACGACGCGTTCGGATTCGAGCTCGTGGAAGAACGCGAGACCTACACCGTGCTGCGCCACGGGCCGCCGGAGCTCTGATCAGCCGGCGCCGGCGACCGCGAACAGTCCGGCCACAGCGACGACGTAGAGAATCAGCACGGTCAACGAGTCCAGACCCATCCGGGCGATCCGTCGTTGCGGACGGAACAACAGGCCCGCTGCGTAAACCATGGTGAGCAGGATCGCGACCGCCGTCAGGTAGATGTCAGTGGACTGCGCCTGCGGCAGGACCGCCTTGCCGGACAGGAGGGTCGCCACGACGAACAGCACGGGCAGGAACGCGTTGCCGCCGAAGATGTCGCTCATCGCCAACTGGTAGTCCCCGTTGCGAACCGAGGTCAGGCCGGTCGACACCTCCGGGAGCGAGGTGGCTGCCGCCAGTACGGTCGCGCCGAAGAGTACGCCGGATAGGCCGATGTGGCCGGCGATGGCGTCCCCGCTGCGTTCGAGGAAGACGCCGGCCACAAGGGTGACCAGTGCGGCTGCACCGAAGATGGCGGCCGATCTGCCCGTGCTGATACCTCGCTTGGTGGCCTGCTGTTCACGCTTGTGCCTGCTGTGCCCGCGCGCCGGCTCCTGGTTGTCGGGCGCTTCACCGGACTCGTGCCAGGGCAATGACCGGCCGGCGCGCCGCAACAGCAGCAGCCCGACGACCCAGAGAATCAGGATCAGCACCGGAGCGGGCGTGAGGCGTAGCACGATCAGGTTGTCGGGCAGCTGGGAGCCGGCGACGACGACGCTCAGCACGGCGACGACCAACCCGGCTTCCAGCACCAGCACCAGGGACGCCGCCCGGTAGGTCAGCGACTTGCCACCGCGTACTCCGAAAGCGTCCAGCACAACCAGTACGACGGTCTGGATGGCGATGCCACCAAGGATGTTGCCCACGGCGACACCGATGTTGTCCGCGAGTGCCGCGCTGGCGACGATCGCGATCTCGGGCAGGTTGGTCGCGACGGCGAGCAGGATCAGGCCGCCGAGTGCCGAGCCGAGATGCAGGCGGGTCGACAGTACGTCGGTCTGGTTGGACAGCTGGATTCCCGCCAGCCAGATCGCGGCCGCGGCACCGGCGAAGATCAACGCCAGCCACGGCAGGGCAAGTCCTGACACATCAGCTCCTCAGGTCGGTCGTTCTCAGGGACAGCTCTGCTGCAACGCCGCGCCGGTCGTACCCCTTATGTAGCGCGGAATCCTGGGAGTGGCCGGATCAGGACGCCGGGTCATTGCCGTGTATCCGTTGATGCACGATCCGTAGCAGCTCGTCTCCCGTGCCCGTGAGCTGTGCCGTGCCTTCGCCGCCGAGCTCGTCAGCTCGACCAGGGTGAGGGCTGCCGGCTCTGGCCCTGCTCGTCCTGGCCGGAGGGGTCCCCGGCCTGCTGGACGTTGCCGCCGTCGGTGCCCAGGGTCACTGTCGCGGTGTGGGTGGCGCCGTTGCGGACGTACGTCAACGTCACCTTGTCACCGGGCCGGTACGACCGGATCGCCGCGACCAGCGCGTCCGCGTCCGCGACCGGCCGCTCGTCCACCTTCGTGACGACATCACCCTGCTGCAAGCCGGCCTTGGCAGCAGCGCCTCCAGCGGTGACGGTCCCGAGGGTCGCTCCGCCGGACACGCCATCGCTGCCGGTGGACGTGCCCGCCGCTACACCGAGTTGGGCGTGCTCGGCGTGCCCCTTGGCGATCAGCTGCTCCGCGATCGGCTTGGCCTCGTCGATCGGGATCGCGAACCCCAGGCCGATCGATCCACCTTCCTGCTGGCCCGATCCGCTCAGAATCGCGGAGCTGTTGATTCCGACGACCTGACCGGCCATGTTGACGAGCGCACCACCGGAGTTGCCGGGGTTGATGGCGGCGTCGGTCTGGATCGCGTCGGTGACGGTGCTCTGGCTCTGGCCCGAGTCGCTGGAAGGCACGGGACGGTCGAGCGCGCTGACGATGCCCGAGGTCACGGTGCCGGACAGCCCGAGCGGCGACCCGATGGCAACGACGGCCTGCCCGACGCTCAGATCGGCGGAGCTGCCCAACGTCGCGGGGGTCAGCCCGGAGACTCCGCCGGCCTTGATGACCGCGAGGTCGGTCACCAGGTCCGCACCCACGACGGTCGCCTTGGCAGTCTTGCCGTTGCTGAAGGTCACGCTCAGGCCCTCGCCCTGAGCTGCCTCGGCGACGTGGTTGTTGGTGAGGATCAGGCCGTCCTTGCTGAGCACGATCCCGCTGCCGTTACCCGATTCCTGTGCGGTCGAGATCGTGATCAGTACGACGCTCGGAAGCACCTTGTTCGCGACCTGCTGGACGCTGCCCGCCGGCGCGTTGGATGCCGCCTTGATGGTCGCCGTCGACTGGTCGAGCGCGGTGGCGCCGGCGCCGGAAGCGGCCTGGTCCCTGGTGGTGAAGTAGGTTGCCGCGCTGCCGGCCCCTCCGCCGACCAGGCCGGCGACGAGCGCGAGGGCGGCGACGGCCGGCACGCCGCGCCGACGGGGGCGATGCGGCCTGGGCGGCTGGTCCGCGTATGGCGACGAAGGCCGCGAGGGCGGCGCCTGGCCGTAGGCGTAGTCGGATGGTGGCGGGAAGGCCTGGCCACCGGAGCGATCCGGCGCGGCGGGTGAAGGAGTGGTCTCAGTCATGCCTGAAGATTCCGCCCGGCGGCTGAAACCAGACTGAGAGCAGGCGCAGAGATTCCGGAGAAGTCGATCGCGCCCGCCGGACGCCCCCTCGTCACCCCTCAGCGACGAGGAGCGCCCATTGAGCTCAGCGGGCCGTTGTGCAGCGGGACGGTCGGCCAGGTCGCGGTGAACGTACGATCCGCGAGCGAGCACCTCACCGCCAGCCGGTGCGGCGTCTCCAGGAACACCACGTCGAACGTCAACGTGTCCTTGCCAGTCCATCCGCCACTGACAGCCGTGGGCACGGCCGAAGCCGCGGCCACGTCCGAATCGACCGTCCAGCCCGACGAACTCTTCCCGCCCAGCCGGAGTTCGAGGCGTTCGCCGCCGTCGGTCAGGGAGATGGCCCAGCCGCCGTCCTCGGCAGACTCGACCGCGATCCCGGTCAGGCTCGGCTGATCGGCGCACGCGCCACCGGCCGGAGCGAACTCCGCGCCGGACCACGCCCCGGCGTCGGCGGGCGGGGCCGCGTCACCGGGGACCGTCGGAAGCGCCAGCCGGGACAGGCGTTCCGCCAGCGCGGCGTCGTCGTCCTCCCGGCCGTCGAGCGGGGCCGACCCGAACGCCGGCAGCAGGTGGTCCCACATGGCGTCCAGCAAGGCCTGCATCTCCACGGTCGCCGCGGTCATCGCGATCACCGCGTCGTACTCCGGAAGCACCACACAGAACTGGCCGTACGCCCCGTCACCGCGGTAGCCGTTGCGGGACATCCAGAACTGGAAGCCGTACCCCTGTTGCCAGTCGGAGTTCACGCCATCCGGTGTGCCGTCCGCGTTCGAAACGTGCGACCGCGTCGCTTCCGCGACCCAGGCCGCGGGCAGCAACTGCTTGCCCTCCCAGCTCCCCTCCTGCAGGTAGAGCAGGCCGAGCCGGGCGATCGCGTCGGTGGTCGCGTGCAGCCCCGAGAAGCCGAGGTCGCGGCCGGCCGGACGTTGTTGCCATGCGACCTCACCGATACCGAGCGGCTCGAACAGCCGCGGGCGAAGGTAGTCGGTCAGCGACTGTCCGGTCACCTTCTGCACGATGGCGCCGAGCGTGTACGTGCAGGGCTGGTTGTACGCGAAGACCGTGCCCGGATCGCGATCCGGCGGGACCAACAGGAAGCCACGAACGATGTCGTCCGGGTCGGCCTCGATCGCCCGCTGCAGAGTCTCCTCGACGTGGCCGGAGGCCATGGCCGCGATGTGGCGGACGAGCATCGAACGGCTTCGGGGCGAGGTGATGTCGGCCTCGAACTCCGGGAAGTAGGAGATCACCGGATCGTCGAGGCGTACGAGCCCCTCGGCAACCGCGAAGCCGGCCGCCGTCGACGTGAAGCTCTTGCTCAGCGAGTAGAGCAGGTGAAGCCGGTCGGGTGAGTACGGAGCCCACCAGCCCGAAGCGACGAGCTCGCCGTGCCGGATGATCATCAGGCTGTGCGGCTCGATCTGCGGCGCCTGCTCCACGGCATCCAGGAACGCGTGCACACCACGCGCGTCGACCCCTTGCGAAGCGGGAGGTCCTTCGGGCAACAGGTGAGTGCTCAGCGGAACATCCTCAGGGTCTCGGCGAGCTGTGCTCGCGTCCGGGTGCACGGTCTGCATGCACGGTGCCAGGTGCAAACGGTGAAGGCTTTGTCATCCTTACCGACCTCCGCCCGAGTGTCCAGAAGCGCGGTACGCCGCTACCAGTCCCGGCCATCCACTCTCGGTCATCGAAAATTTGTTCGACGCTGGTGTTGATCAAAGCTGTCCGCGCGCGCATCGTGGAGGGAGGGGCCGGCGTGCTCGCGCGGGCCCAGGACCTGGGGGTGCGATGGGACAGGTTCGCTTCCGGCGGTTCGACGTCGTCCCGCGGCCCAAGGCGCGTTCGATTCGTGCCGACGACATCACTCTCCGGTCCGAGGACCTGCTGGAGGTGTCGCTCGCGGCGACCATCCGGAACAACGCGCTTGCCGTGCCCTACGGCGGCCACAAGCTGATGCGCCTGGTGACCCGTGAGCTCGCGCTCGTACTCAGCCTCTTCGAGCGCGACCGCGTGGGCGAGCCGCTCACCAGGCATGCGGCCTTCGCCGACAGCTCGTCCCACATCCGCCGGTTCACGACGGAGGTGGTGGCGCTCGGCGCCCTGGCGGCAGCCGTCGACAAGGTGCACGGGGCGACCCGCGGCATCGCCCACCTCGACGCGCTCCCCGCGGATCTCCAGTCCCTCTACGCCGGCGGCGGGCGGCGGATCCGCCCGGAGTTCCGGTTCGCTCTCCCGGCACGGGTGGTGGCGGGCGAGTGCCACGGACGGGACGCCCGCGAGCCTCAGAGAGCCCTCGTCGCGGCGCTCGAGCGCAAACGGCTGGGCGAGCTCCTCACCTGGTCCCGTGCGCAGCGAACGGACCAGCTCTGCATGGCCTGGACGTGGGTCCAGTCCGCGGGCACGACGGTCGACCTGTTCAGCTTCCCGTCGCCGGGTCCGGCACCGTCGTCTCCCCGCCGGCTGGCCGAACTGCGACGGGCGCTGACCGCCCATCCCGCCGAACTGTTCGAAGGGTCGCCGAGCCTGTCGCAGGAGGTTGCCGTACGGGCGGGCGAAGCAGGTCTGCGAGGAATCCTGCTGGAACGCTTCACCGGCGAGGTCGAACGGCAGTACCTCCAGACGGCTCCCGGCCCGGTGCCGGGACTCGGCGAACCCTGGCACGGTGAGTGGGTCGACGTACCGTCCCCGTACGGCGACGCCTTGTCCGCACGCATGCTGTTCGCGGTCAGTGAAGCCGGAAGCCGAAACTGGCGTACGGAAGAAGTGCGCCCGCGCATCGCACGCGCCGCTGCCGACGAGGCCCTCGACATCGATGCCGACGGACGGACGCTGGTCGCGATCGACTGGCGGCCGAGGGACCCGCACGAAGCCGGGGAACGGATCCGCGTCGTACTCGACAACTGATCAGGGCGTAGTAGGAAACGACCTGTCCCCGAAGAGGACCCGGCGGGCGGCTGCCTGGCCGAGAGTCGTCCGCAGCAAGGCGAGGGCCGCCGCCGCGACGGCAGGCGTACGGACCCTGTCCAGACCCCACCGCATCGCGAGCCTGCCGCGAAACCTGGAACGCAGCGCGGCCCCGTCGAAGTGTGTCAACGCGTCCTTGCGACCGGAACGCAGTGCTTCGTCGAGGACGTCGGCCGCGAGCTCCGACAGGCGCAGGCACGGGTCGAGGCCGCCGGCAGTGAGCGGGGAGACCGCACCCGCGGCGTCTCCGACGAGCACCCCGTCCGCACAGCTGATCCGGCGCAGCAGCCCACCGACCGGGATCGGCCCTCCGCGCCGCTCGATCGCATCGGAGCCATCGGGACGCTGCACACCCTCCAGCCCGGGTGCTGCGGAGGCGAACCGTTCGAGGGCCCGGCGAAGACCATCGGGAAAGCGGTTGGCGTAGCCGGCCGTGCCGACGTGGGCGTGCCGGCCGTCGTTCACGACCCAGGCCAGGTAGCCGGGAGCGAGCGAGGGATCCAGCACACAGTGGAAGGTCGGTGGCTCCTCACCACCCGGGATCTCGTACACCTCCTCAGCACCGATCAGCAGGTGCCGGTTGCGGTCCAGGCCGAGGTCGCGGGCGACCCGTGACCTCGCTCCGTCCGCACCGACGACGAACCGCGCCCGCACCCGGCTCGTCCCCGTTCTTCCAACCAGGGTGTGGATCTGGCCCTGCCGGCCGTTATAACGCGTACCAAGCATGATGCGTACGCCGACATCGGCTGCCGCAGCGGCCGCCTTCACGTAGATGGGCGCCATGTCTCCGACCCGGTACTCGTCCCGTTCACTGACCAGCGTCACCGGCCCGCCCAGACCGGGCGGATAGAGCACCACCCGTCTGATCGGCGGGCCAAGACACTCGGCGGGCAAGGGGAAATCGTCGAGGGTTCGGCGTACGAAGATGCCGGTGGTACGAATCGCACCCGCAAGACCGGGACGCCGCTCCGCGAGAAGCACGTCATGTCCCTGCTGGGCAAGCAGAGTGGCGGTCCGCAGGCCCGCCAGCCCCGCGCCGACGACCAGCACGTCGACGGTGTCCACGTCAGCCCGCCTCGCCGTCGTTCTCCCAGCGCAGCAGGTCTCCCGGCTGGCACTCGAGCACCTCGCAGAGGGCCTCGAGAGTGGTGAAGCGGACCGCCTTCGCGCGGCCGTTCTTGAGGACGGCCAGGTTGGCGGGAGTGATTCCGACGCGATCCGCGAGTTCGCCCACGGACAGTTTCCGCTTGGCCAGCATCACGTCGATGTCGACAACGATCGGCATCAGATCACCTCGTCCAGCTCCGACCGCAGCTGCGCCGCCTCGACGTCGCGGGCGACGGCCTGGGCGAGCAGCATCCGGAGTACGACCACGACGAGCGCGACCCCCAGGACCGCCACCGCGGCTCCACAGATCAGCAGGACCATGCCCGGTGGGACGGCCTCCCCCGGGGCAAGGACGACCGCGAGCGCGAACAGCAGAACCGCCGCCGCCACGACCGCACCCGTCACGATGTAGACGTACCGGGAGGCGCCATGGGAGAACACTGTCCCGCGTCCCACCATCGTCACCAGGTGCCAGACACAGGCCAGCACCACCTCGACCGCGACGAGACCCAGGACGAGGATCACCACGACGGAGGTGCGCTGGTACGCAGCGAGCTCGGCGTCCGCCTCCCCCAGGTCACCGGCCAGCAGCGGGATCATCACCGCCTGCACGAACACCGAGCCGGCGAACAGCGCCACGAGTACCGCCCTCAGCGCAAGAACCGTCAGCTTTCCCATTACCCCTCCCCCAATCGAACGTCGATGGGAATCTATCGTTTTTCGATAGGTGCGGCAACTGGATCCGAGTGGCTCGCGCCTGAAACACGACCTAAGGTGACGTGTTGATCTTCGGTCCCGACGGGAGGGGAGCTGGCACCGGTGAGCAACGAGACGTCCATCAGCCGACGCATGGCCGAGGTCGCCCGCGAGGTGTTGGCGAAGCTTCCCGACGACGACGTACGGGCCGCGTTCGTGTTCGGCTCGGTGGCGTGGGGTGACGCCGACGAGGCCAGCGACATCGACCTCATGCTGTGTCTGAACCGTCCCGGGGACTACCGCGAGGTGACCCGGGTTCGGGTGGCCGACGTCCTGGGCCGCACCGCTCCGGAACTGCCGAGGTCACCGGTGTTCGCCGACATCGATCGGATCTCGGCCGCGCGCTTCGAGAACGCCGTCGCCGAAGGCAACTGGCACGCACGGGTCGCCCACTCGCTGGTCCTCGCCGACACCGACGGCTGGTTCGCCGGCCTGCGGGCCCGCGTCACCGGCACCTTCCACGACCCGGACACGTGCGCACGGCGAGCCCGGCCCTGGCACGACGCGAGCCTCACCCACTCCGACGGTGCCCGCCACGCGCTTGCCGAGGACGACCTCGCCCTGGCGACGTTGCATGCCCGCCTGGCCTTGGAGAACGTCGCCGTAGCGCTCATCGAGACCTGCGGGCTGCGTACCTCCGCCACCCACTTCCTGGCCAGCGCACGTCGTGCGTTGGAAACGACCGGAAAGGGGCACCTTCACGAGCCGCTGCAGCGCGGGCTTGGCCTCGACGTCGACATCGTGGTCGCGGGGTACGGAGCGGAGTCCTTCGGCGTGCTCGCCGAGGCCCTACGTGGATGGATGACCGACGCGGAACTCGTACGCGAGATGGGACCGGAGCACGTGGCGTGGGCCGCGTTCAGCTACGCCGACCAGACGTACGAGGAGATCGCGCACAAGGTGGCGGCCATGCGTGCCACCGGCCGGGCCGCCGACCTGGCGTCCTACCTCGACGGCCTGTTGAAGGTGCCGATCCGGATGAACCTGAGCAAGGTCGTCAACCTCCGGTTGCACGGTTCACTCGACGTGCTGGGAGTCGCGGAGTTCCATCAGGCCCTTCGCAGCGAGCCCGCGCTGTTCGAATCGTGGTGCCGCGGGCTGCGGCTGCCGGCCACCCGCGCAGATGTCACAGCCGCGTTGGAGGTGGCCGCCCAACTCCGCGATGGCATCGCGCTCCCCTGAGACGTTCAGGTGACGCCAGTCCGGTCGCCCTCACGAAACGTCGTCACCCGTACCTCCTTGCTCGCGGTGTTTCAGCTCGGCCTCGAACAGGTGCCGCGGCAGGTTGCCGGCGCGGTCCCGCGCGATCCGTTCGACATCGCGGAACACGCTCCAGTAGTGCTGGTCGTACGCCTCGACGAGCTGGAAGCTCCACATACCGTCGACGACATCGCGCCCCACCAGGCAGTCCTCGATCTCCTCGGCGAGCTCCCCGTGTCCTGCCGTGCGTAGCTCGGCAACCGCGTCCTGCAGGGTGAGGTCGGCCGAGCCGCACAGCCGATGGAACTCGAACAGCGCGCCGCGCGCGTGCTCGACAATCTCGAGCGCCTCGGACAGTTTTCCGAGCGCGGCGACGGTCGCGTCGCTCACCCCGTCCGGACGGCGATGAACGACCGAGCGGTCGGGACGCTTGGCGGACCCGTGGCGTTCGGGCAGCGAAGTCATGACGAGCCGCTACCCCATGCCTCCGAGCGAAAACCTCAGCGACAGTGGCGTGTCCTACCTGGCGGTGAGGCGACAGCGCAGCGGACCGGCCGCCCGGAGCGTGATGCCCAGGGACAGCGATACGTCAGTGTCGATGGCGGCGAGTTCGTATGCCTGCAAGACGATGGCCACGGCCAGGACGGACTCGAGCATCGAGAACCGCTGCCCGATGCAGGCGCGCGGTCCACCACCGAACGGGAACCAGGCGTACCTCGGCCGGGCCGCCTCCGCCTCCGGCGAGAAGCGCTCGGGATCGAAGCGCTCGGGATCGTCCCAGTAGGCAGGGTTCCGGTGGGTGACCCAGGGGCTGACGAACACGTTCGCGCCCGCGGGAACGCGGTAGCCGTCGACCTCGGTGTCGGCGACAGCGCGCCGGCCGATCGCCGGCGCGGCCGGGTAGAGCCGCATGGCTTCCTTGAGGACCTTCGTGACGTACGGAAGCGCGTCGAGGTCGTCCGCGCCCGGTCGCCGGGTCCCCAGCACGCGGTCCACTTCCTCTCGGGCGGCGGCCTGTGCGTCCGGATGGCGCGCGAGGAGGTGAAGCGCGAAGGCCACCGACGTGGCGGTGGTCTCGTGGCCCGCAAGGAGGAAGAGGAGCACCTGGTCGCGGACCTCCCCGGCGGAGAGCCGGTCGCCGTCGCCGTCGGTCGCATCGGCCAACAGGCCAAGGAGATCGGCAATCCCGTCGTCACCCCTGACGGCAGTACCGCCGCCCGGCTGGTCGCGGCGCCGCGCGATGATCTCGTCGCACAGGTCGTTCAGCTCGCGTTGGGCCGCCGCGGCCCGGCGGTTGCCGGGTGTCGGCCAGTGCCGTGGGAGGTTCGCCGGAGCGAATCCACGCTGCCGGGTGTAGTCGGCGACCACCGGGAAGGATCGTCGTACCACGTCGACGGCTGCCTCCACGTCGGCGCCGAACAGGATGCGGGAAACGGTCCGCAGGGTCAGGCCGGTCGCCTCCGCGAGCAGGTCGACGACCTGGCCGGGCGCGGTGCGCCACCGCTCGACCGCGGCGGACGCCTCTTCGCACATGGTCGCGGCGTACGTGTCGACCCGGCGGCGGGTGAACAGCGGCTGCACGAGCCGCCGCTGCCGGACGTAGTCGTCGTCCTGACTGGTGAGCAGGCCGTCGCCGACCGACTCTTGGACCTCGAGGTAGAACTTGTTGTCCTTGCGGAAGTTGACCGAGTCGGTGGCCAGGACCTGCTGGGTGCCCTCGGCGGAGAACACGCCGTAGAACTCGACCCGCAGACCGGGTGGTCCGGCCACGAAACGTACGACGTCGCCGTGGTCTCGCTGGGCACGCAGGAAGGCGTTCAGTGAATCTCGTTGCAGGTCGAGCAGCGATCCGATCACAGGTAGCCCAGCTGCGGACGGTGCGAGCACGGCAGTCATGCGTCCTCCGTGATGTGATCCGGACAGATACCGGGAGACCTCACTGTCGTCCAGTATCCGGCCGGTGTACGGAGTCGACAACACCGCCAGGTGCGGCCACGCGCTACTCGCCGGCGTAGGTGCCGAAGCTCCAGAGGTTGCCCTCGAGATCGCGAACGGTGAAGCCGCGGCTGCCGTAGCCCTCGTCGTTGACGCCCGCCACCACCTCGGCGCCGGCGGCGGTGGCGCGCTTGAACAGCGCGTCCGGGTCCTCGCACACGACGTACACCACGTCGTTTCCGGGGGCGCGGCTGCCGAACGGCCCGTCGTCCTTTCCGGCCGTGCCGAACATCACGCCGCCGCCGAGCGGCCAGCGCATCTCCGCGTGCTCGATGATCGACGGGTCGCCGTCGCGAGCGTAGGCGGCCCGCTCCTCGAAGCCGAAAGCGTCGGACAGAAACTTGATGGCGGCGCGGGCGTCGCGGTAGCTGAGGATTGGCCAGACGTGGGTACGGTGCTCGCTCATGCGGCCATCATCGGGCCGCCGAGCCGTCGCCGTCTTGGAAGAATGGAAGCCCTTCCTCGGCCATCCACCGCCGGGGAGTACACCCCGCAAGCTCGCTGAAGTCGTTCGTGAGATGGGCCTGGTCGTAGTATCCGCACGCCGCCGCGACCTCCGCGATCGTGGCGTGGCGCGGCAGGTTCTGGATCATGTGCCGGGCACGGTCGAAGCGGACCACCCGGGCCGCCAGCTTCGGCGAGCAACCGAACTCGCTCCCGAACCTGCGGGCCAGGTGCTGCCGGCTCCAGCCGACGTCGCCCGCAAGCTCGGCCACCCCCACCGTGCCGCCGGAGGCGACGATCAGCTGCCACGCCCGGCGAAGCTCCGCGGAGAGCGGGTTGTCGATCACCAGCCGCCGGAGCACCGCGTCGCAGGCCGCGAACCGCTGGTCCCAGGTGGTGGCGTACTGCAATCGTTCCCACAACTCGTCGCCGGTGCGCCCCACCACCTCGTTCAGCTCCAGCGACATGTCCCACAGCCCACCGGCCGGGAGCCCGAACAGCGCGCGGCATCCGTCGGCGGTGAGGTGGATCGCCACGCCCTCCTGGTCGCCACTGTGCGAGATCAGTGCCGGGGTGGCCTGGAGACCCGAGAGCACGGCGCGGTACGACCTTGGCGGGTGGGTGGGATCGGTGTGGACGGCGACGTCGATCGCCGGGCCGACCGACACGATGAACGTGAGTGAACTCGACGGCAGACCGCGATGGATCCCGGGCGCGAAGCCGAGATAGCGGTAGCCGGTGTAGCCGTCGACGTACGGGGTCAGCGACAGGTGGGGCGTACCCACTGCCGACTCCGCGACCGTCTCCATGCCGACGACGCTACCCCGGGCCGGCCTGGCGGCGGGATCGGATGAGTTCGGACTCGCCGAGGTCGAGGTAGGTCGAGCGACCACAAGTAATCAGTGTGACGTGCATCACAAAAGTCGGGCGAAGCGGCCAGTAGCTGTGCTGCAATCGGAGGCCGTTGCGCGCGCACGGGTTTCGCTGTTCGTTCCTGGCTCTGTCGAAGGCTTCTTGAGGAGTGTCCGCGGTATGCCTGTGCCCTTCTCTGCTTGGCGTTCTGTTCGGTGTGCGGCACGGAACCGGTACCTGCTGCACCTGCGGTTGTGGTGGCACGCGGCTCCCGGCCTGGCCATCGTCTGCGTTGCGCTCGCGGTGGTCCGGGCGGGTGCGATCACCGTGGCGATGGTCGCGTCCGGCCACCTGGTCGCGTCGATCGATGAGGCGGTTCGTGCCGGGGTGGATTCGGCCGCGGCGCTGGGGTCGTGGCGATGGTTGATGCTCACGGTCGCGGCGTTCGTGGCGGCACCGGTCGCGGGCGCGGTGTCGCGCGGTGTTGAGGAGGTGGCCTCGGCGCGGTATCTGGCGGCGTACTACGACCTCGTTGTCGACACAGGGGTACGTCCGCACTCGGTGACCCACCTGGAGGACCCGGCCGGCGCACAGCAGCTCGGCTCGGCCGTGGAAGCCTCCCGGGACTGGCTGTTCCTGCGAGGGATCGGTGGCACCTGGGATGCGCTGTCGAACAAGCTGAACGGCGTCGGCGCGCTCGTCGTCGTGGCCACGTGGCGATGGTGGGCCGGGCCGGTCCTGCTGGTCGGCTGGCTGCTGCTGTCACGTGCGGTGGCGCACTGGCGGAGCGTCGTCTTCGACGACATGATCACCGAGACCGGCCTCGGCCGCCGTCGCGCGTCCTACCTGCAAGGGCTTCTGGTCGGGCGAGCCGCGGCGAAGGAGGTCCGGCTGTACGGGCTCGGCGGATGGCTGCTGGACGGCTTCGTGAACGCCTGGCAGGAAACCATGGCCGTCGTGTCCCGACGGCGGCTACGCGGAGTGGGGAGCACGCTGCCGCCGCTCGCGGTGCTGCTGGTGCTGAACGCGGCGGCGTTCGCCGTGCTGACCGCCGACACCGCCGCCGGGCGAGTGTCCACGGGAATGCTGGTCACGGTGGTTCAGGGAATTCTCGGGCTGTCGGCGTTCGGGCGCCAGGACGACGGCGAAACCTCACTCGGGCGGACCGTCTCCTGTGTGGCCGCGCTCGCCTCGTTCCGGACGGCGCTGGGTCTGCCGTTCCTGCCCGGCCCACCGCAAGCCACGCTTGCCCCTGCTGCAGCGGGAACACCCACCGCGAGCAAGGTGGAGTTGCGTGATGTCACGTTCGGCTATCCCGGTGGAGATCGGCCGGTGGTGGAGCGTCTGCGGCTGACGATCCCGGCCGGCCAGTCGGTGGCCGTGGTAGGTGTCAACGGTGTCGGGAAGTCCACGATCGTCAAGCTGTTGTGCGGTTTGTGGCCCCCACAGGCCGGTGAGGTACGCATCGACGGGCTGGACCCGGCGGTCGATGCCGCCGCCCGGCACCGGGTGTCGGTGATCTTCCAGGAGTTCCTGCGTTTCGGGTTGCCGGCGCGGGCGAACGTCGAGGCGGGCGCGGGCTGGTGCCGGATCGGAGATCTCGACCGGATCGCCACCGATGCGGGTACTGACCACATCGTTGCCGGCCTGGAGTACGGCTGGGAAACCATCCTGTCGGCGGAGTTCACCGGCGGCACGGATCTGTCGGGCGGGCAGTGGCAGCGGATCGCGCTGGCCCGGGCACTCGCAGCGGTGCGGGCCGGTGCGGGCGTACTCGTCCTGGACGAGCCGACCGCCGCCCTGGACGTGCGGGCGGAGGTGGCACTGTTCGAGTCTCTGCTGCGGCTGCGGGAGGGGCTGACGACCATCCTGATCAGCCATCGGCTGTCCAGTGTCCGGCACGCCGACCGGATCGTGGTGCTCGGCGCAGTCGGCGGCGGTGTCGCCGGCGGTGTCGGCGGCGGTGTCGCCGGCGCGCGGGTGATCGAGGACGGCACCCACACCGAGCTCCTCGCCGCCGGAGGCGAGTACGCCCGGATGTTCAGGTTGCAGGCGTCCCGGTTCGCAGCCGCGGGAGGTGTCGCGTGATGGGCGTACTCACCGGTGTGCGGAATCTCTCGCGTACGTTGCGGTTGCTGGTCGGCACCTCGGTTCGGGTGGCGCCGTGGCAGGCGTTGCTGTGCCTGGGCGAGACCGGCGGAGTGATCCTCGGGCTGCTGCAGCCCTTGTATCTGGCATGGTTCGTCGCCGGCGCGGTCGGCCATGACACCCGGCAGATGGCCCTGGCCGCCGGTGCGTTCGTCGCGCAGATCGGTGTCGGCCGGGCCCTTGTGTGGCTGGGGATGAACGCGCGCTTCGGGCAACTGGAGCGGGTGGGTTACGAGTTCGACGCGCGGATCGCCGCGCTCACCGCGTCCGTTCCCACGATCGACCACCTCGACGACCCACACTTTCTCGACCAGCTGCAGATCATGCGTGAGGAACGCGGATCGCTCGGCCTGGCCCTCAACACCCTGCTGAACAACCTCAACGGCCTGGCGGGAGTGGTCGGCGTCGTCGCGCTTGCCGCCACTGCCGACCCACGGATGCTGCTGGCCGCTGTCGCCGGCATCCCTGGTGTCCTGGCAGGGCCCATCCTCGCCCGCTGGCAGGGACGGGCCGAAGCCGCCGCCGCGGAACCCGGCCGGCTCGCGGCACACCTGCTGCAGGTGGGGACGTCGCCTGCCGGCGGTGGCGAGGTCCGCGTCTTCGGCCTGGCCGACCCGCTCCGCGGACGGCTCGCCGACGCCACCCACGCCTGGTGGAAACCGAAGGTAGGCCTGGCGGTACGTGAGTCCGTGGTCAACGTGGTGGTCCAGGTGATCTTCTTCGGCGTCGCCGGTGCGATGCTGGCCTGGCTGGTTCACGACGCGGTCTCCGGAGCGGTCAGCGTCGCCTCGGTCACCCTGGCGCTCCTGCTGGTCGGCCGGCTTCAGGGCGTCAGCGGCACCCTGCGCGACATCATCCACAACGTTGCCGCGATGAGCCGTACGGCCGGACGGTACCTCTGGCTCGTCGACGAGACCGCGCGCATCCGGGCAGCGCATCACGGCGTCGGCACACCTCCGGATCGGCTTTCGCAGGGGCTCGTGCTGGAACAGGTCGGCTACCGCTATCCGGGGCACGACCGGCCCGCGCTGGACGGCGTTTCCCTCGTCCTCCCGGCGGGCAGCGTCGTCGCACTCGTGGGCGAGAACGGCGCCGGAAAGTCCACCCTGGTCAACCTGATCACCGGCATGCTCCGGCCAACCAGCGGCGCCGTCCGGGTCGACGGTCGCGACCTGACCGGTCTCGACCCGGGATCCTGGCGATCACGGCTGGCCGGAGCGTTCCAGGACCATCAGCGGTGGGAGCTCACCCTCGGGCAGTCCGTCGGGATCGGCGACCTGCCGAAGCGGGACGACGAGGAGGCGATCCGGCGCGCGCTCCACGAAGGCGCGGCCGAGGCCGTGCTCACCTCCGTACCGCGCGGCCTGCACACCCAGCTCGGCGTGAGCTGGCCGGACGGGGTCGATCTGTCCGGCGGTCAGTGGCAGCGTCTGGCCATCGCCCGCGGCATGATGCGCCGGCAGCCGTTGGTGCGCGTACTCGACGAGCCCACCGCGGCCCTGGACGCGGCCACCGAACACCAACTGTTCGACCAGTACGCCCGGGCCGCTTCCGGCGGACGGCAGGCCGGCACCATCACCATCCTGGTGACCCATCGATTCTCCACTGTCGCCGCGGCTGACCAGGTGGTCGTGCTCGACCACGGACGCGTCGTCGAACACGGAACCCACGCGGAGCTGATCAGCCGCGGCGGGCACTACAGCGATCTCTACGAACTGCAGGCCCGCGGCTATCGGTGAGGATTCATCATGCGACGGTTCATGCGACCGTTCACGCGACGGGGAAGTCGAAGTACGTGTCCGGGTAGGGCTCCTCCTTCAGGGTGTAGTGCCACCACTCGACGTCGTACCGGACGAATCCGCAGTCCTCCATGATCGAGCAGAGGTGCTGCCGGTTCTTCGCTTCGGCCGGTGTGATCCCTCGTGCGCCGAGGTGTGAGATCGGGTCCATCAGATCGTGGTCACCGCCCATGGCTGCGAGCTCACCGGTGGCCAGGTGAAAGAGCGTCAGGTCGACGGTGCTGCCCCGGCTGTGACCGGACTTCGCGGCGACATAGCCCTTCGCGAACATCTCGGCCCTGTCGATGTTCGGATAGTGTCGTAGCTTCGTCCGGCCGTCCTCGGGTGACTTTGCCCACTGTGCAAAGGAGCTCACCGCGCGCTGCGGGCGGTAGCCGTCCCAGAGAAGCAGGCCGAAGCCGAGGGACGCGGCCCTGCCCTGTGCTCTGCGCAGCGCGGCGCACAAGGCCGTCGTACCGACCACTCGGTTCGCCACGTACCCGTCCACCGGTTTGCCGACGAAGTTGTCCCAGGTGGCGTACTTGGCGTCCCAGCGGATGCCGGGTACGAACTCGTCGACGAAGACGAAGTCCTCTCTCACCGGATCCTCCCGGGCAGCGCCAGCGACACGATCCGGTCGATCACCTCGGCAAGCGGCAGCCCCGCGGCGGCCATCATGCGTGGATACCGGCTGTACGAGGTCATGCCGGGGAACGTGTTGACCTCGTTGAGGACCACCGTTCCGTCGTCTTTCAGGAACATGTCCACCCGCGCCAGACCTCTGCATCCCAGCGCACGGTAGATGACCTTGGCCGTCTCCTGCACAGCGCGGCGCGACTCCGCCGAGATGTCCGCGGGCACGACCGGCGTGGAGTTCTCCGAACCACTCTCGGGCCGGCTCTCCTGATGGATCCGGAAGAAGCCGTGGGACAGCGCGATCCGGTCCGGCTCACCTGTCACCAACTCCAGGTCGTCCCCCAGCACGGCGCACCCGACCTCGCTGCCGGCGACCGCCTCCTCGATCAGCACCTTCGAGTCGTACTGCCTGGCGGTCTCCACCGCGGCCGACAACTCCTCTTCACAGGAGACCTTGCCGACGCCGAACGACGATCCCGAACGGGCCGGCTTCACGAACACGGGGTAGGTGAACTGACCGGGATCGGGCTTCTCGTTCGGCGTCACGGTCCAGAAGTTCGGCGTCGCGACCCCCGCGCTCGCGGCGACGATGTAGGCAAGTGACTTGTCCATGCACACGGCGGAGCTCTGGACGTCACAGCCGACGTAGGGGATGCCGGACAGCTCCAGCAAACCCTGCATCGCACCGTCCTCGCCCTGCCTGCCGTGCAGAACGGGCAGGACGACATCCAGCCGGATCGCCTCGCACCGCCCCTGCTTCAGGACGAGCAGTCCGTGGATGCTTCTGTCCGGTGACAACATCGCCGGGCGCGAACGGTCGTTCTCCCAGCCGTCGTCGGGGCCGTCGCACAGCTTCCAGGCGCCCCCGGTCGTGATGCCGATCCAGAACGGTTCGTACTTCCGGGGGTCGAGGTTCTTCGCGACCTCCCGCGCGGACTTGACCGAGACGGGGTGTTCCTCCGAAGCTCCGCCGAAGATGATCCCGATCCTGAGCCGGTTCATGACGCTCCCCCACGTTCGAAGTTCAGGCAGTTGACGAGACTGTTCTCCACCGTGTCGCTCAGGGCGTGGTCGGTGTAGTAGGCGATGTGCGGACTGACGAACACGTTCGGCAGTTGCTGCAGGCGTGACAGGGGCAGGCTCTCGACGGGTCTGCCCCGGCAGTCGGCGTAGAAGATCCCTTCCTCACCTTCGACGACGTCCAGTGCCGCGCCGCCCAGCGCGCCCTTCTCCAGCGCGGAGAGCAGGGCCTCGGTGTGCAGAAGCGATCCACGTCCGGTGTTGACGACGACCGCGCCGGGTTTCATCCTCGCGATGCGTTCGGCGTCCAGGAGGTGGTGCGTGTCCGGGGTGAGTGGGGTGTGCAGCGTGACGATGTCGCTGCTCTGTAACAGGTCGTCGAGGGGTACGTAGTCGGCGGCGGCCACGGGCTGACTGTCATGGGCGAGGATCCGGCAACCGAAACCGCGCAACCTGTCCATGACAGCCCTGCCGATGCGCCCCGTTCCGACCACTCCGACGGTCAGGTCGCGCAGCTCTCTTCCGCGTACGTCGCCGAGCCGGTAGTCATGGGTGTCCACCCGGCGGATGGTGGACTTCGCGTGGCGCACGGCCATCAGCATGAGCATCAACGTGTAGTCGGCCACGCTGTCCGGTGAGTAGACGACGTTCTCGACGGTGATGCCGATCCTGCGCGCGTAGTCCACGTCGAGATGGTTGTAGCCGATGCTTCTCGTGGAGATGTACTCCACGCCGACCTGGCTGAGTGCGAGCAGGGCGGAGTTCGTGACCTGCGCCCGGTGGCCGATGCTGATGGAACGGTTTCCGGCTGCCAACTCGATGTTGACGTCGGACACCGCCGCCTCGGTGATGATCGGCAGTACGCCGAAACGCGGCGCCAGCGCCCGGAACAACGCGGCCTCGTCCTGGCCGCATCCATAGATCGTGATCCCCCTTGCGGGAAGGGACGGTGAGGTGGAGGCGGCCGCGGACCGGGTGCGGTAGGCGGCCGTTCGTGCGGGTCCCCTGTAGGTCATGACCCAAGTCAAGGCAGCCGGGCGTTGCCGGCCCGTATGCGGTTCTCGATACGCGGGCGATATGCCGGCGATGGGTTCGGGTGAGGGCACGGGGACACCGGGGCGTCACAGCGTTCGTCGTACCCTGTCGTGAGCTTGGGCAGGCCCGGGAGCCGCCGGCCAACTGCCAACGAGACCGGACATCAGGAGAGGTCAGGATGCCTGAACTGAACGCGGACGTGCTCGTCGTCGGTGGCGGCCTGGGCGGGGTGGCCGCCGCGCTCGCAGCCTGTCGCGCCGGTCGGCGGGTCGTGCTCACCGAGGAGACCGACTGGATCGGCGGGCAGCTGACCAGCCAGGCTGTCCCGCCGGACGAGAACCCCTGGATCGAGCAGTTCGGCGCCACCGCGATGTACCGCGAACTTCGTGAGGGCATCCGCGCCTACTACCGACGGCACTATCCGCTCCGCCACCGCGCCGCGGCAGACCCCCGACTGAACCCCGGTGCCGGTCGGGTCAGCAAGCTGTGCCACGAACCCCGGGTCGCGCTCGCGGTCCTGGATGCGATGCTCGCGCCACACCGGGCCGCGGGCCGGCTCACGGTGTTGCTGGAGACGGTGCCGGTGGCAGCGGAGACCGACGGCGACCACGTGCGTGCGGTCGAGTTGCTGGACCGGCGTACGGGCCGACACCTCACCGCTTCGGCGCCGTACGTCATCGACGCCACCGAGTGTGGAGACCTGCTGGCGTTGACGAAAACGGAGTACGTCACCGGCGCGGAGTCGCGGGAGGAGTACGACGAGCCACACGCACCGGCCGAGGCGGCGCCCGGAAACCAGCAGGGCTTCACGTTCTGCTTCGCGATCGAGCATCGTGCCGGTGAGGACCACACCATCGACCGGCCGGAGACGTACTCCTTCTGGCGCGACTATCGGCCCGCCTTCTGGCCCGGCCCACTGCTCGGGCTGCTGGCCCCGCACCCGCGGACTCTCGAACCCGTCCCCCGCACCTTCGTGCCCAACCCGGCCGAGGATCCGCTGGACGTCACCGCCGACCAGAGCAAGGACGGCGGCGACCTCGACCTGTGGCTCTTCCGGCGCATCCTCGCCCGCGGCATGCACGAGCCGGGCAGCTTCGACTCCGACATCACCTTGGTCAACTGGCCGATGAACGACTACTGGCTGGGCAACGTGGTGGATGTGGACGAGGAGACTGTCAACGCCAGCCTGACAGCGGCTCGCCAGCTCAGTTTCTCGTTGCTGTACTGGCTGCAGACCGAGGCGCCGCGCCCCGACGGCGGCACCGGCTGGCCGGGCCTGCGGCTGCGCGGCGACGTCACCGGCTCCGCCGACGGGCTGGCGAAGTCGCCGTACATCCGCGAGTCCCGGCGTATCCGTGCCGTCACCACCGTCACCGAGAACGACGTGTCGCTGGACGTGCTCGGCGCGTACGGCCGGGTCTCCCACGCGGACTCGGTGGGCATCGGCAGCTACCACCTCGACCTGCACCCGAGCACCGGCGGGGACACCTACATCGACCTGGAGAGCGTGCCGTTCGAGATCCCACTCGGGGCGATGGTGCCGAGGAGGATGCGCAACCTGTTGCCGGCGGCGAAGAACCTCGGCACCACCCACATCAGCAACGGTTCGTTCCGCCTACACCCGGTGGAGTGGAACATCGGCGAGGTGGCCGGGCGGCTGGCCGCGCACTGCCTCGACACCGGGACCGAACCCCACCAGGTGCAGGGTGAGGAGTCCCGCTTCGCGGACTTCGCTCGGGTCCTCGACCGGGCCGGAGTCGAACGCCACTGGCCGGACGTGCGGGGGTACTGACCTGACCAACCGCACGCTCAGTGCCGGCCGCCGCGGGTAGGGTGCTGAGGCATGGCCCTCAACCTGACGCCGATCGACATCCGTGGACTCACCCTCGACGTGGCGGCCGGCGGACCGGAGGACGGTCCGGCGGTCCTGCTGCTGCACGGCTTCCCGCAGCACGCCGGCGAGTGGGATCAGGTGGTCCCGTCGCTGCACGCCGCCGGGCTGCGCACCTACGCGCTCAACCAGCGCGGCTACTCGCCCGGCGCCCGGCCGGCCGCGGTCGAGGACTACCGGGTGGCCGAGTGCGTCGCCGACGCATTGGCGGTGCTGGACGCGGTGAACGTCGACGTCGCGCACGTCGTCGGCCACGACTGGGGTGCGATGGTCGCCTGGGTCCTGGCCGCCGGGCACCCCGACCGGGTACGCACCCTGACCGCGGTGTCCGTGCCGCACCCGGCAGCGTTCGCGCAGGCCCTCGCGACCGACGCGGACCAGCGGGAACGTTCGTCGTACATGCAGCTGTTCCGGCAGCCGGGCACGGCCGAGCAGATGTTGCTCGCCGACGACGCGGCGGCGCTGCGCGGGGTGTTCGCCGGTCTCGGCGCGGAGCGCATCAACTCCTATGTCGAGCCGATGCGCGAGCCGGGCGCGCTGACCGCGGCACTGAACTGGTACCGCGCGATGTCCCTCGACGAGGTGGCCGGTCCGGTCACCGTGCCGACCACGTACGTCTGGAGTGACGGCGACGTCGCGGTCGGCCGGACGGCCGCCGAGGCGTGCGCCGCCCACGTCACCGGCGACTACCGGTTCGTCGCCCTGGACGGGGTGACGCACTGGATCCCGGACGAGGCGCCGGACGCGGTCGCCGAGGCGGTGCTGGCCCGCATCGCCGACTGATCAGCGACGCCGGCACCACCAGCCGGTCAGGAGGTCCCGCCACCGGTGAGGTCCGAAAGGAACGCCCGCGCGATCGGCCCGGCGTCGGTGCCTCCGGATCCACCGCCCTCGAGGAGAACAGCCCACGCGATGTCACTGTCCTGCTGGTAGCCGATCATCCAGGCATGGGTGCGTGGCGGTGTCTCGTCGCCGTACTCCGCGGTCCCGGTCTTGGCGTGCGGCCGGCCGGGTAGCCCACGCAGTGCCTTGCCGGCGCCCTCGGTGACGACCGAACGCATCATGGATCGGAGGTCGGCGACGACGCTCGACTCAAGCGATTCCGTTGCCCGGTAGGGATGGCGGACCGCCTCGGGGACCAGCCGGGGCTGGACGAACTGTCCGTTCTTCACCGTGGCCGCGACCGATGCCATCACCAGTGGTGACGTGAGGACACGCCCCTGGCCGATCATCGAGGCGGCCTTGTCGTTGACGTCGCTGTTCGCCGGTACGGATCCGTCGTAGGTGCTCACACCCGTGTCCCAGGTGCCGCCGATGCCGAACGCGGCAGCGGTCTTCGCGAGCGCGTCGTCGTCGAGCCGATCGCGGGCTCGCACGAACGCCGTGTTGCAGGAGTGGGCGAACGAGTCCCGGAACGTCGACCCCGCGGGCAGTGTGAACTCGTCCTGGTTGGTGAAGCGGTAGCCGTTCACCCATTCGAACCTGGGACAGTCGAGGGGATCCGACGGGCTCAGGCCGGTCCGGAGCAGGGCGGCGGAGGTGACCACCTTGAACGTGGAGCCAGGGGGATACTCCCCCACCAGTGCGCGGTTGTATCCGCCCGGCCGGTTCGCGATGGCCAGGATGTCGCCGGTGGACGGCTTGAGCGCGACCAGCGCCGCTGAGGTGGTGGCCCCTTCGAGCGCCCTGGCCGCCGCGCGCTGCACGTCGGGGTCGATCGTGGTGCGCACGTCCTCGCCGTGCCGAGTGGCGCCGGTCCGTTGGAGAGGCCTCACCGCATGGCCGGTCTGTCGGTCGGTGATCGCGATTGCGTACGCCTGGCCGGTCCCGCCGAGCCGTTCGTCGTAACGCTTCTGCAGTCCGGACACCCCCGCCCCGTTCTCGTCCACCCGGCCGACGAGTGAGGCCGCGCTGAGTACGTCGCCGTCGCGGTCGAGCACCGATCCCCGGGTCGACATCTTCGCGACGGCCAGCGTCTGACCGGCCCTGAGCTGCGGGTGGACCGTCGACGACTCGAAATGGACGACCTCCCGGCCATCCGGGGCCTCCACGATCCGTGCCTTCGACCCGTACGTGAACGCACCGATCCGCGGCACCTTCATCCGTACGGTGAACGGCACGGTCACACCCTTTCCGGCGTCCCGGTCGCTCGCGCTCGTGCTCGGGCTCGGCCGGCCGACCTCGATCGTGAAACCTGTCGGCGCCAGGCTTCGGTGCACGGACGCGAGCAGCGACGCCGTGGCCGCGGGACTGTCGGTGAGCTTCCCCGCCGCCGTCCACCGGCCGTGCTCCCAGGCGGTCGCCAACGCGTTCATCCGGTGCTCGGCGCGCGCCGCCGATTCCTGGTCCGCGGCGGCCCGGCCGGGGGCGCCGAAGAGCATCAGGGCGCCTCCCGCTCCTCCAACGACCAGCAGTGTCCCGGCGACTACCCCCACGATGGCCCGGAACCGCCGCCGCCTGCGGCGCTGGTCCCGTTCCCACTCCGTCACAAGTTCCACTCGGTGATTGAACAGCATCGGGCGCGGCTCACACCAATATGAATATGGCTCGGTCAACCCGCCCGATCCGGATATCTTCCCAGGCCAGGACAAGGTTCGGGCGACTCCCCAGCGACCCTCCGAGGCGTACTGGTCAGGCATCGGCCGCATCATGACCTTGACGCCGTGAAAGAGCGTGACAAGGCTGTCACAAACCGCACACGCGCCACGACGAGGACGACGACATGACGACTCCGTCCGACGCCACGACTCCGGGCCGCCTCCCGCGCTGGGAGAACGCCGAGGTGGTGGACTGTGACGTCCGCGTGGCCGCCCCCTCCGTCGAGGCCGTCCAGCCCTTCCTCGCACCACGGTGGCAGGACTACCTGGCCGAAAGCGGTGTGCGGACGATCGGCTCGGAGCGCTACCCCAGGCTCCCCGGCACCTCGGGCGACCTCACGGCGCTCCGCGACCGTCTCCTCGACCGCTGGCAGACCCGTTACGCCGTACTGAACTGCGGGATCGAGATCTCCTCGATCCACAACGAGGACTGGGCTCTGGCCATGGCACGCGCTGTCAACGACTGGTTGGCAGCCGAACGGCTCGCCCACGACCCACGGCTGCGCGGGTCGATCGTGGTGCCACCGCAGAGTCCCGACGCGGCCGCCGAGGAGATCGACCGTCTGGCGCAGCACCCGGGCTTTGTCCAGGTCCTGCTGCCGGTACGCGCCGAGGCGCCGCTCGGCAAGCGACGGTACTGGCCGATCTACGAGGCGGCCGAGCGGCACGGTCTGCCGGTCGGCATCTTCGCCGGCGGCACGAGCGGCAACCCGACGACTCCGGTCGGCTGGCCGTCGTACTACCTCGAGGACTACGTGTCGTACGCACAGGCGTTCCAGGCCCAGGTGGTCAGCCTGGTGAGCGAGGGCGTCTTCACGAAGTACCTCGCCCTCAAGGTGGTGCTCGTGGAGGCCGGCTTCACCTGGCTGCCCGGCCTGATGTGGCGGTTCGACAAGAACTGGAAGGGACTACGCCGCGAGGTGCCCTGGGTGGATCGGCCACCGTCGGAGGTCATCCGCGACCACCTGCGGCTCACCACCCAACCGCTCGACGAGCCGGAGGACCCTCAGCACCTGGTGGAGACGATCGCGCAACTCGGTTCGGACGACATGCTGATGTTCGCCACCAACTATCCGCACCGGCAGTTCGACTCCGACGAGGGCGTGCTCCCGTCCGGCCTGCCACCCGAGGTCGAGCAAAGGATCCTCGCGGGCAATGCCCACGACACCTACAGGTTCTGAGCAAGTACGGCGACGAGGAGAGGACACGTCATGGTCGCGACCGCCACACGAAACCGCGGCATGGTGGTCGACTGCGACATCCACAACTCGACCTGGCCGGGTGCCCTCGATCCGTACCTGTCCGCACGGTGGCGCAGGCACGGCGAGCTCTTCGGCTCGCGAACCCATCCCGGATCGCTGTACCCCAAGGGAAGTCCGGCCGCTGCCCGCCACGACGCCTGGCCGCCGTCGGGCAGACCACCGGGCGGCGACCTGGAGTTCATGCGCGAGCAGCACCTTGATCCGGAGGGCATCGAGTACGGCATCCTCAACTGCCTCGGAGCCGCCGGCACCCAGCTCAACGCCGACTACGCCTCGGCGCTGTGCCAGGCCACCAACGAGTGGCAGATCGCGGAGTGGCTGGAGAAGGAACCCCGCCTGCGGGCCGGGATCGCGGTGCCGTACGAGGACGCCGAACTCGCGGTCGAGCAGATCGACCGGTTCGCCGACCACCCGGGATTCGTCCAGGTGCTGCTGATCGCGCGGACGGCCGAGCCGCTCGGGCGGCGCAGGTACTGGAAGATCTACGAGGCCGCCGAACGCCACGGCCTTCCGGTCGGCATCCACTTCGGCGGCGGCGCCCGCGGCGTACCCGTCACCGCCTCGGGCTGGCCGTCGTACTACATCGAGGACCACACCGACATGGCGCAGGCGTTCCAGGCGCACGTCGTGAGCCTTGTCTGCGAAGGGGTTTTCGAGCGCTTCCCCGGCCTGCGGGTCGTCCTCATCGAGGGCGGCTTCGCCTGGCTCCCGCCGCTGATGTGGCGGCTGGACAAGCACTGGCGCCGGCTCCGGGACGAGGTGCCGCACCTGACCAGGCGGCCGTCGGAGTACGTCCGCGAACACGTCTGGGTCACCACCCAGCCGATCGAGGAGCCGCACGACCCGAGCGACATCCGTACGGTGCTGGAACACCTCGGCGGCCCGGACCGGGTGATGTTCTCCACCGACTATCCGCACTGGGACTACGACGATCCCGACCGCGCTTTCCGGGTCCGGCTGCCGGAGCAGGACCGGCAGCGGATCTTCTCCCAGAACGCCAAGGAGCTGTACGGGCTCCGGTGACCCCGTTGACTTCGAAAGGCTGGCACGATGCCGAAACACGTGGTCGCGCGGGTGGACGACATACCGCCGGGGCAGCGGAAGATCGTCACCGTCGCCGGGCGGTCGGTCGGCGTCTTCAACGTGGGCGGGGAGTTCTTCGCGATCCGCAACCAGTGCCCGCACGAGGGCGGTCCGCTGTGCGAGGGTGTCGTGTCCGGGTTGGTGAGCTCGAAGATCCCCGGAGAGTACGACTACGTCCGGCGCGGTGAGATCGTGCGATGTCCCTGGCACCAGTGGGAGTTCGACCTCAGGTCCGGATGGTCGTGGTTCGACCCGGCGAGGACCAGGGTGCAGACGTACGAGACCACGATCGAGAGCTCGACCGATACCGAGCGGAGCACCAGTGCGGGGGACGCCGATCTGGACGCGGCCGGCTACCGGAAGGGACCGTACGAGGCCGAGACGTACCGCGTCGAGGTCGACCACCGGCTGGTGGTCCTGCACCTCTGAAGCTCGTCCCGGTCCGCGACGGTCAGCGCGACTCCCCCGCGTGCTCGGAGGCGACCCCGGCCAGGCGCAGCGCCTCGGAGTGGTGGCAGGCCGCCAGGTGGTCTCCGGCGACCGTACGCAGGGCAGGCGCCTCGGCCACGCAGCGTTCCTGGTCGGCGTACCGGCATCGGGTGTGGAAGTAGCACCCGTCCGGTGGGTTCGCCGAGTCCGGGAAGTTGTCCGCCAGCCGCACCCGTCGTCCGGTGCCGCGCAACCGCGGATCGGGCCGGGGCACCGCGGACAGCAGCGCCTCGGTGTAGGGGTGCTCGGGCCTGCGATAGAGCTGGTCGGTGTCGGCGAGCTCGACGATCCTGCCGAGATACATCACGGCGACGCGGTTGCAGATGCTCTCCACCACCGACATGTCGTGGGAGATGAACAGGTACGTCAGGTTGAGGTCGTCCTGCAGATCCCTGAGCAGGTTGAGGATCTGCGCCTGGACGGAGACGTCCAGGGCGGAGACCGCCTCGTCGGCGATGACAAGCTCCGGTTGCAGGATGAGTGCGCGGGCGATGTTGACTCGCTGCCGCTCTCCCCCGGAGAACGCGTGCGGATAGCGGCGCATGTGCCCCGGTGAAAGTCCCACCTTGGCGAGGATCTCCGCGACCCGGTCCTCCACCTCCGAACCACGTGCCAGGCCGTTGGCGACCAGCGGGTCACCGACGATCTGCAGGATCGTCATCCGGGGGTTCAGCGAGGAGAACGGATCCTGGAACACGACCCGGATCCGCTGCTGGTAGGGGCGCAACTCCCGGTTGCCCAGTGCGGCCAGGTCAACCGTGCCGCCACCCTCGGTGCGGTAGTGCAGCTGCCCGGCGGTGGGCTGCACACTGCGGACGATGCACCGGCCGAGGGTCGTCTTGCCACAGCCGGACTCACCGACCAGTCCGAGCACCTCGCCGGGGCGGATGGTGAAGTTGACGTCGTTGACGGCGTGCACGTGACCCCTCGTACGAGCGAACAACCCTCGTCCCCGGATGGGGAAATGCATCCGGAGGTTCTCCACCCGCAGCAGCGGCTCCTGTGGCGCAGAGGTCATCGAGGCTCCTCTCCGAACTCCTGAACGCCGGGGGCCTGGCCGGCCATCACGTCCGGGTCGTGGCGTACGCATCGGACCCGCCGGGCACCTTCGAGCTCCACCACCGGAGGATCGACCGTCTCGCACAGTCCCGGCACGGCGTAGTCGCAGCGCGGGTGGAAGGGACAGCCACCCGGCCGGTCGAGTGGGTGTGGGACCTGTCCGCGGATGGAGTTCAGCGGCTGGCGGGCACCCCGGCCCATGGTGGGTATGGAGGCGAGAAGCGCCTTGGTGTACGGGTGTTTCGGGTCGTGGAAGATGTCGTCGACACCGCCCTGCTCGACGACCGTTCCGAGATACATCACGACCACCTCGTCCGCGATCTCGGCGACCACCCCGAGGTCGTGGGTGATGAACATCATCGACATTCCGGTGTCGGACTGGATGTCGACCAGCAGGTCGATGATCCGGGCCTGGGTGGTGACGTCGAGCGCGGTGGTGGGTTCGTCCGCGATCAGCAGACTCGGCTCGCAGGACAGGGCCATGGCGATCATCACCCGCTGGCACATGCCGCCGGACAGCTGGAACGCGAAGCTGTTCATGGTCTGTGCCGGCCGCGGGATACCGACCCGCTCCAGCAACTGGATCCCACGCCTCCGCGCCTCGTCCCGGGTCATCGTCCGATGCGCGAGGATCGCCTCGGTCAGCTGGTTCGCGATCGTGTACGCCGGTGAGAGCGACGCCATCGGTTCCTGGAACACCATCGCGATCTGGCCGCCCCGCACCTGCCGCATGCGTTCGCCGTGGGAGTCCAGGGCCGCGAGGTCGGTGCCCTCCTTCCACCAGATGTGGCCGTCGACGATCCGCCCCGGCGGGTCGATCAGGCCCAGGATGGAGCGGGCGGTGATGCTCTTCCCACAGCCCGACTCCCCGACCACGCAGACCGTTCGTCCGGCCGGCAGGCTCAGGTTGACACCATCGACGGCTCGTACCACACCCTCGTCGGTGAAGAAGTGCGTCCTGAGTCCCTCGACGGTCAGCAGTGCGTCGGGCGCCATCGGGTTTCTCCTACTGTCGGTAGGGATCTGCCGCGTCACGCAGGCCGTCCCCGACGAAGTTGAGTGAAAGTACGGCGAGGACCACGGCCAGGCCCGGCACCATCAACCACGGCGCGGTGGCAACCACCTGCACGTCCTGCGCGGCCTGCAGCAGCACGCCCCAGCTGACGACCGGAGCCTGCAAACCCAGTCCCAGGAAGGACAGCGCGGTCTCGGCCAGGATCATGCCCGGGATCGACAGGGTGAGCGAGGCGATCAGGTGGCTGGTGAACAACGGGAGCATGTGCCGCAGGATCATCCTCGCCGGGCGGTTGCCGTCCAGCCTGGCCGAGCTGATGAAGTCCTCCATCCGCAGCGAGACGAAGCGACCCCGGGTGACCCGGGCGAGGTCGGTCCAGGCGAAGGTCGCCAGGATCACCGTGATCGCGAAGTAGCGTCGCAGTGGTCCCCAGGCGCTCGGGACCGCGGCGGCGAGCCCGAGCCACAGGGGCAGGGTGGGTACGGACATGAAGAACTCGACCGCACGCTGGATCAGGGTGTCCGTCCGGCCGCCCAGGTAGCCGGAGATCCCGCCGAGCACCACGCCCAGCACGAACGCCATGGTGACGCCGATCAGGCCGATCGTCATCGAGACCCGGGTGCCGTAGACCAGTCGGGAGAACAGATCGCGCCCACTCTGGTCCGAGCCGAGGAGATACATCGGCTCACGGTCGTCCACCGGTCCGATGAGGTGCGTCCGGCTCGGGATCAGCCCCCACAGCCGATACTCCTCCCCGCGGTCGAACAACCGCACCTCGACCTTCTTCGACGGATCGACCCGGTAGACGCGGGCGAGGGTGTCCGGATCCCTGCCCGCGACATAGCCGTTCACGTACAGCCCGAACTCCCACCCACCGTGGCTGGTGTCGATGACGTGCAGGCGCTGTGGCGGCGCGTAGGGGTGGCCCTGGTCGAACTTCGCCACCGAGAACGGCGCCAGGAACTCCGCGAAGGCCGCCACCAGGTAGAGCAGGAGCGTGACCACCGCCCCGATCATGGCCAGCCGGTGCTTCCGGAACGCCCGCCACACCAGCCGGGACTGGCTCGCCGAACCGCGCGGCTGTGCCCGTTCCCGCGGCGGGTCCTCCGGCAGTGTGGTCATGGTCGCTCTCCTCACCGATCGCCCAGTCGTACGCGCGGATCCAGCCAGGCAAGGGCGATGTCGGACAGCAGCGTGCCGATGACGGTGAGGACGCTGACGATGAGGATGAGCGACCCGGCGAGGTACATGTCCTGGCTGAGCAGCGCGCTCAGCAGCAACGGCCCCGTGGTGGGCAGCGACAGGACCTGCGCGACGATGACCTCACCGGACACCAGCAGCGGCAGGATCCACCCGATGGTCGAGACGAACGGGTTCATCGCGATCCGCAACGGATACTTCACCACGATCTTGCGTTCGCGGATGCCGCGAGCCCGGGCGGCCACGACGTAGGGCTTGCGCAACTCGTCCAGCAGGTTGTTCCGCAGGATCCGGATCAGCCCCGCGGTGCCGGCCGTACCCAGCACCACCACCGGCACCCACAGGTGCCCCAGCAGGTCGACCACCTTGCCGAGGTTCCACCGCGCGTCGGCGAACGTCGGGGAGAACAACCCGCCCACGCTCAGGCCGAAGTAGCGGTAGCCGAGATACATGAGGACCAGGGCGATCAGGAAGTTCGGCACCGCCAGGCCGAGGAAGCCGATCGTGGTGAAGAGATAGTCGCCGAGGGAGTACTGCCGTACGGCGGAGTAGAGGCCGACCGGGAAGGCGATCACCCAGGTGAACACCAGCGTCGTCAGCGCCATCACGATGGTGAGCGGCAGCCGCTGCGCGAGCAGGTCCGCCACCGGACGGTTGTACTGGAACGACTGGCCGAAGTCCAGATGCAGGCCGATGGCGGAGATCCACTTGAGGTACTGCACGTAGAGAGGCTGTCCCAGCCCGTACCGGTGTTCGAGCGTCGCGAGCTGACCCGCGTCGACCTGCACACCCTGCGCCCGCATCTGCGCGACCAGCGTCGTCAGGTAGTCACCCGGCGGCAGGGAGATGATCGCGAACGTCACCACCGAGATCAGGAACACCGTGGGGACCATGTAGAGCACACGGCGCAGTACGAAGGTGAGCATCACTCCCCTTCCAGGTAGTACTGGCTGATGTTCGTCACCGCCGGGTACGGGCACTTGAAGGCGAGCCACATCCTGTTGTCCCCGGGCACGTTGTGGATGCGGTCGCTGACGATCGCGTAGGACTCGGCAGGGCGGCTGATCCCCATCGTCCAGAACTCGTCCCGCGCGATCTCGATGATCTCCTTGATGCCGGCGTACTGCGTGTCGACGTCGCTGGTGCCCACCACCTTCTGGCGGTAGAGCGCGGCCTGCCGGCGCATCGCCTCGGGCGGCTCCTCCTTCGGGGTTCCGCCCTCGTACCACCTCGACCACAGGGGCGCGTACGACGAACCTCCGGTGGCGAACAGCCAGCGCGGGTCGGTGAGCATGTCGACGTAACCGATCTCGCCGACGTCGAGGGTGCAGTCGTACTTGTTGGCGTCCATGCGGGTGCCCACGAGCTCGGGGCTCGCGGTGTCGATGCGCAGCTCGACGCCGACCTTCGCCCAGGTCCCCTTGACGAACTCCATCGCGTCGATCATCACCGGGTAACGGCTTTGGATCAGCACGCTGACGACGATCGGTTTGCCGTCCGCGCCGAGCCGCCGGCCTCTCGCGTCGGTACGGGTGTAACCGGCCTTCTCCAGATGCTGCCGGGCCAGCTTCAGGTCGTACACGGTGTACTGCGTGCCCATGTCGTCGGACTTGTAGAACGACACCTCGGGCCTGGGCGCGGTCTGCCACGGCACGCCCTGCCCCAGGAACACCAGGTCGATGATCTGCGGCCGGTTGATGGCGTGGGACAGGCCGATGCGGAAGTCCTTGTTCTGGAACATCCTTCGCTTGTTCGGATCCTCGTGGGTGAGGTTGAGGCAGATGCCGATGGTGTTGTGGGTGGGGTCCTTCACCTTGACCAGCTTGTAGCCGCCGTTCTTCTGGCCCCGGGCCAGGACGGGACGGTTCTTCGGCGTGGTCACCTCCGCCCGCATGTACAGGTCGACGTCGCCGTTGGCCGCCTGGAGGATGAGCGGCCCCTGCTCCTGGAAGAACGTGAACACGACCTTGTCGATGTAGGGAAGCTGGCTGCCGTCGGGATCGACCTTGAAGTAGTAGGGGTTTCGCTCCCACACCTGGCGGTCGCCGTCTCCGTGCGGGTTCTTCGGCACCCATCCGGTGAGCACCGGCAGGTCGACGTTGTTGAGCTCGTCGATCTTCTCCAGGAACGTCTGCGCCCAGTCCTTGCCCAGGTTGGGATTGGAGTCCTTGTGGAACTGCTCGAGGTAGTGCCGTGGAAGCAGCCGGAACGGCGGGCCGTGAATGGCGAGGTTCTGCAGGAAGAGCGCGTTGGGCTCGGGAAACCTGAACGTCACCGTGTGGTCGTCCTGCTTCTCCACCACCAGCGGCTTGCCGTTGATCTGCAGAGTGGACGGGAGGACCGGCGTGATCTCCTTGTTCAGGTAGATCTTCTCGTACCAGAAGAGCAGGTCGTCGGCGGTGAAGAGTTTGCCGTCTGACCACTTCATGCCCGCACGAAGCTTGAAGACGTACTCCCGTCCGTCGCCCCTGATCTCGTACGACTCGGCGACGTTCGGGATGATCTTTCTCCAGGTCGGGTCCCACGAGATCAGATGGTCGTGGCACACGGTCATCCACAACCAGCTCGGGTCCGTGCTGGCCTCGACCGTGCGCCAGGTGCCGCCGTAGACCCCGGCGCGCTCCAGCGGCTGGATCACTCGCGGGTTGGCCGGCAGTCGTTTCGCCACCGGGGGCAGGCTTCCCGCCTTCACCCGCGCCGCCAGCATCGGCGCCTCCTTGCCCTTGGCGGTGGTCGCTCCCGCCCTGCCACCGGACCTGGACCGGTCGGCGCTTTCGGGATCCATGGAGAACGCGCTGCAGGCGGGGAGCAGGCTGGTGCCGGCCAGCGCCGCGCCCAGCGCGAGAAAGTCCTTGCGTGAGATGTCGCGTCTCGAACCGAAGTTCCCAGGCATCAACCAGACCCCCTTCGGGAGTCGCGTTGCGTGGAATACAGAATCCACATGGTGGAACTACTGGTAGCGCAGACGTTACGAGGCGTGCCGCGGGGCGTCAACGAGATACTGAGGCCTCCGGTGACCGGATACGGGCACCGGTGACATCGGCCGACACCACGGGGTGAGGCCTGTCCACCATGCGGAGGTACCACTGATGACAGGGGCAACTGGTCGGCGAACCGGTGGCGTGCAGTCGGTCGAGCGGTCGCTGGAGTTGCTCGAACTCCTCGCCGACGCGGGAGGAGACGTCACCCTGAGCCAGCTCGCCAGCTCCTCCGGACTGCCGGCGCCGACGATCCACCGCCTGCTGCGGACTCTCGCCTCCGGCGGGTACGTACGCCAGGAGGAGTCCCGACGGTACGCCCTCGGGCCACGGCTGATCCGGCTCGGCGAGGCCGCCAACCGGATGCTCGGAACCTGGGCCGGACCACACCTGCGGAGTCTGACGAAAGCCCTCGGCGAGACCGCCAACCTCGCACTGCTCGACGGTGACGAGGCGGTGTACGTCGCGCAGGTGCAGTCCCAGCACGCGATGCGGATCTTCACCGAGGTGGGGCGGCACGTCTCGCTGCACTCCACCGGCGTGGGCAAGGCGCTGTTGGCACTGAAGAGCGACGAGGAGGTCAGAGCCATCCTGGACCGCACCGGCATGCCTGCCCGGACACCGCGCACCATCACCCGGCGGCGGAGGTTCTTCGAGGAGCTCGGCTCCATCCGCGCGCGTGGGTACGCGATCGACGACGGCGAGCAGGAGGTCGGGGTGCGCTGCGTCGCCCTGACCGTGCCCGGAACCCCCACACCCACAGCGCTTTCGGTGTCGGGGCCCGAGGCACGCATCACCGACGACGTGGTGGCCAACGCCGTACCCATGCTGCGACAGGCGGCGACCGAGCTCGCGGCCGAGCTCAGCTACCAGGAACGGGAGAGCTGAGCAGCTTCCCCGCGTTGTCGCGGGCTCGGTCTGCCGGGGTCTCCCACTGGCTCGCTTCCTGGGAACGTTCCCATGCCTGCAGGTCCAGCAGTCCGAGCCCACGGCCGTAACCCGCCTCGTCCGAGCGCAGCGCCACCATGTAGGCCAGCCAGCGACCGTCCGGGCTGACGTTGGAGTTCGTCGCCTTCCAGGTGTGGTCCGCGGGCATCGACGTCATCCGGACGCGTTGCTGCGAACCGTCAAGCTTGAGTTTCCACAGGTCTCGCGGCGGATACAGCGGCCATTCGGTGTCGCACGAGGACTCCAGGCAGATGTGGTCGCGGTCGGGGAAGATCCCTTCACACTCGTTGTGGACCATGGCCTCCTCGATGTAGGTCGTGACCTCCCCGGTGTCCACGCGGGCGCCCTTCACCACACAGCGGGGATGGGGAGGCTCCGCACCCGCGACGTACTCCGCGAACACCACTTCGCTGTCGTCGCGGCGGAAGTCCTGGGGCTCCGGGCGGAGCCGGCCTCGGGTGCGGTAGAAGACCGTGTCCCGGCCGAGCACGGGACCGTCGTCGCCGTAGGCGATCTCGGTGACGTGACACTCGTACGCGTCGGCCGCCAGCCGGTCCGGGTCGTTGCGGCCGCCGACGGCGTAGGTGATCAGCGGGGTCCCGGCCGACACACCACACCCTTCGAAGATGCGCCGGCCGAGCGGCTTCGGTGGCCGGTGGGCGTTCTTGTCCAGCACCCACAGCTCCGACTCCACATGCCGGCTGGTGTCGCGATCCTTGAACGTACGTGGGCCGATCAGCAGATAGTCGCCGTTGGACAGGACCAGCACCCGCAGGAAGGAGTGATGCCCGCCCAGCCCCTGGGTGAGGTTGCGGACCTTGCCCGTCTCGACGTCCAGCTCGCAGACGTCGCCGTAGTTCGTCTCGACGAACGCGATCCGGGTCCCGTCCGCGGACCAGTACGGCCGCTCGCCGTAGTCCGACAACTTGCTGTGAAACGGTGGTGGGTCGTCCAGGACGTGCGGCACGTCCGCTCGCTCGTTGGGCATCCGGATCACTCCTGTCGCTGGCGGATCACGTGGTACGGCTGGTTCGCCAGCGTCTGGTCCAGCCCGGGGAGAAGCCAGGCGTCCCCGCTCGGGTGGTGGACGGTGAAGTAGTAGACGAGGGCGTGGTCGGAGTCGGTGTAGTCGCCGCCGACGCTCGCGCGAAAGGCGCCGTCGTCCTCGCGGCTCAGGTCGACGGCCTGGAAGTCCTCACCCTGGTTGAGATGCCGGTAGTGGCAGACCACCGTCCCGTCGAACGCCTCGCTCGGGGTGAGCTCGATCCGTACCTCCTCGCCCCGCGCGAACGGCGGCGGTGGCGTGTGCTCGAACGGAACTCGTTCGGCCGAGGGCACCTGCGGAAGCTCGCGCTCCGCGGTGGCTTCCGCCGACCTCGCCTGTTCGAATCGGCGTTCGAGGTCGGCCAGGTCCTCCTCGATCGCCGGCAGCCGGTCGGCCCAGTGACCGTGCTCGGAACGCAGGTCGCCGAAGGTGAGGTCGGGCCGGTAGGCCCCGGTGGTCACCTCCGCCACGCCCGCCCAGGCGTCCCGCGCCGACCGGTAGGCCGTTACCGCGTCACCCAGGTGACGGGCGTCGCCGGTCCGCTCGTGCAGCGCGTACTCCACACCTGCCCGGAACTTCCCGGCGAAGAACCGGCCCAACCCGGCCTGTGCCGCCACGTCGATCGCCACCCGGCGGAAGTTCGGATCGTCCCCCTGCGCCGACTTCTCCCGCGCCGCCGCGAGGTTCTGTTCGGCCTCCTCGGCGAGCCGCTCCAGCCAGCCGGCCACGTCCACCGGTGAGTACCGGCCGTCGCGGCGGCCGGCGACCACGTCGTCGGCGTACTCGTCCACCCGGTAGAACAGGCTCGGGTCGAACGAGCTCACTCCGCCGAAGGTCGGCGGGGTCGCGGTGTCGCCACGGTAGTGGTCGGCGTTGGGCCCGCCGGCGATCGGCATGTTGAGGTACATCTCCGGCCAGTAACCGTTGTTCGACGCGCCGATGCCGTGCACGACGGTCACCAACGGCAGGACCCGGCTCGCCGGCGCCAGCGCGTTCTCGACCGCCTCGGCCGCGTCGCCGAACTCCGCCCGCAGGAACCGTCGCCACTGCTCGGGATCGGCGTCCGGGTCGTACAGCAGCCGGCCCCACAGCCGGTAGGTGTAGCGGTACTTCCGCCAGTCCTGGCCGTCCAACCGCAACGCGGGATCGGCGTACGGATCCCTGCCGTTCTGCTCTCCGGTGTTCTTGCGGCCCTTGAAACTAAGGGGTTCACACCACTCGATGCCCAGTGCGCCGCCGATGGTGCCCAGCCGGCCGTACCCCGCCGCGAGCACCGGATCTCCCCACAGCAACACCTTCTGGGTGCCCGGCCAGATGCGGAACACCAGCCCGACGTCACTGCCCTCGCGCAGGAAGTCGCCGTAGCCGTAGCGGGTGAACCGGCGCTGGTGCGCGGTGATCGCCATCAGCCCGGTGCCGCGTTCCTTCGTGGCGCGTTCGCGTTCCCTGATCGTCGTCTGGTGGTACGGCAGGCCCTGGTGCTCCGCCCAGTACTTCGCCGACACCACCACCCGGCAACCTGTTCCGCGGGCGATCTCCAGCAGCGCCTCGTCCACACCCTTGGCGTGCATGTCGATCTCGATCGGGCGGCCCACCGTGGCGACCCCGCCCATCACCGTCTGCCAGAACGTCTCGTGGTCGGGCTCCGGGATGCCGCCCTCGTAGTGCACCCGCATCGTCAGGCCATCGATCGACGGGCACTCCCGCAGCAGCAGGGCAAGCGCGGCCGCGCAGTAGTCCGCGTGGTTGTCCGGGGTGATGCCGCCGACCGGATAGCGCGGCTCCGAGCCCTCGCCCTGGTCGTCGGCGTGGTTCCACAGCCCGAGCTGGAAGTGGATGCCACGCCGCTTCGCCTCGTCGCTGATGAACCGCAGCGTGGCGAGGTTCGCGTCGCGTTCCTCGGCAGGGACGTTCCCCACGCTGACGTCGAAGCCGGGAACGTCGAGCAGGAAGGGATATGGGAAGCAGAAGTAGTTCTCCGTCGCCGGATGATGTCCGTAGTTGTACTGCATGCCGAACGCCAGCTGGAAACGGTTGACGCGGTTGACGGCGAGCTCGGTGAGGTACGCGGACCAGAACTCCCGGTCGTCGAACCACGGCTTGTCCTCGACGTCGCTGGTGAACGTGCGCAGGATGCTGCGCACCGGCGTCGCCGGTTGCTTGCTCTCCGGCGTCGTGCTGCGAAGCTCGGCCACCGGGTCGTCGGCATAGCGCACCCGGTCGGCCAGCTCCAGCACGCCGTACGCCACACCGCGGGCGTCGGCACCGCTCACGCTCACCTGCCCGTCGGCTCCGTCCGGACGGCTCAGCTCGAACGACTCCGCGGGGCCGTCGGCGTTCCCGTCGGCCACCCGGATCACGACGTCGGCTCGAGCCGTCCGCGGGTCCGGCGCCGACGCCTGCCGCACGGCGAGGCCGGAAGCTTCCAGGGCCTCGGTCAGGTGGTCGACCGACCACCGCACCGGAGCCTCGTTCACCACCGAACTCGTGGGATCCACGACGACGAGGACCGTCGCGGCATGGTCAGGATCGGCTGAAGCACTCATCCGTCGTCCCTCGTTCCTGGGTCGTCTGCGTGCACATCGCGTGGTGAGGCCGACAGGTGCTCCGCGGTACTCGGCGGAGACGCCGGACCTTGGTGACTCAAGATGCTGGTGAGGATTGATTTCGTATCGTAGAACGCGAATTCCACTACAGACAGGCCAGCGCAGGACCACATGCGGTCACCGGACACGAGAATGGTCGTTGGTTCACGGGGTCGTTCGGAGGAACGCGTCCAGGGCGTCCAGCAGCTGTTCCCACCCGGGGCGAAGACCGGCGACGGCCGGCGCGGCATCCTCACGTACGGCCGAGATCTCGATGTCCAACCTCACGTGGGCGCGGTCTTCCCCGGTGACGACGAGGTCGTGCCGGGCTTCGAAGAGTGGCTCGCCGGCCGGATCGACCGGTGCGAGAGAGAACACCAGTCGTCCGGCGCCGACGCGCTCGACGTGGCCGCGAGATTCGTACTCGGCGTCGCCCTCTGCCAGCACGATCCGGATCGACGCGCCGGCCCGCGGCTCGAAGTCGAAAACTCTCACGGAGAAATGCCGCGGCGCCCACCACTGCGCCGCGCGAGCGGGATTCGTCCACGCCTCCCACACCGAGCGCGCGTCGGCAGGAAGGTCGCGCTCGAACCGAAGCACGCGGGTGCTGTCCCCCTCCGCGAGGCGCGTCTCCTCCCGCGCGATCGCGCGCTGGTAGTCGTCGAGCGCCGCGTCGTCCTCATCGGCACGTGCGAGACCGCCAAGGTACGCCGCCACCCGCGCCAGCGTCTCGCGGTCGAGCCGAGCGACCCGGCGACGACCAAGCCTGTGGACCCTGATCACTCCCGCGGCCTCCAGGGCTTGGAGATGCTTCGTGATCTGCGGCTGGAGCGCGCCCAACGCGGTCGCCACCTCACCGACCGCGTGCGGTCGCGACGAGAGCAGCTCGATGATCCGGAAACGCGTCGGCTCACCGACCGTGTTGAGTACTTGTTGTACGTCGACTTCCTTGCTGCTCATGGACACAGCATTCGCGACCGCCTACTCGCTCGCAACGAGCACGATCAGGTTGTCCAGCTCGTTCGCACGCCCGGCGAGCAGCCGCTGCGTCCACACCTCGTCGTGCAGCGGCTCCACCACCATCTGCACGCGGGTGCCGCCCTCGACCGCCTCCAGCTCGACCTGCGTGAGCTGCTCGTACGGCTCGTGATCCGGCACGAAGTCGATCACGGACCGATAGCCCAGCCGGCTCGGTTCGGTCACCTCGGTGAAGCGCTTACGCGACTCGGTGGCCAGCGGCATCCCGTTCTGCTCCATGAAGGCGACCTGCTCGGCAGCGACAGCCGTCATGGTGTAGACGAGCTCGCCGCCAGCACGCAGGTCGAGCCGGGAAACGTCGGTCCGGAACCCCTTGGGCGCCCACCACCGGGAGATGCCTTCGGGGGTGGTCCACAGCTCCCAGACGCGGGAGGGAGAAGCGGGGACGGTGCGTTCGATGGTTTCTGTCATAGACGGCATCATATTCGTCTCGACGAATATGTCAATCAACCGCCGTAGTCGGCGCCCGGCTTCCAGTCGGCGAAGACGTAGTCGTCCTCGGACACCTTCGCCCCTGAGGACTTCGCCTTCGTCATGGCCTGCTCGCGGTCGGCCTCACTGGCGTCGCTGAGCTTCCTCAACTCGTTCCTCAGGTTCTTGATCGAGCCGCCGAGGTAGCCCTGGACGATGTTTCCGACGTGCGGAGTGATCGGCTTGCGCTGGGCGTCCACCTTCGCGACCTCGGGATTCTTCACGATCGCCTGCGGCATCAAGAAGACGTTGTCCTTGCAGAAGGTCACCGCCTTCTTGTACGCGTCGATGGCGTCGGAGCCGGCCACCAGGTCGAGGTTCAGCGGCGGCTGGTCCATCGCCGCGATCATGCCCTTCTGGTACTCCTCCGTCATCAGCGACTCGATCAGCCTGGTCGCCTTCTCGGGGTCGCGGCTGTCGGGAGAGACGAACCAGGTGGCGCCGGGCCGCCCACGGTAGGTCCACGGCTTGGCACCGGAGGTGGGCGTGAGGATCGGACCGAAGGCGATCTTGTCGACGAACGTCGGGACGAGCGCCTTGGACCCGCCCGCGCACCAGATGCCGTCGACGAAGATGCCGACCGCGCCGGCGGCGTACCGCGTCCGCGCGTCCACCACACTGAGGTTGTTGGTGCCCGGCAGCATGTACTTCGAGTCGTACAGCTCCTTGAGAAACTCCACGACCGTGACGTAGCTGTCGTCGTGGTAGGCGTACTCGCCGGTGGCGAACTTCAGGCCCTGGTAGCCCGGGAAGCCGGCCGCCTGTGCCAGGTCGTCGACCTGGTCCCGGACACGTCCGCCGTCGGCCCCCAGCGCCAGCGTCAACGGCTTGACCCCGGCTGCTGACAGCTTGCGACAGGCGTCCTTGAAGCCCGCGTAGTCGGTGGGCGGACTGTCCGGATCGAGCCCGGCCCTGTCGAGGTGGTCCTTGTTCATCCAGACCAGGGTCGAGCTCTGCCGGAAACTGAACAGCGGAAAGCCGTACAGCTTCTTGTCGAGCGTGGTGATTCCCTCCGTCAGGCCGTTCTGCGGGATCTTCGCCTTCGTCTCCGCGGACAACTTCAGCTCGTGCACCCACTTGCCGCCGACCAGCGCGGCCAGCGGCAGACCGACGACGTTGGAGTAGACGTCCGGCATCTTCTTCGCCTGATGGGCCAGCTGGAACGCCTGTCCTGCCTTGGACGCGTCGTAGTACGTGTGCTTGACGCTCGCCCCCAGGGCCGAGGACTGCTCCGCCGCCCAGTCGTCGTTCAGCTTCTGGAACGAGCTGAAGTGGTCCGCCCACTCCAGCGTCCCGGACCCTCCGCCGCCCGACGACCCGCTCGAACCGCTGGTCTCCTCCGATCCCCCACAGCCGGCGGCCAACCCGGCCGCGGCCAGTGCCGAAGTGCCGAGGAAGCCACGGCGCGTAAGTCGAGTCATGGTGGATGCCACTCCTTTGTGTTCATCGGCTGATTGTGCGGGATCAGGACTTCACGGCGCCTGAGATGCCCTCCACGAAGTAGCGCTGCAGAAAGAGGAAGACGGCGACCACGGGCAGGATCGAGATCACTCCGGCCGCGGCCATCCCGGACCAGTCCGTCGCGGTCTCGCCGACGAAGGCCTGCATGCCCACGCTGACCGTCCGAAGCTCCGGGCGGCTGAACGAGAACACCAGCGGCAGGAAGAAGGAGTTCCACGTCGTGATGAACGTCAGCACGGCGACCGTCGCGGTGACCGGCATCGCCAGCGGGAGCATCACCGAGAAGAAGGTCCGCACGAACCCCGCGCCGTCGACAACCGCCGCCTCCTCGAGTTCACGCGGGATCTTCCGGAAGTAGCCGTAGTAGATGAGGATCGCCGACACGTACGCCCCACCGCTGAGAGCGAGAATCATCCCGGTGAGCGAGTCGATCAGGCCGAGCTGCATGGAGATCTTGACGACCGGGATGATCGTGTAGCCGGTCGGTACGAACAGCGTCGCCACCAGGACGCCCATGAAGATTCGTGAGCCCCCGAACCGATAGCGGGCCAGCACGTAGCCACAGGTGGCACACCGGATCGTGACGATCGCGACGGTGACGACGGTGATGACCACCGTGTTGATCAGGTAGCGGCCGAAGTGCGCGTCGTTCCAGGCACGGGCGTAGTTGCTCCAGACAACGTCCTTGGGGAACAGGTTGAGCCCACCGGAGAACATCTCCATGTTGTCCTTGAGCGACGCCGACACCATCCAGACGAACGGGAACACCCACAGCAGGGCCGTGCCCACCAGGAAGGCCGCGGCGATCCACCAGGGCAGGCGGCGGACGACGCGCCGCCCGCGCGAGTCGTGCGGGGTTTCGCTGCCGTGCGGGACGCCGGCTCGCGGCACCGCCGCTGCCTGCTGGGTCATGGGTTCGACCTCCTCATCCGGCGGGCGGCGTAGACGCCCCAGAGCTGGACCGCGCCCACGACGGCCACGAGCAGGCCGAACAGCACCGCTGCCGCGGACGCGTGCCCGAGTTGGGGAATGGAGGCGGCGAAGGCCCAGCGATAGATGTAGATCTCGATGATCTCGGTGTGGAAGTAGGGCCCGCCACCGGTCAGCGTGTACATCAGGTCGAAGTTGTGGAAGGTCTCCTCGACGGTCAGCACCGTGATGATGATCAGGAACGGCTTCAGCAATGGCAGCGTGATGTGGACGAAGATCTGCCGGACACTGGCTCCGTCGATCCGGGCAGCCTCGTAGATCTCGTGCGGGATCGTCTGCAGCGCGGCCAGCCAGTAGATCATCGTGACGCCGAAGAACTTCCAGATATAGAGCACCGCGGCGACGGGCAGCGCCGTGCTCTGGCTGCCGAGGAAGTCGACGCCATCTATCCCGAACGCCTGCAACACGCTGTTGACAGGGCCGGTCGCCGGGTCGAGCACGAACCGCATCACCACGCCGATGATCGCCGTCGTGGTGACCACCGGGATGAAGAACGCGGACCGCAGCACGCCGACCAGCGGAAGCCTCGGCGAGTTGAGGACGACGGCCAGCAGCAGGCTGAGCAGCACCCGGGCCGGCACCACCAGCACCATGAACAGCAGCGTGATCTTGAAGGAGTTCGCGAAGAACGGGTCCTTTAGCACCTGCTGGTAGTTGGCCAGCCCGACGAACCGCTGGTGGGAGTCGAAGCCGTTCCACTCCACCAGCGAGTACCAGTAGCTCGCGATGATCGGGTAGAGGGTGTAGACGCCGTAGAGGACCACGGTGGGGAGCAGGAAGAGCCAGATCCAGGCCGACCGCTTCCAGTCCCGGCCGGAGGGGACGACGGATTGGCTCATGTCGTACTCCTCGGTGAGGACGAACTCAGTCGGTGGGCTCCAGGACCAGCAGTGAGGCGGCCGGGAGCGGAAGGGAGATGTCGAACGTGACCTGCCCGGAGTCGGCCTCGACCGTACGGGCGGGTTCGAACTCCTCCAGCCCCTGCCTGGCGGTGATCTCGGCAAGCTCCTTGTCGGTCGGGTCCTGCGGCGACCCGAGCGCCTTCCACACGGTGTGCGCGTTGCTGTGCTCGGCGTCCACCCGGTAGTGGCGTACCCGGAACGTCCGCCCCTCGAGGTTGCGCAAGGTCAGGTTGACGACGGTCTCCTGCTCGCTGGTGTGGTACTGGTCGTCGATGTGCCGCCACACCAGCGCCGTCAACGTCCCGTTGTCAGAACGGGAGGCGAGGACGTCGACCTCCTCGGGCATGCTGCTGCCGTCGGTGTCGTCCAGCGCACGGACGTTCCAGGCCGCGTCGGAGGTCGCGGCGATCCGCTCGCCGCCGAGCAGGGAGAGCATGCGGTAGGCGTTCAGGAACGGCTTCTCGATGCCACCCGCGGTGAGGAACGATCGCGTGCCCTCGAAGAACCGCTCCCCCTCGAAGTAGAAGCTCCACGAGGTGGCCTGCCGCACCTGCACGGCCTCACTGGCGTTGAGGTCCAGGATCTTCTTCATCAGCTTGACCTGGAAGACCGGGTAGTACTCGGTGTTCTGGAACTCGTAGTTGCGGTTGTCGTAGCGGCCGAAGTGCGCCGGGACCGCGGCGTCGCACTCGTCCACGATGGCCGGCAGGTCGCGGTAGGGCTCGTACGCGGCGATGGCCCGGTTGAACTCACGCAGGTCGTACAGCATCTTCGTCGACGACGGGTTCAGTCGTTCGGTCGGCTGGCTGTCGACCGGGCGGTACTCCCGGGTCGGGAAGCGACATCCCTTGGTGTGGTAGGAGATGAAGTCCAGCGGCTCGTCGCGGCTGGAGGTGTAGTCCAGGAAGCCCTTGAGGAACTGCAGCCCGCCGCTGGTGACCGTCGGGCCGCCGACCTTGGCGTTCGGCAGTACGGTGCGAACGGCCCGCGCGGTGACGGTGTAGAGCTCGTTGAACTGTTCCGGGGTGCCGCGCCAGTAGAAGATGTCGGGCTCGTTCCACAGTTCCCACAGCCAGGTGAGCACCTCGGCCTCGCCGTACCGCTCCACGCAGTGGCGTACGAGCGCCTCGATCAGGCCGGCCCATCTGTCGTAGTCCCGCGGCGGGTAGCCCCAGGTGCCGGCCTCGTAGGAGGTGTAGACGGTCGGGCTCGGGGTGACGGTCAACTCGGCCGCCTCGGGCGGGACCAGGTCGCGCGGGGTGAAGCCGAGTTCGACGAGCACGTGGTGGCCGGCGCCGACGATCGCGTCGTAGGCCTGGTCGACGATCGTGAAGTCGTAGTACGGATTCCCGTCGTCGTCCTCGTGGTAGACGTTGCCCGAACCCCAGTGCGGAATGCCGAAACCGCTGCCGGAGCAGAAGACGTAGTGCGGACGGACGTGGTAGGCCGCGCCGCCGGAGAAGTCCGCGAACGTGCGGAGCAAGCGTTTGCCGGTCGGCGTGTAGGTCCAGTTGATCTCGTCGTAGCCGATGCTTTCCCAGACCCGGGTGAGTGGCCCCTCGACGGCGGCGGCGTCCACGTCGACGCGGGCTCGCAGCACGTGCGGTGCGTCGGGGTCGCTAGGTGCCGCGGGCGGGAAGGGTCCGAGCCGGACCCGGCTCACGTGGGCGGAGGTGTCGGTGCTCATAACCCTGGATCAGCCTCACTTCTCGGTGGGGAGGCACTTCCTTGGCAGGCAGGGACTTCAGGAGCCGCAGCGCACCGCCTCCGAGAGAGAAGAACGAGGACGACCCTCGGACCACGACGCGGGATTGGGCACGAGTGTCCCCCGGTGATCCAAAAAGTGTCAATGACAAATTGTTTACAACCCATGTCCGATCTGCGACAGTGCCTGCGGAGTGGTTCTGCTGGAATGCCGGCTGAGGGACGCACTGCGAGCGCCCGGAAGGCCGGTCTCGAGGAGGTGGCCTCCTGATGCCCGAGGGCATCGTCTCGCCGCTGCCGTCGCAGCGCGCGCTCGGCGACCTCGTGACCGACGTGCTCCGCGAGATGATCACCGAGGGAAAGTTCCAGCCTGGTGAGCATCTGCGGGAATCCCACCTGGCCGAAGCACTCCAGGTGAGCCGCGGCCCCATTCGGCAGGCGTTCGCGCGGCTGGAGGAAGAGGGTCACGTGGAGCTCCGCCGGCACAGGGGTGCGTTCGTGAGCACGTTGACCAAGGCGGACATCGAGGAAGTGCACACTCTCCGCGGCGCGATCGAGCGGCTGGCCGCAAGCCGGGCTTGCGCCCGGATGCAGGGCGAGGGCTTCGCGGAGATGGACGCCGTGCTCGAGCAGATGAGGAACGTGCACACCAGGCCGGATCCCGAGGACGCCGCACAACTGGACCTGCGGTTCCACGACATCATCTACGCGTACTGCGGGCACAGCCGCGTGCAGCGGGTGTGGGCGTCCATCCGCGGACAGGTCACGGTCTTCCTCCGCGCCCGCAACGCCAGCTTTCCCGACTTCCTCGAGGTGGGCCATGTCGAACACCTCGAGCTACGTGACGCGCTGGCACTCGGTGACCCGCAGGCCGCGCAGGACGCGATCGACAAGCACATCAGCGGGGCGTACGAGAGGCTGAAGCGCCTCAACCTGCCGGACCGTGACCCCTCCCCGGCAGAAGACAGGACGAGCTGAGACGGGCCCGCCCTGCTCCGGTCGGAGCAGGGCGGGCCCGGAGTCGGCCGGCGATCAGACGTCGTGCTTGCCGGGGTCCTCCCAGTAGAAGCACTCCGGGTCGTAGACCGCGGGAGTCGGGTGTCCCCACGGGCCGGTCAGGCCCCCGAACGCGAGGTTGTCGTGCGTCGGCACGTTGTGCAGGTCCTTCTTGTGGACCTCCATCACCGGGTAGTTGCCGACGCTGCCCTGGAAGAACGGCCCCTCGTTGATGTGGATCTTGAGCAGTTGCCAGATCAGGCTGCTCCGCTTGACCGGATCCGGCTCGACCTTCGCCTGGTCGTAGAACTTCCAGATCCGCTCGATCGGGCCGCCCTTCTCCGGCTCCATCCGCGGAGGGTGGCGCTTGTAGGGGTCGACGTCTCGTTCCTTGCTCTCCATGTCCGAGCCCCGCACGGCGTAGTACTGGCCTTCCAGCGGCGCCCAGCGAGAGCTCTCGATCGGCACGACCCAGTACGGCTGGACGAGGTTGCTGCCGACGTTGGACACCTCCCAGTTCGTGTGGCCCATCAGCTTTCCGGAGGTCCACTGGTCGTCGAAGGAGTTCGGCGGGATCGGGACCCGCTTGGCGTTCAGGCCGACCGCCCGCCAGTCCTTCTCCATGTACGCGTCGACCTTCTTCGCGTCCGGCCCCTCGTCGGCGGGAAAGTCGATCTCCAGCGCCAGCTTGGAGCCGTCGGGCAGCTCCCGCCACCCGTCGCCGTCGGTGTCCTTGACGTTCAGTTCGTCCAGCAGTTGCTTGGCCTTCGCCGGGTCGTACTTCAGGTAGCTGTCGCGCCAGCGCTGGTAGTCCTGCTTGCCCTGCTGGTCGGCGTTGAACTCCGTCGACATCGGGCTCGCCGTTCCGGTGGTCGGCGTGCCCTGGTTGAAGTAGATGGCCTTCTGGATCTTCGACCGATCCACGGCGTGGGACAGGGCCTGCCGGAACTTCGGCTCGCGGAACAGCTTGCGCAGCTTCGGGTCCTGGAAGTCGTAGTTGAGGAAGAACATCTGCCCGGTACCCGACCCGCTGTTCCACAGCTGGATGCTCGTGTTGGCCTTGGCCGAGGAGGCCTTGATGCCGGCGTACTCACCAAGACCGATGCCCATGAACGAACAGTGGGCGAAGTCGATCTTGCCCGTCTGGATCTGGAGCAGCGCGACCTGCTGGTCGGAGGTGAGGGTGACACGGACCTCGTCGACGTAGGGAAGCTGCTGCCCTTCCTTGTCGACCTCGTAGTAGAAGGGGTTGCGCTCCCACACCATGGAGCTGCCCTCTTTGAGGCTCTTCAGCTTCCAGCCGGTCATCGTCGGGCAGTCGGGGTTGGTGGCGAACAGATAGTTCTTGACGAAGGCGCCACCCGCGGAGGCCCAGTCCTCACCGACACTCGGGGTGTACTTGGGGTGGAACTGCTTGAGGTAGTGCTTGGGCATCGACCAGATCCGGCCGTTGCCACCGTCGCCGCCGTTGACGTAGGCGGCCATCTGCTGGGCGAGCAGCGGGGCCGGCTTGTCGAAGGTGATGACCAGCGTCTGCGCGTCCGGCGCCTCGAGCTTCGCGACCTTGCCGCTGCCCGACCGCAGCTCGTCCGGCGGCACCTGGCCGGTGCCCGGGTAGAGGGTCCAGTCCTGCCACCAGAACAGCACGTCGGCGGTCGTCCACGGCTGGCCGTCGGACCATTTCAGTCCCTTGCGGAAATGGAAGGTCCACTGGGTGGCTTCGGCGTTCGACTCGAAGCTCTCCGCCAGGCCGGGGCCGACGTCCTGCCCGTCGTTGAGCCAGCGCAGCGGTGAGAAGCCGTACATGTGTTCGCGGACCGAGCCGTAGGTGCCACCGGCGGTGGTCATGTCGACGAGGTTGAGCTGGCCACCGTACTTGCCGGAGGTCACCCAGTTGTGCGGCAGGACGTAGGGGTGGTCGGGCAGGCGGTCCTTGAGCGCCGGAAGCTTGCCCGCCTTGACCAGGGCGGCCAGGCTCGGTGCCTCGCTCAGCTTCGCGGGCGGCGTCAGTGGTCTGGTGGCCGACCCCTTCGCGTTCGACGGACTCTCGTTCTTGTCGGACGCTCCGCCGGACTTGCCGTTGCCGCCATCGGACGACTTCGAGTCGCCGCTGCTACAGCCGGCGAGCATCGCAGAGCCTGCCATGACGGCGGCTCCGTACAGCAGCGAGCGGCGGGACGGTCCCTGGACCTCGTTCATCGCGTCTTCCCCTCTCCCCCGTCGGCAGTTGCGCGCCGACGACCCGCGCCAGGCGACCTCATTCGATGCGCTTCGACTTTGATCACGACGCAAGCACACCGACCGCGGAGACGCCACCCAACGTCTGGCACTGGCCGTGGCCACAGTCGGCCGTCGCGCCTTGACTTCCACCAGAAGCTCAAGATCGCGGCCGGGCGGAGTTTCACTGTCACACCCCACCATCGCGACGGCCCCGATGACGCGGTCGAGTACTCGTGGATGCCGCCTTCTGTGGTTGAACTCCGGCATCATGGATGCGACCGGGCTCGACTCGACTCCCCGTTCGACCGGAGGTCATACAGCATGGAAACCTGGGATGCGATTCGCGCTCGCCGTAACGTCCGTTCGTATCGTCCTGATCCGGTCAGCGACGCCGACCTGGATCGCATCGTGGAGGCCGCCCGGCGGGCGCCGTCCGCGTCCAACCGCCAGCACTGGGACTTCGTGATTGTCACCGCCCGGGACCAGTTCGCCGAGCTCTCGACGGTGTGGCAGGGCGCCCGGCACATCGCCGACGCACCTGCCGCGATCGCGATGGTGGTCCCCCAGCCGCCCGACGAGCGGAACAGCCAGATCGACCAGTACGACCTTGGCCAGGCGACCTACGCGATGGCGCTCGCCGCCGCCGACCTGGGCATCGGCACCGGTCACTCCTCGGTCAGCGAGCAGGCCAAGGCGCGCGGCATTCTCGGCGTGCCGGACGACCACCTCGTCGCCTACCTGCTCGGTGTCGGCTATCCGTCCGACCGGCCGCTGCGCCCCATCGCCAAGCCGAACCGCCGCCCCTTCGACGAGGTCGTTCACCGCGGCACCTGGTAGTCCGTCCGCGTCGCCGGGACGGTCCAGTGAACCGATGGGTGCGACACTTCGTAGGTGTGTGAGCAGGCAAGACCGTCCGTCGACGATCCGGCCACCGATCCGGCGCTGCTGAGGACGCTGGCAGCCGCGGGTCTGCCGGCAACCGGCCGCTTTCGCCAGAAGGCCGGCTGGGTCAGCCGCGCGTGGGTCGGCGACGAATACGTCGTACGACTGAATACCGACGAACGGCACCGCGACGCGTATCGCCACGAAGCAAGAGTCATCGACCTGATTGCCGGCAGCGAGGTTCCACACGCTCGGCACCTTGCCCACGGCGATGGCCCGGACGGGCCGTGGTACGTCTCCGAACGTCTACCCGGCCAGACCCTGTATGAGGCATGGCCGACGGCGGACTCGCCCACGCGCCAGGCAATCATCGAGAGCCTTGGGCTTGCGTTGCGCGCCCTCCACCGGGTTCCTGTCCCGGCGGGCCTGCTGCCGCCCTGGCTGGCCGACGCGCTCGCCGGCAAGTCGTGGGCCGCGTTCCATCCGCCCGTGGTGGGTGCGGCGCTCGAGCAGGTCGAGGCTGCCCGGCGGCTGCCCGGTCATGACGCGTGCCTGGTCGCGGACGTGGCCAATTGGATCCAGGAGCGGCTGGCGTTGTTCGCCACCGACGAACCCGTCCTTGTCCACGGCGATCTGCATGGATCCAACGTGGTCGTCGACCAAGGACGTGTCACCGGTCTCATCGACTTCGCGGAGGCGTTGGCTCAGCCGGCGGATGTCGAGCTCGACACCATCCTGCGCTGGTGCGCGAAGGCGCGAGAGTTCCCACCCACACCCGATGAACAGGGGCTCGACGAGACCACCCTCACAGAGGTTCCCGGATGGCTGCACGGCGCGTATCCGGAGCTGTTCGAGCGCGAGCAGCTGCGCGAGCGGTTGAACTTCTACGACATGTACGGGCAGCTCGTGCTGTACGCACGCCACCCCCAGCCCGACGAACGCGAAGCGGCGAAGGACCGCATCGCTCGCCTGCTCTGCGGCCACAACCATCTCGATGGACTCGCCTGGTAGGTCGTCGTCTTTTGCGCCTACCTACGCCGGCCCTTGTAGCGTTGCCACCTCACGCACCAACGAAGCGACCTACGCGGAGGTGACGAGCGTGCCGGTGAGAGTGGGCATCCAGCTGTACTCCGTCAGGCAGTCCATGGCCCGGGACACGTACGGAACCCTGGAACGGCTGGCCGAGCTCGGCTACCGAAACTTCGAGGGAGCCAATCACGACGCCGGAACCGACGACGGGATCGGATTCGGCGTACCGGCGAAGGAACTCCGCACCACCCTGGACCGGCTCGGCATGCAGGTGGTCGGCTGCCACATCAACCCTCTCGACCCGCAGCGACTACCGGCGATCCTCGACTACCACCGCGAGCTGGGCAACGCCCGGATCGGCTGCGACATCGAGTTCTATCCGTACGACGATCTGGACTACGTGCTGCGTCGCGCGGAGTTCTTCAACCACGTCGGGGAACTGTGCCGAGAGCGTGGGATGCTGTTCTACTACCACAACCACTACCAGGAGTTTCAGCTCGTCGACGGCCGTACGGTCTACGACCTGATCATGGCGAACACCGACCCGGAGCTCGTGTTCGTGGAGATGGACACGTACTGGATGATGCGGGGCGGGCAGGACCCGGTCGCGATGATCGAGAAGTACGGCGACCGGCTGGTCCTCCTTCACCAGAAGGACTTTCCCCGCGACGCGCCGCAACCGATGGTGATGTTCGACGGGACCGTCGACCGGGACGCCGAGATCACCCTCGAGTCGTTCCTGGAGACGAAGGACCCGGTCTGCTTCACCGAGATCGGGACCGGCGTGATGCCCATCCAGGCCATCATCGACGCCGCCGGCAGATGCCCGAACTTCGAGTACCTCCTCCTCGAACAGGACCACACCCAGCTGTACGAGCTCGACTCGGTGAGGCGCAGCCGCGAGGAGTTCGACCACTACACCGGAATCTCCTGGGAGTAAGTGCATCCTTGCCTAGCAATATGGCAAGATTCGCCCACCGCATGTGGCGGTGAGGTTCTGTTCCAGGGGGATCCTTGAGATCTGTGCGCAACGCCGCCCTGCTCGCGGCAGGGGCGGTCGTCGGTTGTCTGCTGTTGGCGCCACCGGCCGGCGCCGAGCCCTATGACACCAAGATCACCAGCACCACCATCAACAACGCCAAGCCCATCGTGATGGGCACCAGCGGCTCGATCACCCGCACCGTCCCGGTCACCGTCGAGGTCTCCGAGGACTCTGGCGGGCTGGGCACGGTCGACGCCCATCTCCGCAGCTTCGGCGGCCTCTTCTTCCAGTACCTGGAGGGGCCGGACAGCGCGAACATGACCTGCGTGCCACGGACGTCCACCACCGTGACCTGCACCGGCACCGCGATCGTCGCCCAGTACAGCCTGGACAACGGCTCCGCCGGCCGCCCGGTCATGCTGCGGATGAGTGGCTACACCTACGACGGCGTCCAGTACAACCTCTACAGCGATCCCGCCGACAGCGTGCTCCTCCTCAAGGAGACCAAGCTGGCGACGGCGAACGCCACCCCCGAGCCTGTCCGCAAGAACGGCACCCTCACCGTCACCGGACGGCTCACCCAGCCCAACTGGAACTCCTGGGACGTCGACGGCAACAAGGTGTCCGTCGGTTACGGCGGACAGTCGGTGCGGTTGCAGTTCAGGCCGGCCGGCGCGACGTCCTACGCCACCGTCAAGACGATCACCTCCGCGTCGGACGGCACGCTCAGGACGACCACCCCGGCCACCACGTCGGGCGCCTGGCGGTGGTCGTTCGGCGGAAGCAGCACGACCGCCGGCTCGGTCTCCGCCGGCGACAACGTCACCCTCTACAAGGTCGCCAAGCTCAGCGTGAACGCCTCCCCCGAGCCGGTCGCCAAGGGCGGCAAACTGACCGTGACCGGGCGGCTCACCCGCGCCACGACTGACGCGGCCACGACGTTCGTCGGTTACGCGAGCCAGCCGGTCAAGCTGCAGTTCCGTAAGGCAGGCAGCAGCACCTACGGCACGATCAAGACTTCCTACACCGATGCGAACGGCTACCTGAAGACCACCACGACGGCAGGCGCCACCGGCTACTGGCGTTGGTCGTACCCGGGCAGTTCCACCGTCGCATCCGTCTCGGCCGCCGGTGACTACGTCGCCTTGAAGTGACGGACGCGGTCTGTCGCACTATCCCCACCGTTCGGCGGCCGCGCTGAGCTCAGCCGGCGGGACATCGTCGATGTCGGCAGAGCTCGGACGGTGCCGGGTGTACCGCAGACGTTCGGCCGCGAGGCATGCTCTGCCCAGCGCTGCCCGGACGTCGGCGGCGCTGTTCCCACTGCACTTCACGCCGTAGAAGAGCACCGCGTTCGTCAGCGTCACGGCTGCCGCGTAGACGGGGAGGTCCGTCGCGACCCCGACGTGCATGCACACCAGGATGACCGCGACCGTGAACGTGTAGAACGTCGACGACGGCGCCCACCGGCAGAACTCCTCCAACTCGGCGATCCGGCCGACCGGCACCGTGGACAGGCCCGACCTTCTGGCCTCGGTCACGGCCGCCCGCGCGAACTTCCGGCAGGTCCAGTTGCACAAGGACGTGACCACCATCCCGACCGTCGTACACACCGGCCACCATGCCTGCTGGATCAAGGTGGTCGGCACGACGAGCACGAACCCCACGACCGACGACAGGCGCATGTGCACTTCGGCGAGGACGGCGAGCCTGCTCAACCGGCCCTGCCCGAGCCCTGCGACCAATGGAGTGAGGCCGGCGAACAGGTTCTGGTAGTAGCGCGCGCAGACCAACAGGAAGCTCAGGCACACCATTCGAGCCGGCAGGTTGGTCACCGGATCGGGGATGCGATAGTCCGAATGTCGCAGGTCGTCGAGGTACGGAAAGGTGTCCGGCGACGCGCCGGTGACTCGGCTCAGTGCGGTGACGGCCTGGTTGCCCCAGTCCCAGCCGAGATCCCGCGCCCACCACCAGAGGACGACCGTGGCCGCGAGATACCACGCCGCACCCGACAGCCAGGCCCAGAACACAAGCCAGCGTACGTGCATCCCTCGAGCCGGATCCCGGTAGAGACCCTGGCCCCTACGGACCTTCCACAGCCGCCACTGCCTGCCGGGTGCGCCCGACAGCGGCCGGAACAACCCGAGCAGATCCGCCAGCGGGCCCGGGGCCGTCGAGCGATCGCTCCGCGCCGCCTGTACCCCGGCGAGTTCCTCGTCCAGCAGAGTGCGCAGCTGCGGGTAGAGCGGCTCGGCCGGATCGGGCCTGAACAGTGACAGCCGATGCGCCGGGTCACCGTCGACGAGATCCTCGACGAACCTCGCCAGGATCGGGGTTTCCGCGTACAACGAGTCCGGCACGTAGCCGTCCTGGTGGCGTCTCGGCGCCGCGGCGGTGACGAGAAGCCGGCCGAGGGAGAACAGATCCGAGGACTGCGTGCCGTTGCCGCTGCGGCGTACCTCGGGTGCGACGTAACCCGCGTCGGGCCCACCCTGTCCGGCGACCGCGTGCACGTACAGGTAGTTGACGCCGAGATCTATCAGTACGTACTGACCGCTGTCCGCGTTCACGATGATGTTCGACGGCGACAGGTCGCAGTGCCGCAGGCCGACTCTTTCCAGGTCGGCCAACGCTGCCAGGAGTTCTCGTCCGACCTCCTCGAGCAGGTCGACGCGGACCACCCGCTCCTCCGACGCCTTCCGCCGTTCGAGCGCGCGGTCCCTGTACCGCTTCGGCACCAGGCGAAGCGGCCCCGACCGCCGGGTGGGTGCTTCCTCCGCACGGCGAGCCAGGTGTTCGGCGAGCGTCTCCCCTTCCACGAAGTCCATCAGGATCCAGCTCGGGCTGCTGGCCCACACCCGCACCACGTGCCTCAACATCTCGGTGGGCTGGCCGTACCGGGCCATGTAGTCGTCGGTCGAACGGACCACGCTCGCCGAACGCAGGAAGGGATGGAGCAGGCACTTCAGCGCGTACTTGCTGGCCCGGCCGTGCACCTCCTCCGCGGTCCCGGAGAGGATGAACGACGTGGTGCCGTGCCGATGAAACGCGAGCTCGTCGAACCTCGCCTTCTCCCACTCCTTCCAGGTCGGCCGCTCGTTCGCCGCTGTCCGGCTGTAGCCCGAGTCCCCAGAGTCTCCTGAGTCCCCAGAGTCGCCGGCACGCCCCCCTTGCGGGCCGTACAACGTGCGGATCGCCGCGCGCACGACAGGCTCGGCCACCAGCGACTTGCAGAGTGCGTCGCAACCATGGGTTGACGTCGCCGAGGCAGCGTCGATCGGCGTACGCGCGTGCCGAACCTCGTCGGAGTGACGCAGTGAGACCAGCGTCAGCAACGTGAAGCCGACGTGGCCGAGCACCGAGCCCAGGTGCTCCTCCGGCCGGGTCGTCAGGTCACGAGCCGCCGTCCACCACCGCTGGAGGTCCTCGATGACGTCGGACCAGGGACGCTCGAACCGAACGAGGAAACTGGACGCGTCGGTCGGGAGGTCCATGAGCAACCGTCTCCACTCGTGGCTGCTCCACGAACCCAACTCGGCCTCCGCCGCACGGCCTTCGCTCGGATCCGCGTGAACGAGCCGGAGAACGGTGGAGAACCGCTCCTCGGCCGTGGTGCCGACGGTCATGACCTGACCGCCACCGTGAGCCGAGGCGCCGTACGGACATCCCCCACCGTCGAACCTCCCCATGAGGTGGCGTCGTGGCTGCAGGAGCTTACTGATCTTGGCGGTGCGCCTGCAAGCACGCGACGACAGCCGGTGACCGTGCGAGCTACCCGTGCAGTGCGTCGATGGAGGTGGACGGAAGGGCGATCCAGCCCTCGGTCCTGGCGACGGAGGCGTGCTCTTCGGGCACCGGCTCGACCAGACCCTTGCCGACGGCACGCGCGGTCATGGCTGCGATCACCGCGTCGAAGGCGTCGTCCGAACGCCGGCAGAGGTCCTCGCACTTGCCGAGGCTCAGCCACGGTGCCGCGGTCAGGAGCGCGTCCACCGAGGCGCGGAGGTTGTCGACGTTCTGCGCACGCTTGTAGCCGCGGGAGGGAAGGCCCCACTTCTTCAGGGATGCCGCCGGATAGACCTCGGCCACAGCTCCCGCCCCGGAGCGATCCACCGACTGCCCGTCCCGGGCCAGTTGCGCGAGCAGCCCCGCGCATCGCATCGCGGTGTGCCCGATGCGATCCGCGGCGACGCTCAGCGGCAACAGGCCGGTCGTGTCGTGCGTGACGATGTCTGTCGTACGCAGCGCCAGCCGGCGGCGCCCGTCCCGGCCGGCGAACTCGTGCGGGTCGGCCACGTCGCCGCGCCAGCCGGCGGCGCCCGTCCCGGCCGGCGAACTCGTGCGGGTCGGCCACGTCGCCGGCCTGATGCGCGGTGACGAACGCGACGAACGGCTCCGGCCAGCCGAACGGGCAGTCGATGCCGGCCTTCTCCGCCTCTCGAAGACCTTCGAGGACCAGGACGTCGTCGGCGCCGAGTTCGACTCGGCGGACCGAAGCTGCCTCCGGTGACCAGTCGATCCACGCCACAGCCGTCTTCGCCGGCTCCGCAGCCAGGTCGATCCCTACGGTGAGCACCCGCCCATGCTACGGATGGCCGGCAGCGAAAGAAGACCACGCTGTCGTGCAGTCCGCCCCTGGACGCCTTAGCTCGTGGTCATGACCGCTTGCTCGTGGTGCGCTCCTCGGCCCACTGGCGCAGGTGGGAGGGCTCACCCGGACGCATCGCCTGGTCGATGTGGTCGATGACGTCACCGAGTTGCCCGCAGGCGCGTTCGAGTTCGGCCTGCATCCTCATGCGTTCGGTGACGGCGACCGAGAGCAGGAGAGCGGTCAGGGCGATCGACCCGTTGAACAACTGCAGGATCGTCATCGTTTCGGACTGGTTCTTGCCGTCGAAGGCGCCGTATCCCACCACCGCGGCGTGGATGGCCATCGCCGAAGCGAGGAGTCCCACCGGCGCCGCACCGGGTAGCTGGAAGCGCCAGGCGGCCCACACGAGCAGAGGGAATGCCACGAAGAGGACGCCCAGTGACTTCTCGGTGAACAGCATCAGCCCGAACGTGGCCACCATCAACATCACGAACTCCGCAAGCCGGGCAGCGTCGACATAGCGGTACCGGCGCCACGAAAGCTTGACCATGGTCAGCAACAGCGGCGCGACGACCAGAACACCCATGGCATCTCCGGTCCACCAGGTCAGCCAGGTGGGGAGGAAGGTGCCGAGTGACACCACGCCGGTGGACAGCAGAAGCGTGGTCCCCACCGTGGAACTGATCAGCATGGCGGAGAGCGCGCCGAGGAACACCAGCGCCAGTGCGTCCTTCAGCCGGTCCAACTCGTTCCGGAAACCGACCCTTCGCAGCATCCAGAACGCACACAGACATGCCAGTGTCGTACCGAAAGCGGTGGGTATCGCCGCGATCAACGGTCCGGTGAACACGTTGACGATCGTGGACCCCAGCAGGATCCCCGGCCACATGTCGACCCCGAGGGTGAGCAGCGCAACCACCGCGACCCCGGTGGGCGGCCAGAAAGGACTGGTTCCTCCCCGATCGAGCCCGATCACCAACCCGAGCTGCGATGTGAGGCAGATGGCGGCCGCCAGGGCGAGGTTCTGGAGAACGACGAGCACGTCTCGTCGAGGCTTGCGGAACTTCATCGCCGTTTCACGGTACTCCTCGGTGAAGGCGGGCCCGTCAGACCACCGGTTCGGGGCCACCGGATGGGTAGGTCGGATGGCAACGCAACCGCCCGATGAAAGGGGCACTATGGCGGGTACGTCGGCTGTGCGGTCCGTCCTTGCCGGGCTGAGTGACACCCGGGACTGGCAGCAGGATCTCTACCGGGATCTTCATCGACACCCCGAGCTGTCCCACCAGGAGAGGCGGACTGCCGGGAAGGTCGCCGAGCGGCTCGGCAGAGCAGGATTCGACGTACACGAAGGCGTCGGAGGAACCGGTGTCGTGGGCGTGCTGCGCAACGGCGACGGCCCGACGGTGCTGTTGCGCGCGGACATGGACGCCCTGCCGGTACGCGAAACCACCGGGCTGTCGTACGCCAGCACCGCTACGGTCGCCGACGACGGACGCGGCGAGGTACCGGTCGCCCATGCCTGCGGACACGACCTGCACGTGGCCTGCCTGCTCGGCGCCGCGACACTGCTGGCCGACGGCGCCGGGCAGTGGAACGGGACGCTGATCGCGCTGTTCCAGCCTGCCGAGGAGGCCGGAGACGGCGCCAAGGGCATGGTCGACGCCGGTCTGACACAGCTGATCCCGACACCGGACGTGGCGTTGGCCCAGCACGTGTTGCCGGCGCCGGCCGGCGTCATCGGCACCCGCTCCGGGCCCGTGCTGTCGGCCGCCGACAACGTCCGGGTCACCGTGCACGGCCACGGCGGCCACGGTTCGATGCCGCAGGCGACGGTGGATCCGGTGGTGCTGGCCGCGATGATCGTGGTCCGGCTCCAGACCGTCGTCTCTCGCGAGACGCCGCCGGACGAGACAGCGGTCCTGACGGTCGGCAGCATCCAGGCGGGGACGAAGAGCAACATCATCCCCGACTCGGCCGAACTGCTGCTCAACGTGCGCACCTACAGCGAGCAGACCAGGCGGCGAATTCTGGACGCCGTACGCCGCATCGTCACCGCCGAGTGCGTTGCGTCCGGGTGCCCGCGGGAGCCCGACTTCGAACTGTTCGACCGCTATCCGGTGACCAGCAACGATCCCACCGCGACCGACCGGGTGACGCGCGCCTTCACGGAGGTCTTCGGCGAGAAGGTGCAGACGATCAAGCCGCAGACCGCGAGCGAGGACTTCAGCGACATCCCTTCTGCAATGGGAGTTCCGTACACCTACTGGGGGCTCGGCGGGATCGACGAGGACAGCTACCAGCGGGCGGCCGCCGCGGGGCGCGTCAGCCAGGACATCCCGGTGAACCACTCGCCGAAGTTCGCCCCCGTCATCCAGCCCACGCTCGATGTCGGAACGTCGGCACTGGTCGTGGCCGCCATGGCCTGGCTGGCGACCGGCTGAGGCCACCGGCTCACCTGCCGTCGGAAAGGAGATCAGCGTGAGGACGTACAGGGTCGGGTACTTCGTCGGCAGCCTCTCGTCCGCCTCCATCAACCGGATCCTCAGCAAGGCGCTGATCCGGCTGGCTCCGCGAGACCTCGAGTTCCACGAGATCCCGATCGGCAACCTGCCGCTCTACAGCCCCGACTTCGACAGTGACTTCCCGCCCGAACCGAGGGCCCTCAAGAGCGCGATCGCCGCCTCGGACGCGATCTTGTTCGTGACGCCGGAGTACAACCGATCCATCCCGGGGCCGCTGAAGAACGCGATCGACTGGGCCTCGCGGCCCAGTGGGAACAACTCGTTCGACCACCTGCCCGCGGCCGTCATCGGGGCCTCGCCCGGCAAGATCGGGACAGCCCTGGCCCAACAGGGCCTGCGCGCTGTCCTGGGTTTCTGCAACGCCAGGCAGATGACCGCCCCGGAGGCCTACATCACCTTCCAGCCCGACATGTTCAGCGCCGACGGTGACGTCTCCGACGAGACCACAGCCACCTTCCTCGCCGACTACATGCGCGAGTTCCGGGTCCACATCGAGCGTGTGCTGACCGTGATCCCGCGTCCCTGAACGAACCTCATCGTTCCGGTTCGTCGTCGGTCTGTCCTGGTGGCCGGGGCGCGTTCAGGCCGTACCGAACACCGACCATGCGGATGGCGAAGCAGGCGACGGCCGCGCCCACGGCCGCGGGTATGCCGTAGACGCCGAAGCGGATGGTGAGAACGGTGATGGTCGCCGCCACCAGGGCCGGAATCGCGTACAGCTCACTACGAAGCACCGTCGGGATCCGCTGCAGCAGGACGTCGCGCAGCGTCCCACCCCCGACCCCGGTGATCGCGCCCAGGATGACCGCCTGGGCAGGACCCAACCCCATGTCGAGGGCCTTGCTGGCACCGGTGACCGCGAACAGGCTGAGCCCGGCCGCATCGAAGACCACGATCAGCCCGGACAGCCGGTGCATCCGATGGCCGAACCCGAAGGCGATCAGGCTGCCCGCGGCGGCGACGGCCAGGTAACGCCAGTCGCTGAAGGTGGCCGGCGGCAGGTAGTCGATGAGGACGTCGCGGATGATGCCGCCACCGAGTGCGGTGATCATGCCGAGGGTGACGATCCCGACAATGTCCAGCCGGGCGACCCGTACCGCGGTCAGGGCCCCGTTGAGCGCGAACGCGAACGTTCCCGCCAGGTCCAGGGCCAGCAGCAGCGGATTCTCGGTGGTCACCGAAGAGTTCTACACCGGCCCGGGGGTGCCTCACGCGCGCTCGGTCGCCGCGTACGGTGAGCACCCGCCAATGCTGGGAGTCTGCCCTCGCCGGGAAGACCGTCAGGACGACTTCCGTTTGGCAGGGTCGGACCAGTACCACGACTCGGGGTCGTAGACCGCGGGCAGTGGGTGGGCCCAGGTGAAGGGTCCGCCGCCCTGCGCGAGCTCGGTTCGCAAGGGCACGTTGGCCAGGTCGGCGTTCTGGTAGACGATGATCGGATAGTTGGCGACCGTGCCCTGGTAGAAGAGCCCGTCGCTCAGGTGGATCTTGATCATCTCCCACACGGCCCGGTACCGCTTCATCGTGTCCGGCTCGGTCCGCGCCGTGGCGAACAACTTCCACAGCCGGTCGATCGGTCCGCCGGATTCGGGTTTCACCCGTGGCGGGGTGCGTTTCCACGGATCGAGGTCGGCCTGCTTGCGTTCCTGCGGAGTGCCCTGGAGCTGCCACCACTGCCCGTGCAGGGGCGCCCAACGACTCGTCTCGATGGGGACGAACCACCAGGGTCCGGTGAGGTGGTCGGGGCCGTCGCCGACGTCCCACGCCGACTGGCTCATCAGCTTCCCCGTGGCCCACTGGTCCTGGAAACTGGTGGGCGGCACCGGGTTGAGGGCGACGTGGATGCCGATCTTCTCCCAGTCCCGCTTGAGCAGGTTGTTCTTGCGCTGATGTTCTTCGGAGGCGCCCGCGGGGAAGTCGATGCTCAGCTTCAGCGGCCGGCCGTCGGGGCGTTCCCGCCAGCCGTCGCCGTCGGCGTCCACGACCCCGAGTTCGTCGAGGAGCTTCTTGGCCTTGGCCGGGTCATGAGCGACGTAGCTGTCCCGCCAACGCTCGTAGAAGCTCTGCCCCTCCTTGTTCACCTGGTACTCGATCGCCATCGGACTGTAGGTGCCGGTGGTCTTCTCGCCGGTGTTGAAATAGATCGACTTCTGCGCCTCGGCACGATCGAAGGCATGCGACAACGCCTGTCGAAACCTGGGCTCCCGGATCAGCTTGCGGACCTGCGGATCCTGGTAGTCGTAGTTGAGGAAGAACACCGAACCCGACGCCGAACCGCTGTCCCAGAAATGAAGTTTGGTGCCGCTTCTGGACTGTGCCTGCTTCAGCCCGGCGGCGTCTCCCATCGTCAGGCCCAGGAAGTACCCGTAGGTGAAGTCGCACTCGCCCTGCTGCAACTTCAGCTTCGCAACCTGAGGATCCTGTACGGCGGTCATCGTCAGCGTGTCCACGTAGGGGAGCTGGTTGCCCGCCCGGTCCACACACCAGTAGTAGGGGTTGCGTTCCCACCGCACCGCCTGACCCTCGTCGTAGGTGCGGACCCTCCACCCGGTCAGCGTGGGGCAGTCGGGGTTGGTCAGGAAGTTCGACTTCTGGTCGTGCGCGGTCGGCCACGTCTGGCCTTTGATGCTCTTGTTGTACGCCGGATGCCAGCGCTTGAGGTAGTGCTTGGGCAGGAACCAGTCCACGCCCTGCTCGGGCGCGTTGACCAGGTTGGCGAGGTAGAGCGGCAGCAGCGGAGTCGGCGCGTCGAAGCGGAGTACGAGCGTCAGGTCGTCCGGTGCCGTGAGGCTCATGGGTGTCCCGTTCCCCGACCGCGCGGAGTCCGGGACCATGGACGGATGGTCCTTGTTCTGCACGAGGTCGTGCCACCAGTACACCGCGTCGGCGCTGGTGACCGGCTGACCGTCGGACCACCGCAGGCCCTCGCGCACGTGCAGCGTCCACTCCGAGGCGTCGTCGTTGGACGACCAGCTCTCCACCAGGCCCGGCGCGATGTCCAGGCCGTCGTTGAGCCATCGAAGCGGCGAACGTCCGTACATGTACTCGAAGCTGGACCCGTCGGTGGTGGCGGTCGTGATCAGCCGCATGTTCCCACCGTAGGAACCGGTCTGGGTCCACCGGTGCGGAATGACGTACGGGTGCTTCGGCAGCCGCTGCGCGACCGGCGGCAGCTGACCGGCACGCATCTTCTCCCGAAGCGACGGCGCCTCGTGCAGTTGCTTCGGTGGACTCAGCGGCTTCCGCACCGACCCCTTGGCCACCCGCTTCGGCGTCGGACTCGGCGCGCCGGCCTCACCGCGGTCGGTGGTGGAACAGGCTCCGAGGCTCACGCTTCCGGCCAGCACCGCGCATCCGTACAGGAAGCGGCGCCGGGCAGGGCCGGTACTCCTTGCAGACATGCTGCGAACACAAGCACACCGGCCGCGACCACCGCCACCTCACGTCGGGCACCGGTCGCGGCCGGTCCCGGCCTCATCTCACCTGGACGCGGCGATCCCAGATCCGTCTCGGTGCGGATGGTGGAACAGCGCAGGACGGAGTTGGTCAGTAGCGGAGGAAGACCGCGCGCTCGCGGAGGCCGTCGACGATCGGCGCCGGCAGGCTGGTGTAGGCGCCGAGCTCGGCCACTCCACCGAACCCGCCCGCCGCTTCGCGGGCACGGACGATCTCCTCGGCGTACTCCGGAAGCAGCTCCAGCATGTCAACCATCGCTTGCGCGCTCGCGTGGTTGACATCGACCAGGCCGCCGTCGTCGTACGCACGGTTCGGCAGGTCGGGGCGCCCGATCCGAAGCTCACGTGCCATCCCGGGATCCTTCTCCACCAACGTGCGGGCCTCCGCCCGCCGAGCCCGCGCGTGCTCCACCTGCGCGACGGCCGCCATGGAGTGCCAGTCGGACGCGCCGACCTGGCCGCGGCGGCCGGTGTCCCCGAACACCTCACGCCGCAGCCGGAACGACTGGATGGAACCCGCGATCATCGCGGCCAGCAGGAGCGTGAAGGCCGGTCCGTAGAAGTACGAGTCGGTCGAGTCCGAGTCGGGCCCTGCCGGGGCGAGCATGATCAGGAGGAACGCCAGTGTCGTCGCGGCACCGGTGGCGAGCGTCCAGTACAGCAACGCCTTCCGCCGCAGGTTTGTCCAGGCATGCAGCACTGGTACCCAGCTGAGGAGGCCGAACAGGTAGATCGGCAGCAGTGCCCACAGCCAGCTACCCACGACCACGTACCACGCGGTCCTGGCCGGCAGCGCCGGCTCCTGGCCGGGGGCCGGTGAGTCAGTCGAGTACACCGAACTTCCTGTCGTGTTGATGTGGCCCAGCGGCTGCGGCCGGGCAGAGGTCGATCTCGGCACAGTATGACGTCGACGCCAGGTCAGCGCATCCGCATCAACCTGCCGTGAAACCGGGGCCGAGGGCGTCAGTTCGCCGCGCCGGGTCCGGGAAGCAGGTCGATGTCGTCTGCGTGCATCGGCTCGCCGCAGTGTGCGCAGCGCAGGTCGACGTGGCTGATCTCACCGCACGCGTGGTGGCGGTAGAGCACCGGCGGTCCGGCCTTTCCGGCAAGCCACTTGTCGCCCCAGCCCACCATCACCATCAGCAGGTCGAAGAGTTCGGCGCCCTTCTCGGTCAGGACGTACTCGTACCGCGGTCGCGCGTCGTAGGGCCGGCGCTCGAGTACGCCATGGTCGACGAGGTGGTTCAGTCGTTCGGTCAGGACCTTGCGCGAGATCCCGAGGTCGGCCTGGATCTGCTCGAATCTGGTGAACCCGACGTAGACGTCCCGCAGCACCAGTGGCGACCAGGGCTCGCCGATGACGTCGAGCGTGCGCGCGATCGAGCACGCCATCTCACCGAAGTCCGTCCGTTGCATGACGACAATCTAGCACTTCGGGGTTCCCTCAGGGAACTCTGAGCTGCTATGGTCCTCTGAGTCTCCTGAAGGAACCGAGGAAGGAAACACCATGAGCAAGGTCATCGTCGCGCTGTCGGTGTCGGTCGACGGGTACATCACCGGTCGCGATCCCGGAGCCGGCCGCGGGCTCGGGGACGCAACGATGTTGTTCGACTGGTACTTCAACGGTGACACCCCGAGCCAGGTGTTCGACGGGTTCAAGCTGAGCGAGGCCAGTGCCCGCGTCTTCGACGCCGCCGCCGGACGGGTCGGCGCCACCCTCGCCGGCCGCAACACCTACGACGACTCCGGGTGGATCAACGGCGGTACGCCGCACCCGGACGCGCCGCTGGTCGTACTCAGCCATCGGCCGATAGCCGACCTGCCCGAGCGCCAGACGCTGGTCACGACCGGGATCGAGGACGCGGTCGCGGCCGCGAAGGACGCGGCCGGCGGCAAGGACGTCGGCCTCATGGGCGGCGGCGTCGCGACCGCGGCCCTGGCGGCCGGCCTGGTCGACGAGGTGATCCTGCACCAGATCCCGATCCTGCTCGGCGGTGGCCGGCCCTTCTTCCAGTCGCTCCCCCAGCACGTACGCCTCGAACTCGTCGAGGCCGTTCCGGCGCCCGGCGTCACCCACCTGCACTACAAGGTGCTCCGGTGATCCTCGTCACCGGAGGGCTGGGCATGATCGGCGCCCACACCGCCCGCGCACTCGTCGACCTCCGTCAAGACGTCCTTGTCACCGCGCACCACCGCACCGACGTCCCGTCGTTCCTGGCCGGAAAGGTCACCGTCGAATCCCTCGACGTCACCGACCGGGACGCGTTCCTGGACCTCGGCAACCGCCACGACATCAGCGACATCGTGCACCTCGCCGGCACGATCCCCGGCGACGATCCGGTCCGCTTCTTCCGTACCGACACGACGGGTTTGCTGAACGCACTGGACGCCGCCCGCACGTGGGGCGTCCGCAGGTTCGCCGTCGCCAGCAGCCTCGGTGCGTACGTCGGCCGTACGGAAGCCCGCTGGCACGAGGAACTCGCGTTGCCCACCGTGGAGTTGCCACACCCGATCATCGCGTTCAAGAAGGCCGTCGAGCCACTCACCACGCACAGCCTGCAGGGCAGCGGCGTCCAGCCGGTCGTACTCCGGATCGGCAGCACCTGGGGACCGCTCATGGACCCCGAATCCCCGTTCAACCCCATCCCGCCGTACGTCAGCGCCGTGCTTCGCGGCGAGGAGCCGAACCCGTTGTACGCCGACGACGGCGGCGACTCCTGACGACGGCGAAGACGCTGCGGTACGACACCTACAACGTCTCCAGCGGCCGGCCGTTCACCAATAGCGAACTCGCCGACGCCGTGCAGGCATTCACTTCTGGTCCACCCCTGAAGCTGTTACCAGGAAGGCAGAACGGGCCGGGTGAGAACCCCTACCTCGACATCACCAGGCTCACCCGACACCGGCTTCACACCGGCCTTCGACCTCGCCGCGGCCGTCGGCGACTACGTCGCCTGGCGCACCGGCAACCCCCGCTGAACCCACGATCTGTTGAATCCACCGACCAGCTGAATCGTCAACCCCTGCTGAAGGAGCACACCATGCTCGATCCCGACGTTCGCCGCGTACTCGACGGCCCCTCGTTCGCTCACCTCGCCACCGTCCTGCCCGACGGCTCGCCGCACAGCACACCGGTCTACGTCGGCGCGCACGGTGAGCACATCGTCTTCTTCACCGGCCCCGGCGTACGCAAGGAACGCAACCTGCGCCGCGACCCTCGGGTGGCGCTGTCCATCACGCCCGTCGACAACCCGTACCAGCCGGTCGCCATCCGCGGCCGGGTCGTGGAATGGATGGACGGCGACGCGGCGTGGGAGATCATCGACCAGCTGGCGATGAAGTACACCGGCACGCCCTACCCACGAGAGCAGGAACGCATCGTCGCCGTGATCGAGCCCGAACGACAGACCGTCGGCATCGGCTGACCGGCACGCCACGCGACGGCGCCCAAGTCCCACCCGGTCAGTCAGCTCGAACGCCTCCGTACGAACGTC